>DATJVE010000194.1:0-4569 GCA_035501975.1 Pseudolabrys sp.
CACGGCGGAGTAAGAGGCAAGTCATGGCTTCGGCAAAGACGATCAAGGTCGAACAGATCGCGAGCCCGCTGCGCCGCGACGGCACTCAGCGCGCGACGCTGATCGGTTTGGGCCTCAACAAGATCGGCCGCGTCAAGGACCTGCCGGATACGCCGGCGACGCGCGGCATGATCCGCAAGGTGCACCATCTGGTGAAGGTGGTCGGCGAGGCGAAATGACCGCTAGGTCATGGCCGGGCTCTTGACCCGGCCATCGCGAGATCAAGGACGAGGACGTAAGATGAAACTCAACGAGATCGCCGACAAGCCGGGTGCGCGCAAGAACCGTCTGCGCATCGGCCGCGGCATCGGCTCCGGCATGGGCAAGACCGGCGGACGCGGCGGCAAGGGCCAGACCGCGCGCACCGGCGTGCGCATCAAGGGCTTCGAAGGCGGTCAGATGCCGCTGCACCGGCGTCTGCCCAAGCGCGGCTTCCGCAACTCGCCGTTCGCGGTCAAGCTCAACGAAACCAATCTCGGCAAGGTACAGGCCGCGATCGACGCCGGCCTCATCGATGCCGGTGCGCCGATCGACGCCGCCGCCATGGTCAAGGCCGGGTTGATGCGCCGCGCCAAGGGCGGCGTGAAGCTGCTCGGCGACGGCGAGCTCAAGGCCAAGGCGGAATTTCACGTCTACGGGGCGTCGAAATCGGCGATCGCGGCGATCGAGAAGGCGGGCGGCAGCGTGAAGATCCTCGCTCCCGTCAAGGGGGTCGACGCCGAGCCGAAAGGCAAGAACAAGCGCATGGCGCTGGAAGCGGCCAAGGGCGGCGACAAGCCGAAGGGCGGCAAGCCCAAAGCGGACGCCGCCGAAGGCGAGCAAAAGGGCGAATAAGCCGGCTACAAGAACGCGGCGTGATGCCTATCTAAGGCTGCGGCGGCGTCGACTGGGGTGGGCGGCAGGAGCGACTGATGGTCTCTGCAGCGGAACAACTGGCAGCCAATCTCAACTTCGGCGCGCTCGCCAAGGCCGAAGAGCTCAAGAAGCGTATCTGGTTCACCGTCGGCGCGCTGCTGGTCTATCGCTTGGGCACCTATATCCCGCTGCCCGGCATCGATCCCAACGCCTGGGAACAGATCTTCAACACCCAGGCCGGCGGCATCCTCGGCATGTTCAACATGTTCTCCGGTGGCGGCATCCACCGGATGGCGATCTTCGCCCTGAACATCATGCCCTACATCTCGGCCTCGATCATCATCCAGTTGATGACGACGGTCTCGCCCACGCTTGAGAACCTGAAGAAGGAAGGCGAGGCCGGCCGCAAGATCATGAACCAGTATACGCGGTATCTCACCGTGGTGCTGGCGGCATTCCAGGCCTACGGCATTTCCATCGGCCTCGAAGGCGCCGGCAGCGTGGTGTCCGATCCCGGCTTCTTCTTCCGTATTTCGACGGTCGTCACGCTGACCGGCGGCACCATGTTCCTGATGTGGCTCGGCGAGCAGATCACCTCGCGCGGCATCGGCAACGGCATCTCGCTGATCATCCTCTCCGGCATCGTCGCGCAATTGCCCTCGGCGATCGCCGGCACCCTCGAACTCGGCCGGCAAGGCGCCTTGTCCACCGGCCTCATCCTCGCCGTCATCGTGATGGCGGTCGCGGTCATCGCCTTCATCGTGTTCATGGAGCGCGCGCAGCGCCGGCTGCTGATCCAGTATCCCAAGCGCCAGGTCGGCAACCGCATGTTCGAGGGCCAGTCTTCGCACCTGCCGCTCAAGCTCAACACCTCCGGCGTGATCCCGCCGATCTTCGCCTCCTCGCTACTGCTGTTGCCGACCACGGTCGCCAACTTCAACGCCGGCTCGGGACCGAGCTGGCTCACCACCATCACCACGCTGCTCGGCCATGGCCGGCCGCTGTTCCTGCTGCTCTATATCGCGCTGATCGTGTTCTTTGCCTTCTTCTACACCGCGATCGTGTTCAACCCGACCGAGACCGCGGACAACTTGAAGAAGCACGGCGGCTTCATCCCCGGCATCCGGCCGGGCGAGCGCACGGCGGAATATATCGACTACGTGCTCTCGCGCATCACGGTGATCGGCGCGCTCTATCTCGCCATCGTCTGCCTGATCCCGGAAATCCTGATCTCCTATGCGGCGGTGCCGTTCTATTTCGGCGGCACCTCGCTGTTGATCGTGGTCAGCGTCACCATGGACACGGTCGCGCAGATCCAGGGCTATCTGCTGGCGCATCAATATGAAGGCCTGATCAAACGGTCGAAATTGCGGGGGCGCAATCGATGAGACTGATCCTGCTCGGCCCGCCGGGGGCGGGGAAGGGCACGCAAGCGCAGCGGCTGATTCAGAAATACGGAATCGTGCAGCTCTCCACCGGCGACATGCTGCGCGCCGCGGTCGCCGCCGGCACGCCGGTCGGCCGGCGCGCCAAAGCGATCATGGATCGCGGCGAGTTGGTCCCCGACGAGGTGGTGGTGGCAATCATTGCCGACCGTATCGACCAGCCCGACTGCAAACGCGGCTTCGTCCTCGACGGCTTCCCGCGCACCGTGCCGCAGGCCGAGGCGCTCGACCGGCTCTTGGCTGAGCGCGGCCTCAGGCTCGACGCCGTGATCGAACTCAAGGTGGACGAGGACGCCCTGGTCAAACGCATCGAGACGCGGGTGGCCGAAATGACCGCGCGCGGCGAGAAGCTGCGCGCCGACGACAACCCGGAGGTACTCAAGGGCCGTCTGGCCGCCTACCGGGCGCAGACCGCGCCGCTTGCCTATTATTACGCCTCCAAGGGCATGCACCGCGCGGTAGACGGCATGGAGCCGATCGACGCCGTAACGGTGGCGATCGATCGTATTCTGGAGGAGCCGCGCGTCAGGGCTGCCAAGCGTGCGAAAAAGGCCGCCAAGCGCGAAAAAAGGGCGGCGAAACGGGCAAAAAAGGCCGGCAAGCCTGCCAAGACCGGGCGCGCCAAAGCGAAGCGTGGAAAGCAGGCCGCCAAAAAGTCGGCCAGCCGCCGGCGTCGTCCGGCCCGCGTCAAAAACAAGGCTGGACGGCGCAAAACGACTGCCCGGCGAGGTTGACGAGAGGGCGATGAATCCCCTAATAAGCAGCGCATTCAGGAGTTTAACGCGATGCCGGGCCCCACGAATCCGGGGACAGGCGTCGTGTTACGCTTTGCGCTAACCGGTTCTGGGAACACAAGAATTCGGCGCATCGCGCGTGGCCGGACGATAACAGGAGAAACCATCCGTGGCTCGTATCGCGGGCGTCAATCTGCCCACCAACAAGCGCGTCGTGATCGCGCTGCAGTATATCCATGGCATCGGGCCGAAGATCGCCAAGGACATCATGACCAAGGTTAACCTGCCGCAGGAGCGGCGGGTGTCGCAGTTGACCGACGCGGAAGTGCTGCAGATCCGCGAAATGATCGACCGCGACTACATGGTCGAAGGCGATCTGCGCCGCGAAGTGGCGATGAATATCAAGCGGCTGATGGACCTCGGATGCTACCGGGGCCTGCGTCACCGCAAGGGGCTGCCGGTCCGCGGCCAGCGCACCCATACCAATGCGCGCACCCGCAAGGGCCCGGCCAAGACCATCGCCGGCAAGAAGAAAGCCGAAGGCAAGTAACAGGAATTGCCCGCGCCTGACGGCGGCGGGCCGCGAAAGGATCGAGAATGGGTAAGGAAGCCACCCGCGTCCGCCGGCGCGAACGCAAAAACATCGCGTCGGGCGTCGCGCATGTCGCCGCCTCGTTCAATAACACCATGATCACCATTACCGACGCGCAGGGCAATACCATTGCCTGGTCGTCGTCGGGCACGATGGGTTTCAAGGGCTCGCGCAAATCGACGCCCTATGCCGCGCAGGTCGCGGCCGAGGATGCCGCCAAGAAGGCGCAGGAACACGGCATGCGCACCCTCGAGGTCGAGGTTTCCGGTCCGGGATCGGGCCGAGAGTCGGCGTTGCGGGCGTTGCAGGCGCAGGGCTTCACCATCACTTCGATCCGTGACGTGACCACGATCCCGCACAACGGTTGCCGGCCGCGTAAACGTCGCCGCGTTTGATTTTCGTTTCTGGCGGATGCTGCAAGCGTCCGCCGCCGCCGAGATTTCCCCACACGGCGGGTGGGATGCGCGGGGAAAGCCTCGCGCCGCTCAAAGGTGAATGACGTGATCCAAAAAAATTGGCAGGAATTGATCAGGCCGAACAAGCTGCAGGTGACCGCGGGCGGCGATGCCGCGCGGGTCGCCACGGTCGTTGCCGAGCCGCTCGAGCGCGGCTTCGGCGTGACGCTGGGTAATGCGCTGCGCCGCATTCTGTTGTCCTCGTTGCAGGGCGCCGCGGTGCAGTCGGTGCATATCGATGGCGTGCTGCACGAATTTTCCTCGATCGCCGGCGTGCGCGAGGACGTCACCGACATCGTGCTCAACATCAAGGACATCGCCATCAAGATGCAAGGCGAGGGTCCCAAGCGCATGGTGGTCAAGAAGCAGGGCCCCGGCACCGTCACCGCCGGCGAAATCCAGACGGTCGGCGACGTGGTCGTGCTCAACCCGGACCTCGTGCTCTGCAC
>DATJVE010000195.1:0-19731 GCA_035501975.1 Pseudolabrys sp.
TCGGGGTCGAAATAGCTCGGCCATTCCCATGACGCGATGGCGAGGTGGATGGTGTTGGTCTGCGCCGAGACGCCCATCATCTCGGAGCCGCGCCAGGCGACCGGGCGCACATAGGCTTCCTTCTTGCCGTTCTTCTCCACCACCAGCTTCTTGGCGGCGTCGATCTCGGCGACCGAATAGGGGATTTCGAAATCGAGAATATTGGCGGACCGCTTCAGCCGCTCGGAGTGCTCGGTCGACTTAAAGATCTGGCCGCCATAGGCGCGCTCGCCCTCGAACACGCAGCTCGCATAGTGCAGGCCGTGGCTGAGCACATGCAGGTTGGCCTGGTCCCATGGCACCAGCTTGCCGTCGTACCAGATGACCCCTTCAAGCCGGTCATAAGACTGTGCCGCCATCGCTTCCTCCTTTAATCACCTGGGCGGTTTCATCTGCCGCCGTCTCGCCGTTTCGCCGGTTCATTCGTGTCGTTCATTTCCACCGTTCATTTCCACCGTTCATGGAGCATTTTCCGCGCCCATTCCAATACTTTGCGTCGCGTGGCAACACCCGATATGAATGGGGCCGCTCCGGTCCTATCGCCCCGACTTCGGCGCGAAGCCGACGAAAAGGTCCGTTTCGGTACGAAACTTTCGTTCGTAACGGCATTTTTGTAACATAAATTCGAAATATGTCAACATGGCTGACATAAATGTAAAGGCCAAGATTGCCGCGCCGCCGAGCCAGGCAGAAAGCGCGGGCGCGCCGGACTCTGCCGCGCTGGAGCCGATCTGGGACATCATCGAGCTTTTGTTCTTCGCCTACCGCGATTTCGTCGGCGATCCGGACGAAGTGCTCTCCAAGCTCGGCTTCGGACGCGCGCACCACCGCGTGCTGCACTTCGTCAACCGCAATCCGGGCATGAAGGTTGCCGACCTGCTGGAGATCCTCAACATCACCAAGCAGTCGCTCGGCCGCGTGCTCAAGCAGCTTATCGATCAGGCCTACGTGGTGCAGAAGGAGGGCGCGCAGGACCGCCGGCAGCGCCTGCTGTTCGTGACGCCGAAGGGCGAGGCGCTGGCGCTCAAGCTCGCCCTCTTGCAGACGCAACGCATCACCCGCGCCTTCGGCGAACTCGGCCCCGGCGCGCATGAGGCCGCGCGCCGCTTTCTTACCGCCATGATTGATGCCGACAATCGCGACGGCGTGCTGCGGCTGATCGCGCGCGCCGAACGCGCCAAGACGCGGACTTAAAAGATGCTTTTGCCCGCCACGCTGTCCGACGATGCGCCGCATTTGCTGGTGGTCGACGACGACCGCCGCATCCGCGACCTGCTGTCGCGCTTCCTCACCGGCGAGGGCTATCGCGTGACCACCGCCGAGACCGCGGCCGACGCGCGCGCCAAGCTCAACGGGTTGAGCTTCGATCTGCTCATTCTCGACGTGATGATGCCGGGCGAGAACGGCTTCGACTTCGCCAAGTCGCTGCGCGGCTCCTCCAGCGTGCCGATCCTGATGCTGACCGCGCGCGACGCCGCCGAGAGCCGCATCAAGGGCCTGGAGATGGGCGCCGACGACTATCTGTCGAAGCCATTTGAACCACGAGAGCTCTCGCTGCGCATCGCCAATATCCTCAAGCGCGCGCAGCCGGCTGCTCCGCCGCCGGTCGAATCGGTGCGATTCGGGCCGTTCGTTTATCACCTTGCGCGCGGCGAACTGCGCAAAGGCGAGGAGGTGATCCGGCTCACCGACCGCGAACGCGAGATGCTGCGCATCCTGACCGCGACGCCGGGCGAGACCGTGTCGCGGCTGGCGCTCGCCGGCAATGGTGGTACGGTGAGCGAGCGCGCGGTCGACGTTCAGGTCAACCGGCTGCGGCGCAAGATCGAGGCCAATCCCGCCAATCCGCTGTTCGTGCAGACGGTGCGCGGCATCGGCTACCGGCTGGTGACCAGCACATGACCAGCATCGACACCGGCATCCGCACCATCCGCAGCGCGTTCGAGCGGCTGCTGGACGCATGGCGCTGGTACGATTCGATCCCGCCGATCCGCCGCATTCACGCCGTGCTTGGGCGCATTCCCGACGCCTGGCGGCGGATGAGCCGCTGGCTCAACAGCGTGATGCCGAAAGGGCTCTACGCGCGCGCGCTGCTGATCATCATTCTGCCGATGGTGATTCTGCAATCGGTGATCGCCTTCGTGTTCATGGAGCGGCACTGGAACGTGGTCACGCAACGGCTTTCGGCCGGCGTGGTGGCCGACATCGCGGCGCTGATCGACGTCTACAAGGGCTATCCGCAGGACGCCGACCAGCAGCAGATCCGTAAGATCGCGCAGGACCGGCTCGGCTTGGTGGTCGATTTCCTGCCGATCGGCGACATGCCGCCGCCGGGGCCGAAGCCATTCTTCTCGCTGCTCGATTCGACGCTGTCGGAGGAATTGCGCCGGCAGATCGCGCGCCCGTTCTGGATCGACACCGTCGGCCGCTCGGCGCTGGTCGAGATCCGCGTGCAGCTCGACAACACGGTCATGCGCATCTTCGCCCGGCGCAGCGCCGCCTATGCCTCGAACTCGGAAATCTTCCTGCTCTGGATGGTCGGCACCTCGCTGGTGCTGATCGGCGTCGCCATTATCTTCCTGCGCAACCAGATCAAGCCGATTTTGCGGCTGGCGGATGCCGCGGAAAGCTTCGGCAAGGGCCGTGACGCGCCGAATTTCCGCCCGCGCGGCGCGCGCGAGGTGCGGCGCGCGGCCGCCGCCTTCATCGAAATGAAGACGCGCGTCGAGCGCGCGATCGAGCAGCGCACGGCGATGCTGGCGGGCGTCTCGCACGACCTGCGCACGGTGCTCACGCGCTTCAAGCTCGAGCTGGCGCTGATCAAGAAGAAGACGCCGGAAACCGAGGCGATGAAGAAGGACATCGACGAGATGGCGCGCATGCTGGAGGCCTATCTCGCCTTCGCGCGCGGCGATCTTGGTGAGAGCGCGGCGCCGACCGACATGGCGGCGCTGCTGGAAGAGCTCAAGGACGATGCCTTGCGCAACGGCCATAAGGCGAGCGTCGTCTTCCACGGCCAGCCGATCGTCACCGTGCGGCCGGCCGCGTTCAAGCGCTGCCTGGGCAATCTGGTGTCGAACGCCGCACGCCATGCGCCGGCGATCTCGATCACCGGCCACCGCGATCACCGCTATCTCAGCGTGACGGTGGACGATGACGGCCCGGGTATCGCGCCCGATATGCGCGAGGAGGTATTCAAGCCGTTCCTGCGGCTCGACGACGCGCGCAACCAGGACCAGGGCGGCACCGGCCTGGGCCTCGCCATCGCGCGCGACATCGCGCGCTCGCACGGCGGCGACATTACGCTGGGCGACAGTCCGATGGGCGGCCTGCGGGCGACCGTCAGGGTGCCGGTTTAAGCCGCCTCGGCTTCTTCGTCCTCGTCGCGATGACGGCGCCGCCGCCGGCCGCGGATCGCGCAGGGAATCGCGCAAAGATCGCCGACAAAGCCATCCCAGCGCTCGGCGCTGGACAGGCCGCGGCCGAGCGCGGCCATGGTGCGGTCGAGGCCCGGCTCGTCATCGTCGAACCAGACACGGAGCACACGGGCGAACATCAGCGCGGCGCCTTGCGCGCGCAACGCCCCGCGCGGACCATGCGCGCCGATGCCGGCGGCCTCCAGCATCCACTGCTGCGAGCGCACCGCCATGGCGTTGAGCGCGAGCGCGAGACCGGGATTACGTCGCGTCGAGCGCAGCAGCGAGCGCACCGCCTCCTTGTAGGGGGCGAGCGCCTCCAGCCGGCGCATCAGCACGTCGAACAGCCGCTCGCGTGCCGGCTCCTCCGTCATGTCGCCGCCGCCGCCGGCGAGCACCGCGCGGTCGATATCCTTGATCTGGGCGGCGACGATGGCGAGTGTCGAGCCGAATTCGGCGCGCAACTCGGACAGCTTCAGCCCGGCGCGGCCGGCGACCTCGGCCAGCCCGATCTCTTCGAAGGGCTGCTCGGCGAGCAACGCCATCAGCGCCTCGATCGCCTTGTCGCGGTTGCTGTCGCCACGCGGCGCGGCGGCCTGGACTTGCGCGCGGCGCTGCTTTTTCGACTTGCGGGCCATGGCGTTCTCCCGTGTGTGTTCGCTCGCCCTAATCTAGGCCGCTAAAGGCGCCGGTTCTAGGGCAGGGAATATTTATTGCTCGCGCACGATCGTGATCACGAAAAAGTGTCGAGGCGGCGCTAGCCGGCGAGCTCGCGGCCGCGGCGGGTCGCGGCAGCGATCGCCTTGGTCAGCAGTTTCTCGAAGCCGTCCGGTCCCATCAACACGTCCAGCGCCGCCGCGGTGGTGCCGCCGGGCGAGGTGACGTTCTGCCGCAATGTGGCGGCATCGAGCGGCGAGCGCTGCAGCAGTTCGCCGGAACCGGCGACGGTCTCGCGCGCGAGCCGCGCGGCGAGATCCGCCGGCAACCCGGCGGCGATGCCGGCCTTGGTCATCGCTTCCGCCAGCAGGAACACGTAGGCCGGGCCCGAGCCGGAGACCGCGGTGACCGCGTCCATCAGCTTTTCGTCTGCGGCCCATTCCACCTTGCCGATGGCGGCGAGCAGATCGGTAGCGAGCTTACGCTGGCGCGCGGAGACCTTGGCGTTGGCGACCGCGACGCTGATGCCGCGGCCAATCGCGGCCGGCGTGTTCGGCATCGCCCGCACGATCGCCGCGCCCGGCAACGAGGCTTCCAAGAAGCCGATGGTGCGGCCGGCCATGATCGACAGCACCAACGTGCTGTTGCCAACGTAAGCCTTGAGCGGCGGCAGCGCGTCCGGCGCGGTCTGCGGCTTGACCGCGATCACGATGGCGGACGCCGCGGCAGGCTTGGGCTTGCCTTTCGGATTGAGCATGAGCCCGCGCCGCGTGAGCGCTTTGATCGCTTTGCCCGGCTGCGGCTCGAGCACGACAATCCGCTTCAGCGCCAGCCCCCGCGCGATCCACCCGTCGAGCATGGCCGAACCCATCTTGCCGGCGCCGACGAGGACGAGGGAGCCGGAGAGGGAAAGTGAGGTCTTTTTCGTTTTGCCAGCCATGACAAGTTCGATCCGTCACCCTGAGAAGCGAGCGCGAAGCGCGGGCCTCGAAGGGCGACGGCCTGGGCCGTCCATCCTTTGAAGCGCGCCTTCGGCGCGCACCTCAGGATGACGGAGATAGGCAGCGCGATGCAAGTCGCGTCACGCCTCGCCCGAGGTTTCGAACATGGCGGCGTCGAGCGCCTCGCGTGCGCTCTTGCCCGCCCAGACCACGAACTGGAAGGCCGTGAAATAGCGTTCGCAGGAGTCGAGCGCGGTGGCGAGCAGTGCCTCGCATTGCTTGCCGGAGGCCTGCGTGCCGCCCGGCAGCACCAGCGCGTGGCGGAACATCAGCATGCCTTCGCCGACCCAGAGATCGAAATGGCCGACCCATAGCCGCTCGTTGATCAGGGACACGAGGACCTGCACTTCGGCGCGGCGGCGTTCGGGCACGCGCAGATCGAAGGCGCAGGCCAGATGCAGCGCCTCGATGTCGCCCATCCAGGTGTAGGAGACCTGGTAGTCGGTCCACTTGCCGGTAATGAGGATCGTAATCTCGTCGTCGCTGGCGCGCTCGAACGACCAGTCGTTGCCCGCCGCCAGACGTTCGACCACGTCGAGCGGGTTGATCCGGGCGTCGTCGGCGTAGGCGATCTGGGGCATGACGTCTCCGCTTTGCCGAATCGATCAAGGATCGCACGCAAACCACGCGCACGGGCAACTGCCGATCGGGTTGTGACGCAGGGGTACGGGGACGCCTTGACGGCGGAAACGAATCACTCGGTCAACTGACTATAACCTCTGCGATTCAGCCCGCCAAAGGCATCATCGATGGCCAATGGGCCGTGATTTGCCCGCCATAGGCAACCGCGCGGAAATGACTCTCCACAGCAAAGCGGAGGCCTAATGAATCTTTCGGTGGATAACTTCGCCGCGCGGAATCTGTTCGCCGCCCGATTCCGTTTTGTTCTCGCGCGCCGTCAGTCGAACAGACTCGACACCGATTCCTCGGTCGCGGTGCGCCGCATTGCCTCGCCGATCAAGGTGGCGATCGGCAGTACGCGGATGTTTTGGCAGGCGGCGACTTCCTTGGTCGGCTGAATCGAGTCGGTGATCACCAGTTCCTTCAGCCGCGATTTGGCGATGCGCGCCACCGCGCCGCCCGACAGCACGCCGTGGCTGATATAAGCGTAAACCGCCTTGGCACCCTGTTCGAGCAACGCATCGGCCGCGTTCACAAGGGTCCCGCCAGAGTCGACGATGTCGTCGACCAGCACGCAGGTGTGACCGGCGACCTCGCCGATCACGTTCATCACCTCGGATTCGCCGGCGCGCTCACGCCGCTTGTCGATGATGGCGAGCGGCGCGTTGATGCGCTTGGCGAGCCCGCGCGCGCGCACCACGCCGCCGACATCGGGCGACACCACCATGACGTTGTCGAGCTCGAAACGCTCGCGGATGTCGCGCACCATCACTGGCGATGCATAGAGATTGTCGGTCGGGATATCGAAGAAACCCTGGATCTGCCCGGCGTGCAGGTCGAGCGTCATCACGCGGTCGGCGCCGGCGCGGGTGATCAGGTTGGCGACCAGCTTGGCCGAAATCGGCGTACGCGGGCCCGGTTTGCGGTCCTGCCGGGCATAACCGAAATAGGGGATCACCGCCGTGATGCGGCGCGCCGAGGAGCGGCGCAGCGCGTCGACGATGATCAGCAATTCCATCAGGTGGTCGTTGGCCGGGAACGAGGTGGACTGGATGACGAAGACATCGGTCCCGCGCACGTTTTCCTGGATTTCGACGAACACCTCCATATCGGCAAAGCGACGCACCACTGCCTTGGTCAGCGGGGTCTTGAGGTAGTCGGCGATCGCCTGCGCCAGGGCAGGATTCGAGTTGCCGGCGACGAGCTTGATCGCTCCGTTCGTGCCCGACATCTCACAATCCTCTTCTACCCGGCAATTGATGGCGCGCGATCGGCGCTGGATCGCATGCGCTTAGGCGCGCAGGTCATAACAAGGCGGCAACGGGCTCGCAATACGAGTCCGATTTATTGTCCCGGGGCTTTTGAACAGGGTGAACGGGCGGTTGGAATCAGTGACTTGCGGCGAGCTTGGTGGGCGTGGCGGGGGCCGAAGCGACGGGCACGTCCGGCGGCCGGCGCGGCGGCAGTGGGACCCGGGCGGCGTCGCCGTCGGCGGACGCCGGGATGGCGCCGGCGCTCACCGGAGCCGGATCGGCATTGGGCCGGAAAATGCGGAAAATGCCGGCCGCTTCCGGCGAAGATTCGCCGCTCGTGGCGAGCGCCATGCGCGGCGCGGCGTCGGGCGTGCCGGGGGCGATGTCGGGCGAGGTCAGGAAGGCGGCGAGCTGGTCCATGCTGTTGCCGGCGATCCGATGCAGCATGGCGTCGTCGGCCGCGGCCCAGGCATTTTGATGGTGGCCCTTGGCGGTCTCCTCGCCGGAAATGCGCAGCGCGCGGCGACCGTCGTTGTCGAAGACATCCCACACCCAGGACACCGTTGTGACGTTCTTCGTTCTGCTGGCGGAGAGATACCCGCGCACGCGGTAGGCCGACGGACTTTCCCGCGACGTCACCGCCAACCGGCGGGTCTGCGCTTCGCTGTTGAGCGCCTGCACCAGCTCGTCGAATTGGCCGGGCGGCGGGCCGTCGATGGATTCAAACGCGACCGTGGCCCCGCGCGGCCCGCCGCGCAAGGCAGTGGGATGATCGTCGAGGCTGCAGGCGGCGAGCGCCATCGCGCAAACGGCGGGTAACAGCAGACCGGGCCGGCAGGCACGCTGCGCGGCGCGCCAGGCGCGCCCGCTCCAACTCCACTGCATTGACACCTCTACCGCCGGCCTTGTTCTTGTCGTTCCGAATTCTTGACCGCGCCACACGGTAGCCGCCGCGGTGCCCCGGTGTCCAGCGGCGCGGACTACTCGGCTAATGCGATGGCATTGATATGCCGGCCGTAATCCGGCTCCCCCCGCTTGGTCGTGCGGCGGTAGCTGAAGAAACGCTCCGGCTCGGCATAGTTGCAGAGCGCGAGGTCTTCGAATGTTTCGATGCCGGCGCGCTGCGCCCGGTCGGCGATATAGCCGGCGAGATCGAACATGGCGTGATCGGCGCGCTCGGACGGTGCAAAGAACCGCGCGTTGTCGGCGTCGGCCGCCATGAAGCGGGCGACGAATTCGGGTCCGACCTCGTAGTTCGGCTGCCGGATGGTTGGCCCAAGCGCCGCGACGATGCGCGCGCGCTCGGCGCCGAGCTTTTCCATGGCGGCGACGGTGGCCTCGATCACGCCGGTGAGCGCGCCGCGCCAGCCGGCATGCGCCGCGCCGACCACACCGGCCTCGGCGTCGGCAAAGAGCACCGGCCCGCAGTCGGCGGTGGAGACGCCGATGGCGAGCCTGGGCGTGCGGGTGACGATGGCGTCGGCGCGCGGGCGGCTTTCGTGTGCCCACGGCGCATCGGCGACCACCACCTCGGGTGAGTGGATCTGATAGGCGGTGAGAAAACGCTCCGGCGCGACGCCCAAGGCCGCGGCCATGCGCGCGCGGTTTTCCGCGACGTGTTCGGGCGTGTCGCTCGAGCCGACGCCGCCGTTGAGCGATGCATAGACGCCGTGCGAGACGCCGCCCGCGCGGGTGAAGAAAGCGTGGCGGACGCGGGCGAGCTTGCTGAGGGAGGTCGCTTGCAGCATCGGCTAGCCTTCGAATCCCGGCGGCACGCCGAGCTTGGGGTGCGCGAAGGCCGCGGCCTTGAACAGCGCGCCCATGCCGGCCTGGCCCTCGCTGATCAGACGTTTGAGCGCGGCGTCGATCGAGGCGACGACCGGCTCGGCCGCATTCGCCTTGAGCTTGGCCGCGCGCGTGACGATGCCGAGCCGGCGCAGGAACTGCGACTGCGTCAGCGGCCCGAAGCCGGCCGTGCCCATCGCCTCCACGGCCGTGGCCAAAGCCAGGAAATCGACGTGGGCGGTGAGATCGACGCTGCCCGGCGCGTCGAGCGGGTTAGCGTAGACATGCTTGCCGACCGCCTGCAGCGTTTCGCCGGCGGCGCTTTCGGCGTGGCCGTAGTCGATCACCAGCGCGGCGCCGCCGTCGCGCGTAAGCCGCGCGCCGAGCTCCATCGCCAGCGTGTCGGTGCGCCATTCGAAGATCGATCCCTCCGGCGCATTGCGCACCGCCGGCGCGAGCAGCAGGTCGAAATGCGGCAGCGGATCGGGCGCGATGGTGAAAGCAAGCTGGCCGGAAGGATCCACCTCGATCTGCCGCTCGTGCCAGCCGCGCTCGGTCTTCACCGCCTGGCTGACCGGCAGCGCGTCGAAGAACTCGTTGGCGACGACGATGGCGGCGCCTTGCGGCACGTCGTCCAGCGCGCGGTGCCAGTAGACCGGCGTGCCCAAGGGCTCCAGCGTGCGCTGCTGCTGCGCTTCCAGCGCCGGACTGATCTCGACCAGATGCACCACCAGCGCTTCGCGGAAACCCGGCAGCACTTTGGCCGCGCGCAGCGCGTCCCTCATCATGGTGCCGCGGCCGGGGCCGAGCTCGATGACGCGGATGTTTTCCGGCGAACCCATCTGCCGCCACACCGCCGCCATCCACAGGCCGATCATCTCGCCGAACATCTGGCTCACCTCCGGCGCGGTAATGAAATCGCCGCGGGCGCCGATCGGATCGCGCGTGGTGTAGTAGCCGTGCTCGCTGTCGAGAAGGCAGAGCGCCATGTATTCGCCGACCGGCATGGGGCCGGCCGCCGCGATGCGGCGACGGATTTCGGCTTCCAAAGGCGGCATGTCGCTCATGATCTGGTCTGCAGCGGCGGATGCTTGACCGCGTAATAGATGAATGCAAGTCCGGCGACGAACAGTGGGATCGACAGCAATTGCCCCATGGTCGCGCCGCCCCACAGGAAGCCAAGTTGGGCGTCGGGCTCGCGGAAGAATTCGCAGGTCGAGCGCGCGAGCGCGTAGAAGCAGGCGAAGCAGCCGACGATCAGACCGGGCCGCTTGAGCGCGCCGGCGCGCATCAACAGCGCCAGCACGACGAGCAGCGTCAGGCCTTCGAGACCGGCCTCGTAGAGCTGGCTTGGATGCCGCGGCAGCGGGCCGGCGCCGGGGAAGACCATGGCCCAGGGCACGTCGGCCGGGCGGCCCCATAATTCGCCGTTGATGAAATTGGCGAGGCGGCCGAGAAACAGACCGATCGGCCCGACCGCGCAGGTGATGTCGCCGAGCGACAGGAAGGGAATGCCGCGTCGGCGCGCGAACCACACCACCGCGACCACGCAGCCGGTGAAACCGCCGTGGAACGACATGCCGCCTTTCCACAGTTCGAAGATCTCGATCGGGTGGGCGGCAAACAGCGCCAAATTATAGAACAGCACGTAGCCGATTCGCCCGCCGACGATGATGCCGAGCGTCACCCAGAGCACGAAATCGTCGAAATCGGCGAGTGTCATCGGCGCCAAATTCTTTGAAGAATTGCCGCCCCACAGCCGCTTTGAGCGGATGATGGCGCGGGCATAGACCCAGCCGAGCAGGATGCCGACGATATAAGCGAGCGCGTACCAGCGGATGGCGAAGGGACCGAGGTGCACCAGCACCGGATCGAACCGGGGATAGGGGATGACGAATAAAGGCATTGCAATTTCCGCGTTCGGCCGCGCCCGCCAGGAGTGGTAGCATGCCGCCCCTTGTAGCGGGATGACCGGACCGCCATTGTTACGCGCATGATCCCGAAAAGTGGGTACCGGTTTTCGGATAAGATCATGCGCAAAGAATGTACCGGAGGCGAGGCATGACCCAGACCAACAACCGCATATTCGACGAGATGGCGCGCCTGATGAACGATGCCGCCGGGGTTGCGCAAGGCGTCCGCAAGGAATTCGACACCTTGTTCCGCCACCAGGCGGAACGCATGTTGCGCGACCTCGACGTGGTCCAGCGCGAGGAATTCGAGGCGGTCAAGGAAATGGCCCGCTTGGCGCGCGAGGAAAACGAGGCGCTGAAAGCGCGCATCGCGGCGCTGGAGGGCAAAACGGGCGATAAGCCTGACAAGCCGGCGAAGAAAACGGCCGCGCCACCGCCGACGGAATGAGGGAATTCGGCCTTTCTTGCCCTTTGCGGCCGCCGCCGCTATAAGCCTGCGCGACACGCGGCCCCCGGCACCCCTGGAGGCTTGCCGCGCGCGCGGGCGGCGGAAAAAGCCGCCTTTTCCATTGGCTTAGATGAAGGGTTCAGACATGGCGACCGTCCTGGAATTGAAGGCGGCGGTGCGTCCGAAAGGCGGCAAGGGGGCCGCCCGGGCTGCGCGTCGCTCCGGCCGAGTGCCGGGCGTGATTTACGGAGAGAACAAGCCCCCGCAGATGGTCACGCTCGACCATACCGAGCTCACCCGGCGCATTTACGCCGGCCGCTTCCTGACCACGCTGTTCCAGATCGACCTGGACGGCACCAAGCACCGCGTGATCCCGCGCGACTTCCAGCTCGATCCGGTGAAGGATCAGCCGATGCACGTCGACTTCCTGCGCGTGTCGGAAGGCGCCGTCATCCGCGTCAACGTCGCGGTCAAGGTGCTCAACGCCGACCAGTCGCCCGGCGTCAAGCGCGGCGGTGCGGTCAACATCGTCACCCACACCATCGAGGTGATGTGCCCGGTCGAGACCATTCCGGAATCGATCGACGTCGACATCGCCAGCCTCGACATCAACCATTCCAAGCATATCAGCGATGTGACGCTGCCGCCGAATGTGCGCGTGGTCGCGCAAGGCGACATCACGCTGGTCACGGTGGTGCCGCCGTCCGGCTACGCCGAAGAAATGAAGGCCGCCGCCGAAGCGGCTGCTGCCGCGGCTGCCGCTGCGGCTGCCGCCGCCGCTGCAGGCGCAGTGCCCGGTGCCGAAGGCGCCGCACCCGGCGCAGCTCCCGCCGCGCCCGGTGCCGCCGCCGCTCCGGCTGCGGGTGCGCCCGCCGCCGCGGCCGCGCCGGCGAAGTCCGAGAAGAAGTGAGGAGGCGCTTAAGCCTCCTCGCTCTCACGCGAACGTTCGGCCCGGGATGCCGTTGAGCCATGCTGCTTTTCGTCGGCCTCGGCAATCCTGGCGAACGCTACGTCGGCAACCGGCACAATATCGGCTTCATGGCGGTGCAGGCGATCGCCAAGCGCCACGACATCGCGCCGTGGCGACGCCGTTTCCAGGGCGTCACGGTCGAAGGCACGATTGGCAATGAAAAGGTTCTGCTGCTGCTGCCCGGCACCTATATGAACGAATCCGGGCGCGCGGTGGCGGAAGCCGTCCATTTCTACAAGCTCGACGCCGGCGGCGTGGTGGTGTTCCACGACGAGGCGGAACTGCCGCCCGGCAAGGTGCGGTTGAAAAAGGGCGGTGGCAATGCCGGGCATAACGGCCTGCGCTCGATCTCCGAGCACATCGGCAACGACTACACCCGCGTGCGCCTCGGCGTCGGCCATCCGGGCAGCAAGGAGCTGATGGAGCGCTACGTGCTGCAGGATTTCGCCAAGGACGAGCGGCCGATGGTCGAGGCGCTGTGCGATATCGTCGCCGATAACGCGGCGCTGTTGGTCGAAGGCAAGGACTCGAGTTTCCAGAACAAGGTGCATCTCGCCATGGCCGCCAAGGGCTTCGGCGTCGGTGCCGATAACGACACAGACGAAGATTAAACCATGGGATTTAAGTGCGGCATCGTCGGCCTGCCGAATGTCGGCAAGTCGACGCTCTTCAATGCGCTGACGCAGACCGCGGCGGCGCAGGCGGCGAACTATCCGTTCTGCACCATCGAGCCGAACGTCGGCGAGATCGCCGTGCCGGACCCGCGGTTGGACAAGCTCGCCGTGCTCGGCAAGTCGGCGGAGATCATCCCGACCCGCATCACCTTCGTCGATATCGCCGGGCTGGTGCGCGGCGCCTCGAAAGGCGAGGGGCTCGGCAACCAATTCCTCGCCACCATCCGCGAGGTGGACGCCATCGTGCACGTAGTGCGCTGTTTCGAGGACAGCGACGTCACCCACGTCGAAGGCAAGGTCGATCCGATCGCCGACATCGACACCATCGAGACCGAGCTGATGCTGGCCGATCTCGAATCGCTGGAAAAGCGCGTCGACGCTCTGGAGAAGAAAGCCAAGGGCGCAGGCGAGGACGCCAAGCTCGCCAAGGAGACGCTCGATCTGGTCAACCGCTCGCTGGCGTTGCTGCGCGAGGGCAAACCGGCGCGTCTGGTCGAGCGCAAGCCGGAGGAGGAGACACTCTTTCACTCGCTCGACCTGCTCACCTCGGCGCCGGTGCTTTATGCCTGCAACGTGGACGAAGCCGCGGCCGCGACCGGCAACCAATTTTCAAAACTGGTCGAGGCGCGCGCCAAGGAGGAGGGCGCGGTCGCCGTGGTGATCTCGGCCAAGATCGAATCGGAGATCGCGACGCTGCCGCCGGCCGAGCGCGCGGAGTTCCTCGAAGCGGTCGGCCTCAACGAGACCGGCCTCGACCGGCTGATCCGCGCCGGCTACGCGCTGCTGCATCTGGTGACTTATTTCACCGTCGGCCCGAAGGAGACGCGCGCCTGGACCATCACGCAAGGCACCAAAGCACCGCAGGCCGCGGGCGTGATCCATTCCGATTTCGAGCGCGGTTTCATCCGCTCGGAAACCATCGCCTATGACGACTTCATCGCCAATGGCGGCGAGACCGGCGCCAAAGAGGCCGGCAAGATGCGGCTGGAAGGCAAGGATTACGTCGTCGCCGACGGCGACGTGATGCATTTCCGCTTTGCGACCTAACGCTGGTCATTCCGGGGCGCCGCGAAGCGGCGAACCCGGAATCCATAACCCCAGCGCTGCGGAATATGGATTCCGGGTCCACGCGCTTTGCGCTTGCCCCGGAATGACAGTAAAAAAACCCGTCATGCCGAAACTCTACTGGGAAGACTTCCAGCCCGGCGCGGTCGCCGTCTACGGCCCACGGCTGGTCACGCGCGACGAGATCGTCGCCTTCGCCGCCGAATTCGATCCGCAGCCGATGCATCTCGACGAGGCGGCGGCGAGCGCGACGTTTCTGGGTGGGCTGGGCGCCTCCGGCTGGCATAGCTGCTGCCTGCTGATGCGCATCATCGCCGACGGCTTCGTGCTCGATTCGAGCTCAATGGGCTCGCCGGGAATCGACGAGGTGCGCTGGCTCAAGCCGCTGCGGCCGGGCACCCAGATCCGCGTGCGCTCGACGGTGCTGGAAAGCCGCCCCTCCAAGAGCCGGCCGGAAATGGGCCTGACGAAATTCCGGTACGAGGTGATCGATGAGGCCGGAACCTGCCTAACCACGATGGTGACGACCGCGATGCTCGGCCGCCGCCAGCCGGGAGCGCCGCCGTGAAATTCTTCGAGGACATCCAGGTCGGCGACGCGTTCGAATACGGCCGCCACACCTTCACCGCCGAGGCCATCAAGGCCTTCGCCGTCCGCTACGATCCGCAGTTGTTCCATGTCGACGAGGCGGCGGCGGAACGCTCGCATTTCGGCGCGCTGGTCGCCTCCGGCTGGCACACCGCGCTGGCCTGGATGCGGCTGATGATCGACTACCGCCGCCGCATGGACGAGGCGATGCTGGCGCGCGGCGAGCCGGTCGCCGGCATCGGCCCGGCGCTCGGTTTCCGCGAGCTGGCGTGGCCGGTGCCGGTCTATGTCGGCGATACGGTCTCCTACCGGAGCGACGTGATCGAACTGCGCCCCTCGAACAGCCGGCCGCAGTCCGGCCTGATGACCTTCCGCTCGACCGGCGTCAACCAGAACGGCGCGCCGGTGCTCTCGCTCATCAGCACCACCTTCGTTGAGCGGCGCGAGAAACCGCCATGACCGCCGCAGCCGGGACCACGCATACGCCAAGCGAAGAGCGGCGCGCGCTCGGAGTCGCCTGCGGCGCGCATGCGCTACACGATGGTTACACCGACTTGATCTACGTCATGCTGCCGATCTGGCAGCACGAATTCGGTCTCGGCTTTGCCGCGCTGGGGCTGATGAAGACTGTGTTCTCAGGCACGCTGGCGGGCTTGCAGATTCCCTCGGGCTTCCTCGCCGAACGGTTCGGAGCGCCGATTGTGCTGGCGCTCGGCACCGCGCTCGCCGGCATCGGCTACTGCTTCGCCGGCTTCAGCAGCGGTGTCGCCACGCTGGTGGCCGCGTTGTTCGTGGGCGGACTTGGCGCCAGCACGCAGCATCCGCTGGCTTCGTCGCTGATCGCGCGCGCTTTCGCCGGATCGCGCTCATTGAAGATGCTTGGCACCTACAATTTCGCCGGCGACATTGGCAAGATGACGCTGCCGGCGGCGGCCTCGCTGCTGTTCGTGATATTGCCCTGGCGCCATGCGCTGATCCTGCTCGGCGGCCTCGGCGTGCTGGCGGCGATTGTCGTTTACGTGCTGATCCCGCGGTTCGGTGCCGAGGCGCCGGCACCGCGCAAGGTCGAAGCCGGCACAGCGGCCTCGTCGCGCCTGAGCCAATTCGGCTTTCCGCTGCTGCTATCAGTCGGCGTCATCGACAGCGCGACCCGCATGGCGTTCCTGACTTTCCTGCCCTTCGTGCTCACCGCCAAGGGCGCCAGCCTGCCGACCGTCGGCTTCGCGCTGACTTTGGTCTTCGCCGGCGGCGCGGCCGGCAAGCTGGTCTGCGCCTTCATCGGCGCGCGCATCGGCGCGGTGGCGACGGTGTGGCTGACCGAGGCGGTGACCGCGCTCGGTATCATCGGGCTGTTGCCGCTGTCGCTCGAGGCCGCGCTCTCGATTCTGCCGTTGATCGGCGTCGCGCTCAACGGCACCTCCTCGGTGCTCTACGGCTCGGTGCCGGATCTGGTCGCGCCGGCGAAGCGGCAACGCGCCTTCGGCATTTTCTACACCGGCACGATCGGCGCCGGCGCGGTGTCGCCGGCGATCTACGGTGTGCTCGGCGACGCCATCGGCGTGCCGTCGGCGTTGGTGGTCGTCGCTGCCGTAGTGCTGCTGACGCTGCCGATCACGCTGGCGCTGCGGCCGGCATTGCCGAGCATCAAGGCGTCCTGAACCGGCAGCGTTGGAACCGGCGCGGGGCCGTGTTCATTGTTGCATCGCCATGCCCGCACAATCGTCCGCCGCCGAAGATACGCCGATGACCGCCGACCAGGCTGCGCGTCTTAAGCAATTGTCGATCGACGCCTACGAGCCGGACGCTTTCCAAGAGGTTTTGTCACAAGCCGAAGCGGAGCGGCGCATTGCCGCGCTCAGCGCCAAGCTCAAACTGCTCGACGAACCGCCGCACACTCTGTGAGCGGAACTTTCGCGCGGAACGCATCCTACGCAAGCGCGTTTCCCTGCCTCGTAGCCAAAACAGGCAGGAGGAACCGATGACATGTTTTCGCCACGCCGCGATCGCGGCGGCGTTGTTCGCCGGCGTTGGCGGTGCGAGCGCGCAGACCACGGTGATTACGCGCGAGCCGGTTGAGACACGCACGGTCGTGACGACGCGGCCGCTGGAGCTCACGCCGGTGCAGCGCGAAACCATCTATCGCACCATCGTGCGCGCGCCGGTCGAGGCGCCGCCGCCCATGGTTGAATATCGCGTCGGTACTCGGGTGCCAGCGGGCGCGAGGCTTTACGCCGTGCCGCGGGAGGTGGCCGTTGAGGTGCCTGCGGTCAGAAGCTACCGGTACATGCGGGTGAACAACCACGTCGTGTTGGTCGATCCGGCGACCAGCGAAGTAGTGGCGGATTTCGCCGATTAAATTCATCCGTTTAGAGTAAACAACGACGGCCCGGCGCTTCAACGCCGGGCCGTTTCGTTGCGCGGCTCATTTACCTTGGTGCGTACCTTGGTGCGGCCGCGGGTGCTGGATTTTTCGCGCTTTCAGGCCCATATTAGGCATCGAGGAGTGTGTGAGAATGTCGATGATCAATTATCGGGCCCCGTCCGAGCTTTTTCCCAGCCGCAGCCGCAAATCCCGCCGTCCCATCGGCTATAAGCGTTTCCCGACCGCGGCCGAAGCGATCCGTTTTGCCATCGAGGAATTGCCGCCGGAGCTGTTGCTCGGCGCCTATCTTGAGGTCGAGGAGAAGCGTTTCGACGGCAACGGCATCCGCCGGCTGTACGAAAGCGAAGATTATCCGCTGCCGCGCAAAGCGCCGGCCAACTGAACAAGCCAAAACCGCCGTTCCGCAAAATGACCCCGCGGTGGCGGGGTCAGGTTTGTGGGAGGATTGCATAACTCTAAGCGCCTTATACCGCCGGCTGTGGCGTCCGGGTCCGCTGTCTCCACAGCGTGTGTGCGCATTGGCCGCGGCGTGTCGCGCGAATTTCATGCAACCGGTTTGGCCGCTTGATCGTTGTCGAGAGTAGCCCGAAGGAGGCTCCCGATGACTCACCGTCCGTATCTTGTCTTGATATCCACGGCGCTGCTGGCCGGCGCCGCGATCGCTTTGCCGGCGACCGGCGCCGCCGCCTTTGCCGGCGACAATGTTGCCGCGGCCGATCCGGGCTTCGTGCCCAACACCGGCCGGATCAACCGTGGCTTTGACGAGAAGGTCCCGACGAGCTCACGATCGCGGCCGATTCCCACGTCCGCGCAGTTGCGCGCGGCTTTGCAGATGCCGGACGACAATCAGCCAGCGCTCGGTGGCAGCGACGCCAACGCGACCACCGGCACTGCCGCCGCCGCACAGCGAGTACCGATCGGCGCCACCGGACAAACCATGCCCGCCACGCTCTCGCAGCGGAACGACACGCTCGATCGGGCGCCGATCATGGCGTTGCCGGTTCCGCTCAGCGACCAGGACCGCCAGCGCATCTATCGGGCGGTAATGGCGGACAAGACGGCGGCGGCCAACGATGCCGCGCAACTTGCGCCGGCGAGCGAGCTCGACGCCAACCAGGCTTTGAATGAGACGCATCCGCTGCCGGAGAGCGTGCGCAATATTCCGGGCGTGCAAAGGCTCGGCTACGTCAAGACCAAGAACAAGATTTTCCTGGTCGAACCCGATACGCGCATCGTCGTCGACGAAATCACGTCGTAACGGAACGCCGCCGCCGAATCGCGGCGGCGGCGTCGCGTTGGCGAAGGATTAGCTTGCGTTGCGCCGGCTGGGATGGACCGGCGCGTCCTTCCACTGCTTGAGGCTGTCGCCGATCACCTTCATCGCCGTCATCGAGGCATGGCTCAGGCTGGCATAGCTGGCAAGCTCGCGGCTGACGCGCTCGCCTTCGCCGCGCAACATGTCGCGCACGCCCTGCAGCTCAAGGATGACCCGGTCGATCTCGTCCATCGAGGCGCCGGCGACGCGGCGGATCAGCGCATTGATATTGTCGGTGGCCGGATCGGCGGCGGTGTCCACATCGTTGCGTTGCCGGCGCAGGAAGGCGACGTCGCGCCGGACGAATTCACGGATCTCACCCTCGAATGCGGTTGCCGCCGCCTGATCGACCTCGGCGAGTCGCTCCGGAACGTCGCGGTTCGGAGCGTATTGCTCCGGACCGGTCTTCTCGGAGCCACTGTGGTCCGCGCCAAGCCGCTCGGGTCTGATGGCCGTCATGCTTCACCTCTGGTACAGGCGCAAAACGTTGCGCTGACGCCCCCCGACCGTGCGATTGCCGCATGGAACTGGGGCAGTGGTGGGGCGCGGGGAGGGCGGCATCGGGGCGCTGCACAGCGGTGCGGGCCCGTTGCGGCCTTACCAATTCAGCTTGAGCGCGGCGTTGATGCTCTTGCTCGCGGTTGGCTGACCGAAATCGGTCACTGCCGTGGTCACGTGCAGCGGGCCATAAAGTTTCTGGTCGGCGCTGAAGGTATTGTGCGTGATCGGGTCGTTGCTGGCGCTGGTGACGCCGGCGCCGAAGGTCGTGCCCGTGCTCAGCACGTCGAATTTGACGGCCTTCTCATTACCCCAAAATTGCGGCGTCGCTGCCGGGCCTCCTGACGGCGCCGCCATCAGCGGCACCGCAGACGGCGCCGCCGCCGGCGCGCCGATGGACTGCGTGACCGAATAGCTGTCCTGCAGCGTCACCGAAAACGAACCGCCGACCGGGATCGAGTGCTTGAACGTGGTGCCGACCTTGCTTTGATCGTTGCCGGGATCAAGGCGCGCGTCGACCATCGCGAGATTGGGCAGCGCGACCGACGCCCAGGCGGCTTCGAAGTCCTCCTTGCCGCCGATCACCGGCAAAGGCCAGTCCGGCTGATAGGTGTCGCCCGGCGCCGGCGCCAAATTGAGATCGGCGCCGACCTTGGCGTCCCATTCGCCGGCCAGCGGCCGATTGAACGTCATCGTGCTGGAGCCGTCCGGCTTGCCGCTGACGTCGAATTTGCCGGTATCGGCGAGCCCGGGCAGGCGCAGCGGCTTCGCCTCGGTCAAGGTGGTGGAATCGAACGTCAGCGCATTGCCGAGCGCGGCCGCTTCGTCCGGCGTGAGCGGCGTTTCGGGCGGCGGATTGGCGGCTTCGTCCGCATTGCCCGGCGGCACGGTCGAATCGATTGCCGCGCCCGCCGCGTCCTGCGCGGCAGCCGTTGCGGCAAATCCGCAAGCCGCTGCGGCGATAATCCACGCCGCACAGACAATCGCGTCAAGTCGCATCCCGAATACCATCCCCAATCTGCTGCCCGGGCATTTCTGGCGCGCGATGGGCGGCGCGAACCGGTTAAGCATTGGTTTCACGTTTCGCACGGAACTTTGGCGAAGA
>DATJVE010000196.1:0-9082 GCA_035501975.1 Pseudolabrys sp.
TCGCCGGCCCGCATTCTTGTTGGTCTTCAGCTGGCGGCGAGCGACTGCAGCGTCGGGCAGGTGCGCTGCTCGACCGGCACCTCGTAGGGCGCCGAATTGCTCTTGTCGATGACGATCGGTTTCAACATGACTTCTTTCGGCGTCGCTTCTTTGCGCAGGTTGCGCACGGCGATTTCGGTGCCAATGCAGCCCTGGATGAAGCCGTTGAAGTCGCCGCTCGCCAGCAGCTTGCCGGATTTGATCAGTTCGACCGCCTCCTTGCTGCCGTTGATGCCGACCACCAGCGCCTTGCGGTTGGCGCCTTCGAGAGCCTCGATGGCGCCGACCGCCATCGGGTCGTTCGCCGCCAGCACGCCGTCGATCTGCGGGAACGACTGCATCAAGTTTTCCATGACCTGCAGCGCGTTCAGCCGCTGGAAGTTCGCCGGCTGCGAGGCGAGCAGCTTGACGTTGGGGTATTGCTTCAACGCGTCGTTGAATCCGCGCACGCGATTGGTGCTGGTGAGCGAGCCCTTGACGCCCTCGAGAATGACCACGTTGCCCTTGCCGCCGATGGCCTTGAGCAAGCGGTCGCCTATAGCAAGTCCGATGCTGTAATCGTCGGCGCCAACAAAGGCGACAAAATTACCGCCCGCCGAACGGTCGGTGATGTTGGTGACGGGGATGCCGGCGGCATTGATCTTCTCGACCGCCGGAACCAGCGCCTTGTAGTCGACCGGGATGAAAATGATCGCGTTCGGCTTTTTGACGATCACGTCTTCGACCTGCGACAGCTGCTCGGGAATGCTGTCCGGCTTGGTCGGCACATATTGAATGACCTTGACGCCGAGCGCCTTGGCCGCCGTCTCGGTGCCGACCCGAACGGCCTGAAAGTAAGGGTTGGTCTGATTCTTGGTGAACACCGCGATGGTCTCATCGCCGGCGAAGGCCGGGCCCGCGACCAGCGTCGCCAGTGCGGCGGCTGCACTCAGGGTTAGATGCTTCATCTTCGCTACTCCTCCTTGTCGTTGTGGTGGTGAATTGCGGGTCTTCAATTCCTATTCGCCGATGCGGCGGGTGCGCGTGTCGATCCAAACCGCCAGCAGCACGATCACGCCGGTGACCAGCGGCTGCCATGACGAATTGATTTGCAGAAGATTCATGCCGTTGAGCACCAACGTAAGGATAAGCGCGCCGATCAGCGTGCCGGCGACGGTGCCGGAGCCGCCGAACAGCGAGGTGCCGCCGACCAGGACCGCGGCGACCGCCGGCAGCGTCAGGTCCTCGCCGATGTCGCCTTGCGCCGAATTGATGCGGGCGAGGATGATCAGCGAAGCGAGCCCCGCCATCGCGCCGCTCATGGCGTAGACCAGCACCAGCCGGCGCTCGACCGGCACGCCGGACAGCCGCGCCGCCACCGGATTGGCGCCGATGGCGTAAATTTGCTGGCCCCAGGTCGTGCGTTGTGCGAACAGCCCGCCAATCAGCAGGAACAGCACCATGACGTAGACCGGCATCGGCACGCCGAACAGATAGCCGCTGCCGAGATGGCGGAACGAGGCGGGGAAGCCGTGAATGGTCTCTCCGGCCATGTAGTAATAAGTCACGCCGGTGAGCATCCACATCATGCCGTAGGTCGCGATGAACGACGGAATGCGCAGCGCCGTCACCAGAATGCCATTGGCGAGCCCGATCAGCGCGCCGCAGCCGATGCCGGTCGCGACACCGAGCAAAGGCGAGCCGGTGAGCTTGATCACGCTCGCCGCGAGGCAGGCGGAGAGTGCGACATTCGCGCCGATCGACAGGTCGAGGCCGGCGGTGAGGATGACCAGGGTGAGGCCGGAGGCCATCAAGAACAACAGCGCGGTTTGCCGCAGCACGTTGAGGATGTTGTTCATCGTCAGGAAGACGTCGCTGAACGTCGTCAGCACCGCGCACAACAGCGCCACCGCCAGCAGGCGGTAGAAGGCCTGCATCATGTCGCGCGACATCAGGTGGTGCGGGCGGATGGTTTTCTGCGCGACCGTGCTCATCGCTCGCTCCGTAGCCCGTCGATGAACAGCGCGACGATGACCATGGCGCCGATGCAGGCGACCTGCGTCGACGACGGAACGGCGAGCAGATTGAGGCCGTTGCGCAATACGCCCACGGCGATGACGCCAAGGAGCGTGCCGAACAGCCAGCCGTTGCCGCGCTCGAACGAAGTGCCGCCCACGGCGGCGGCGGCGATGGCGTCGAACTCCATGCCGATGCCGGCGGTTGGGTGCGCGGAATTGAGTCGCGCCGTCATCAAAAGCGCGGCAAATCCCGCCATCAGGCCGCCGAAGGCATAGACGCGGATCAGCATGCCGCGCACGGAAATGCCGGCGACGCGCAAGGCTTCCCGATTGCCGCCGAGCGCGAAGACGTAAGTGCCGAAGCGCGTGTGGTAAAGCAGCCCGTGCGTCGCGAGGTAGGCAAGCGCGGCGATGCCGACTGGCAGCGGAATGCCGGCGACCGTCCCCGAATAGATGTGCTCGATCGACGACGGAATGCCGACGACGCTTTGCCCGTCGGTCACCAATAGCGACAGGCCTTGCGCGATGCCGAGCGTGCCGAGCGTGGTGATGAATGGAGGAATGTCGAACACCGCGACCAGCACGCCATTGCCGAGACCGAAGCCTAAGCCGACGGCCAGCGCCGCGAGAAAGGCGAGCGTCGGCGAGCCGGTCGCGATCACGGTGACGGCGAGCACGATGGATGAGAAGGTGAGTACGGCGCCGATCGACAGGTCGAGCCCCTCGGTCATGATGATGACCGTCATCGGCAGCGCCAGCAGCAGCAGGATCGTCGATTGGGTGAGGATGTTCGCGACGTTTGCCGGCGTCGTGAAACCCGGGCTCAATACGCCGAAAATCGCGGACAATAAGATCAACACGATCGCGACGCCCGGCACGCGGGAGAGCAGCGGCGCGGTCAGACTCGTTGCCTGCGTGCTCATTGATGGATCCCGAGGCGAACGATGTTGGCTTCGGTGAGCTCGTGATGCGCAAGCTCGCCGGCGATGCGCCCGCTGCGCATCACATAGGCGCGGTCGCAAATGTGGACGATCTCGATCTGCTCGGAGCTGATCATCAGAACGGCGGCGCCGTTGTGCACCAAGCCGTCGAGCAGCCGGAAAATCTCGGACTTTGCGCCGACGTCGATGCCGCGCGTCGGCTCGTCAAAGATGAAAAATTTCGCGTCGGCATTGAGCCATTTGCCGATGACGACTTTCTGCTGATTGCCGCCCGACAAAGTGCCGACTGGCCGCCGCGGCGTCGGCGAGGCAATGCGCAGTTTGTCGATCATCGAGCGCGCCGCCTTCAGCGCACGGCGGGGCACGAAAATTCCGGACGGAAACATCTTGCGCAATCCGGCCAGCACGATGTTGTCGCCGACCGAGCGGGCCAGCGCGAGCCCTTGCGTCTTGCGGTTTTCCGGGATCAGCGCCATGCCGCGGCGCGTCGACGCTTCGATGGATTCGGCCATCGGCTCACCGAACAGCCTGATCTCGCCCGACGTCACGCGGTCGGCGCCGAAGATCGCGCGCGCGACCTCGGTGCGCCCGGAACCGACCAGGCCGCACAAGCCGACGATTTCGCCGCTGCGCACGGTCAGATTGACGTCGGAAATCCCGCTTGGACCCGAGAGATTCTTGACCTCCAGCACCACCTCGCCCGGCGCCGGCCGCGATGGCCGCGTGTAGGTCGTGTCCACCGGCCGGCCGACCATCAGCGTCACCAGCTGGTCCGGCGTGGTCTCGGCCGGCAGGAGATCGGCGATCTTGCGGCCGTCGCGCAGGACCGTGATGCGCTCGCCGAGCGCGAACACCTCAGACAGACGGTGGGAAATATAGATGATCGCGACACCCTTCGCTTTCAGCCGCGCGATCATCGCGAACAGCAACTCAGTCTCACGGTCGGACAGCGCCGCGGTCGGCTCGTCCATCACCAAGATGCGGGCGTCCTGCGACAGTGCTTTGGCGATTTCCACCATCTGCTGCTGGGCAACGCCAAGACTGTGCACCGGTTCGCGCGGATCGATGTGGAAGCCGATCATGTCAAGCACGCGTTCGGCTTCGGCGTAAATGCGGCGCCGGTCGATGAAGCCAGGTAGGCGGGCCGGAAATTCACGGCCGAGAAAAATGTTCTGGGCGATGTCGAGATAGGGGACGAGCGTGAAGTCCTGGAAAATGACGGCGATGCCGAATTGGCGCGCGTCGCCTGCGTCGCGGATCGTCACCGGCTCGCCACTGCTGAAGAACGAGCCGCGATCGGCGCGATAGGCGCCGCACAGGATCTTCATCAACGTCGATTTGCCGGCGCCGTTCTCGCCGACCAGCATGTGCACTTCGCCGGCGCGAATTTCAAACGACACGTCGTCGAGCGCTTTCACGCCGGGGAATTCCTTGGAAATCCCGCGCAATTCGAACAAAGGAACGTCTGCCACGCGCCACCCATTCGCCAAAGATGAAACCCGACGCGACAGCCCCCTTGCCGATTGTCGTGTGTGACCGGCGACGCAGAAAGATAGAGGCGCAATCGGCGCCTTGCTTGATTTAAGTCAATGAGCGCGCGGCTTATCGCACGCGAGAGTTCAACTCTGGCCGAAATATCGTTCGCTGCGTTTGCAATGCTTGGGGCGATGCAATTCAAGCTTGTGGAATTTTCCTACGGCCTCTCGCCGGTCCGGCGGCGACGGGCGACCGCATCGTCTCACGCCGCCAGCGCGGCACTACGGTCGACCGGCCTGCAACCGAGCAACGATGCAGCAACGCGCGAGAGAGGAATTCCGTGAAATCGATGCATCTCATTCTGGCGACGGCGGTGGCGATCGGAGCGGGGCTAGGTCTCGCGCGCGCCGATAACGAGACGATCGCCGTCTTCACCAAGAACCAGACCAACCCGTTCTTCCAAAACGTGCGCGTCGGCGCCGTCAACGCGGCCAAACAGATGGGCGCCACTGTCATCCAATACGTGCCGACCAAGCCCGACAGCATCCCCGAGCAGATGAGCCAGGTCGAAGACGTCATCGTCAAGAAGCCGAATGCAATCGTGTTCACCCCGGTCGACTACAAGGCCATGATCCCGAGTGTGGAGAAGATGAACGCCGCGGGGATTCCCGTGGTCAACGTCACCGATCACATGGCGGGTGGCAGCCTGGTCTCCTACGTCGGCATCGACGATTACAAGGTCGGCGTGGCGACGGGGCAGGCCTTGATGAAGGCGCTCGGCGGCAAGGGCAATGTGGTGATCATCGAGGGCGTGAAAGGCTCGCTATCCAACCAGGATCGCACGCGCGGCCTCACCGACGCAGTCAAGGCCTATCCGAGCGTCAAGCTGCTCGCCACCCAGCCCGGCAATTTCCAGCGGCTGAACGCGCTGCAGGTGATGGAAAACATGATGCAGTCGTTCCCACAGATCGACGGCGTCATGGCCGCCAATGACGCGATGGCGATCGGCGCGATCGAGGCGCTGGAGGCCGCCAACCGCAAGGCGATCGTGGTCGGCATCAATGGCACCAAGGAAGCGGTCGACGCGGTGAAGGCCGGCAAGCTTTTGGCGAGCGGACAGGCCGATCCGTTCATGCAAGGGTGCCTCGCCACCATCATCGCCATCCGCAGCCTGCGTCACCAGGCGGTGCCGAAGGAGCTGTTCCTGAAGCCGTCGGTGATCGACGCCAGCAACTACAAGGAATTCGACATGCCGGTCGAGGCGCGCCGTTGCCCGAAATGGGATGACGTGGGCATCGACTGAGCCCAATTCTGCCGTTGAAGCAAAAGTTGCTTTCTCTGAATCGGGCGAAGCCGCGGCGGCGCGGCTTTGCTGCGTTTGATCCCGACGCTTTTGCCGCGGTGTACGATTAGTCGCCCTTCTGGTTATAGGCGGTCTCCCAGAACAGATCCTTCCAGTCGGCGACCTTCGCCTTCATGCTGCCGATGCGGTTGAGAAACGCGGCGAAGAAAGCAATGCGGTGAGGCTCTGAAGTGAATTCAAACCCTGGATCGTCGAGCAAGGTCACAAGGTCGTCGACGCTTTCCGACGCATTCTGAGCTTTCTTCCAGAGGATCGCGGCGGCGCGTTTGTCGGCGTTGGCAACCTTGATCGATTCGTTGAGGGCGTTGGCGACGGCCTTGAACAGCGTTGGATTCTTCTCCTTCGTTTGCTTGGTCGCGAGCAGTGTAATTTGCGTCAACGGGCCGCCGAAGACCTCGCGGCTATCGGCGACGACATGCGCGCCCGGCAGTTTGAGGCCGCGGGAAGTGAACGGCTGCACGGCGATGTGCGCGGTGATCGTTGCCTTGCCGTATCCGGCGGCGAGCGCGGCGACCGCGTCCGGATGCCCGAGGCCGACGGTGAGGTGATCGAGGCGATGCGGGTCGTTCCAGATTTTCTCCGCCGCCATTTCCAGCATCATTGCGTTGAATGATATGCGCACCGACGGCACGGCGATGCGGTCCTTCTCGGTGAAATCGGCGATCGTCTTCACGTTTGGATTGATCGTGTAAAGCACCATCGCCCCGTTCGAGACGGTGCCGACGGCTCTGACCTCGTTCGGCGTGCCGTGCGTCTTGTCCCACAGCGTCAGCAAGGACGGTAGCGCCGCGGTGCCGTAATCGGCCGATCCGGACAGCAACGCGTCGATCACCGGGGCGGGGCCGCTCAATGTCTTCACGGTCGCATCGACCTTGCCCAGTCCGAGTTTTGTCGCCTCTTGTTGCAGAATGCCGCCGGTCACCATTTCGTCGACCGGCAGGTAGAGCAGACCGCGTTGCTGGACGAAACTTACCGTGAGCGGGGCCTGCGCGCGGACGATCATGGGCGCCGCAAGCATGCCCACGCCGCCTGCGACCGCTGCGACGGCCTGACGCCGGGTCACCGGGACGAGTCTCATTTTCTCTGACATTGCGCGTCTCCCCAATTGCTTAGTATTTTTCGTTGTGAGCGGAGGCTATGGAGCCTGCGGCGCCCCATGATAGGCTGAATTGAGCGCGCCAACAATTAGACCGCTCGGGGCCGGGTTCTGCATTGCAATGAAAATCACGCGCGTATCGGGCGTTGTTTACCGCCAGGAACTCAAACTCAGCGGCCGCAAGCCGAAGTTCGCCGGCGAGGGACGCAATGCGTTCGAGACCCTTCTGGTCAAGGTCGAGACGGACGCCGGCCTCGTCGGCTGGGGCGAAGCGTTTCCGCACCGGATCTGGCCGGCCGTCAAATGGCTGCTGGAAAACCTGATTGCGCCGGCATGCATCGGCGCGGATCCGCTCGACATTTCCGCGTTGATGACAATGCTGATCTATCGCGTCCACGGCGTCGGGCGCGCCGGCCCGGCAATGTACGCGCTGTCCGGAGTTGATATCGCCCTGTGGGACATCCTCGGAAAGGCGAAAAGCCAGCCGATCTACAGACTGCTCGGCGGCGCGCAATGCGAGAGGCTCCCGGCCTATGCCAGTCTCCTTAAATACGCCGACGCGGATGTCGTCGTGCGCACGTGTGAAGAAGCGCTTGGCCGCGGCTATCGCGACCTCAAAGTGCATGAAACAGGCTGCGACGAGATCACTGCCGCCGCGAAACTGCTGCGGCGGCATAGCGGCAGCCCGTTGATGGTGGACGTCAACGCACCTTGGACGTTGCAGGAAGCCTTGTCGGCAACCGCGCCGTTGCGCGACCTTGATCTCAAATGGATCGAGGAACCGGTCTGGCCGCCAGAGGATTTTGCCGGCGCGAAGCAGATCAGCGCCACCGGTGTGCCGGTCGCGATTGGCGAAAACGTCCTGACGCCGACCGATTTTGCGCGGCTGATCGAAAGCCGAGCCGTCGACTACGTGCAGCCGAGCGTCGCCAAGATTGGCGGGATTTCTATCGCGCGCGATATATTTGCCGCCGCCAATGCGGCGAATGTGGCGGTCGCTCCGCATTCGGCTTACTTTGGTCCGGGCTTGATCGCGACCGCGCATGTCTCCGCTGCGTTATCGCGCGCGCCGATGATCGAGCGCTTGTACTGCGATCTCACGGAGAGCCCGTTCGGCGCCTGGTATGAGCCGGTCGACGGCTATCTGGCGCTGCCGCAAGGGCCCGGCCTTGGCATCGATCCCGATCAAACCATTCTGGACAAATTACGGGTCGATTGACGACCGAGGGCACGATGAAAATTCAGCAAGTCAAAATCAGTCTCGTGCAGCTGCCGCTGGAAGAACCTTTGGTCGGCGCGCCGCCGATGCCCGGCATGCTGCGCGAATTTCTCACCGTGCAGATCGCGACCGATGACGGCATCGAGGGCATCGGCGTCACCGCGTTCGGCGGCAAGATCGTGCGCGCGCTGAAAACGGCGCTTGAGGAGTTTAGTGAGCTGATCAAAGGCGAAGACCCGCTGCGGACAGAGCAGGTGACGGCCAAGCTTCGCGCCGCGTCGGCGCCTTGCGGCCCTGGCGGAGTGGCGGCCTTGGCCATCTCGGCGATCGATATCGCGCTGTGGGACATCCGTGGCAAGGCGTTCGGCGTTCCGCTGGCGCGGTTGCTCGGCGGCCTGCGCGACCGTGTGCCGGCCTATGCCAGCGGTGCGCTGACCCGCACCACACCAACCGACAAGGTCGAGCGCGCCGCGGCGGCGCTGGTTGAGAAGGGCTATACGCAGATCAAAACGCAGATGGCGGTCGAGGGTCTCAACGCCGCCCAGGAAATCGAGCGCATCCGCCTGATCCGTGACGCCGTCGGTCCCGACACCAATCTGATGGTGGACATCAACCAGCGCTGGAGCGTGCATGAAGCGATTTCGATCGGCGGACGCATCGAGGACTTACGTCTTGGCTGGCTGGAAGATCCCACGCGGTGCGACGATTATCAGGGATTAGCCAAGATCGCCGACGCTTTGACGACGCCGATCTGCGCTGGCGAATATCTCTACGGTATCGAGCCGCACCGGCAGACGATGACGCATCATTCGGTCGATATCGTCATGATCGATTTGCTTCGCGTCGGCGGTGTTACTCAATGGATGAAGGTTGCCGGCATGGCGGAGGCATTCAACAAGTCCGTCGCCAGCCATCTGCTGCCGGAAATCCACGTGCATCTCGTCGCCGCGG
>DATJVE010000197.1:0-9775 GCA_035501975.1 Pseudolabrys sp.
GCAGGGCGCGCCGTCGGCGATCGCTTGCAGCGGATGCGCGACGTGGCCCGAGGCGATGATCATGTGCGTGCCGGCGGTGGTGGCGATCTTGCCGGCTTCGATCTTGGTCAGCATGCCGCCGCGCGCGGTGGCGGATTCGGACGCGCCCGCCATCGCCTCGATCTCCGGCGAAATGCGCGCCACCACCGGCACGCGCGACGCGCCCGGCTGCGACGGCGGTTTGTCGTAGAGCCCGTCGACGTCGGACAGCAGCACCAGCAAATCGGCGCTCATCATGGTGGCGACGCGCGCGGCGAGGCGGTCGTTGTCGCCGTAGCGGATCTCGGTGGTGGCGACGGTGTCGTTCTCGTTGATCACCGGCACCGAGCGCCAGTCGAGCAGCTTGGCGATGGTGGAGCGCGCGTTGAGGTAGCGGCGGCGCTCCTCGGTGTCGCCGAGCGTGACCAGCACCTGGCCGGTGGTGACCGCGTGCGCGCCGAGCGCCTCCGACCAGGCGCGCGCCAGTGCGATCTGACCGACCGCGGCGGCGGCCTGCGCCTCCTCGAGCTTGAGCGCGCCCGGCGCGAGCTTGAGCACGGCGCGGCCGAGCGCGATGGCGCCGGAGGAGACGACGATGAGGTCTTTGCCTTCGGCGTGCAGCGCGGCGATGTCGGCGGCGAGGCCGCTCAGCCAGTCGTGCTTGAGCGCGCCGGCGGCGGCGTCGACCAAGAGCGACGAGCCGACCTTCACCACGATGCGGCGGAAGGCGGCGAGGGTGGGGGTCTGCGGCGATTTCGACATGGCCCGGCGGGGGTTAACGGTGCCGGGGGTTTAGCATGAGGAACGCAGATCAGTCATGGGTGGGATAAGGCCGACCCAGACGTTTAAACTCTTTCGAAATCGGCCCTACGATTGGACTGTAACGCTTGGATAGTCGTCCCACGTGCGGTTTTTGAACGTACGCCCCGTTTTCTTTTTCCTTTTGCCGCCCCACTGCTTGAAGAGAAAAGCGACGCGTTGGTGCTCGCACGCCTCCTGCAATTGCTCCACCCACCATGCTTCCATCGGCCGTGCGCGGGGACCGGACTCGCCGCCAACAATGGCCCAATGGATGCCACTTAAGTCCGGATTGGTGATCGGCCCCAGCAATGGCTCGAATGAAATGAAGCGGACCCGCGCCGGTACGCGGCGAAGCAGATTTATGCGTTCGAGATATTCTTGGCTTTCGACGGAGGCACCGAGCCACACGTTAGGCAGCATTGGGAAGTAGGGCTTGGACAGGATTTCCAGCATCCGTTCCGGCCGCTTGGTGAGAACCTGAAACGAATGCCAATGCACGCGCTCCATTACACGCCAGACTTGTCCGATGAACGCTTCGTCCGCTCTGTCCTGAAATAAATCGGACATGGAGTTGACGAAGATCCGTTGCGGCCTTTTCCAACTGAGAGGCGCGATGAGGGCCGCCTTGTCGATATTCAACCGTCCGGTCCAGATATGACGCTTGCCAGACTTCCGTGTAGTGCCCGCGTATTTCGCCATACCCATGGCCGGCAGACGCGGCGCCATACGCATGGCGTAGCAATTTGTGCAGCCGGGCGAGAGTACCTTGCAGCCGGCGATCGGATTCCACGTCGCCTCGGTCCATTCGATGTCGGATGCAGCCATCGTCAATCTCCGGACCCAGATCAAGGTGCAACGCCGGACCACGCTTGCTTGGGAGCGACGGAAGTCATCCCTGCTTTTATCGATTGAAAGTTTGGTGCTTGGCGCCAGCGAGGCGGAAAGCGCCTCAGCGCTCCGTCAGATGCACGCTGTGCTTCGGCTTGGCGGCGGTCTTGGCGTCGCGCTCTTTTGTCCTTGCCGGCGCCTTGGCGGCATCGTGCGCCGCTCCCGGTTTTGCTTTTGCGTCGCGCTTGGCCGACGCGGCTTTTTGCGCAACGGCGCGCGTCGGCGGCAGCGGAATGCGGTCAGGACCATCCCAGGCGAGGAGACCGGCGGCCTCCTGGCAGGGCGCGTGGCGCGGCAGCTTGATTGCCGGGCTGCCGGCTTCGGCGGCGGTCCAGTTTTCCGCCGGCCGGCCGGTGATGGTCTTCACGTAGTCCTTCGTCTCCTGCGGCAGCGTGCCTTTGCGGGAAAGCCAATCGCGGATGCGCTTGGCCCCGGCATTGTAGGCGGCGGCGGCGAGGCCGAGATTGCCGAAGCGCTGCGCCAGATCGCGTAGCAGGCTGGCAGAGGCGGCGATCGCCTGCAGCGGATCGAACGGATTGTCGAGGCCGCGGTCTGCGGCGGTCTCCGGCATGAACTGCGCGACGCCCTCGGCGCCGGCGGAACTCACCGCGCCGGGGCGGAAGCCGCTCTCGTGGTAGAGCAGCCGGATGAAAAACGGCGCCGGCAGATTGTTGCTGTGCGCGGCGTCGGTGAGCGTGTCGCAGATCTCGGCGCGCGAGCGCGGGATGATCGGCTTCACGATCGGCTTGAGCGTGCGCAACACGTCCGGCACTTTTTCCGCGATCGGGTCGGGGACCTCGTACTGGTCGGCATAACCTGCGGACGCCAGCGTGGCCGCCTCGTCGGCCTTGGTTTCCGCGCGCACAACCGGCGCCGCGGCGACGGCAATCTCGGTCTTCGGCATTGGCGGGAAGCGGACGACGACGTGCTCGCCGTCGTCGGGCAGCTTGGCATAGGACAGTTCAGGACCGATCGCGCTGCCCCACGTCAGCAACCCCAGACAGACCGGGACAAACAGTTGCCGCATAGCGTTCGGTCCTCGGACTCGCGCGCGCCGGCGGCCCGCGCGCCGCGACAGATTGGTGGATAAGGAAAATCCCCGTTTCGAACTTAAGCCAGTGGTACCGAAACGGGACAAATTTGCGGATCGTTTGCGGGCAAAATCGGGGCAAAGGAACCACAGTTCCCTCGCCGGGCGATAAAGGCAGAGGGCGCAATTCGATTAAAAATGATCGGCGCGCGCCTCGGGTCGCACGTACCATGCCGTGCTGCTAGGATGCATCCGGAACTCCGGCCGCTGCCTGGAGTTGGCGTGGGTGGGGCTTGGCGAGTTCCGGGGCCGCGCGATGCCGTTTTTCGTCTATGTCGCCATTCTGTTCACGGCGGTGTTCAGCGTCGCGCTGGAATGGGACGCGCTGGTCGTCCCCTCGACCAAGACCTGGCACGAGATCCGGCAAGTGAGCGAGCTCGGCAAGGCGCCGGCGCAGCCGGCCGGTCCGCAGACCGCCGCGTCCGCCGCCGAACAAAAACCCGTGCCGAAAACGGCGGCTGTGACGCCCGCGCCAGTCAACGCCGCCGGGCAGGTGAAAACAGGCGACGAGGCGCTGGCCGCGGGTGACGCGCAGCCGCAAAAAACCGCGGCGCCGCTATGCGACGTCAACGCCTGCGCCGCCGCCTATTTCTCGTTCCGCGCGTCGGATTGCACCTACCAGCCGAATTTCGGCCCGCGGCGGCTCTGCACCAGGGGTGCGGCGGCAAACGCTCCGGCCGCCGTCGCCAATGCCGAGGCGCCCGCCGGCGTGACGTGCCATTACCGCACTTGCGCCGAGCACTACAGCTCGTTCAATCCGCAGGACTGCACCTACCAGCCGCTCGAAGGGCCAAGACGCGTGTGTGAGAAGTGACAATTTCAATAAATCACCACGCTGCGGATCGACTTGCCTTCGTGCATCAATTCGAAGGCGTGGTTGATTTGAGCGAGCGGCATGGTGTGGGTGATCAGGTCGTCGATGTTGATCTTACCGTCCATGTACCAATCGACGATCTTCGGCACGTCCGTTCGCCCGCGCGCGCCGCCGAAGGCGGTGCCTTTCCACACGCGACCGGTGACGAGCTGGAACGGGCGCGTGGCGATTTCTTGGCCTGAGCCGGCGACGCCGATGATGATCGACTCGCCCCAGCCGCGGTGACAGCATTCCAGCGCCTGGCGCATCACCTGCACGTTGCCGATGCATTCGAACGAGAAGTCGGCGCCGCCGGCGGTGAGATCGACAATCGCCTGCACCACTTTGTCGCGGCCGATTTCGTCCGGATTGATGAAATACGTCATGCCGAATTTTTCGGCGATGGCGCGCTTGCCCGGATTGGTGTCGATGCCGATGATCTTGTCGGCGCCGACGAGCGCTGCGCCCTGGATCACGTTGAGGCCGATGCCGCCGAGCCCAAACACCGCGACATTGGCGCCGGGCCACACTTTGGCGGTGTTGATCACCGCGCCGATGCCGGTGGTGACGCCACAGCCGATGTAGCAGATCTTGTCGAACGGCGCGTCCTCGCGCACTTTGGCCACGGCGATCTCCGGCAGCACGGTAAAGTTCGCGAACGTCGAGCAGCCCATGTAGTGGAAGACGTTGTCGCCGTCGCATTTAAAGCGCGAGGTGCCGTCCGGCATCAGCCCCTTGCCTTGTGTCGCGCGGATGGCGGTGCAGAGGTTTGACCTGCGAGAGAGACAGGTTTTGCACTGCCGGCATTCCGGCGTGTACAGCGGGATGACATGGTCTCCCGGCTTGACGCTCAAGACGCCGTCGCCGATCTCACGCACGATGCCGGCGCCCTCATGGCCGAGGATGGCCGGGAACAGGCCTTCCGGGTCGGCGCCCGACAGCGTGTAGGCGTCGGTGTGGCAGACGCCGGTTGCCATGATCTCGACCAACACCTCACCGGGCTTGGGACCTTCGATGTCGATCGTTTCGATGGTGAGCGGCTCGCCCGCTTTCCAGGCGACGGCGGCGCGGGTTTGCATGGGCGTGTCTCCCGAATTGCACGATTTTACTAGCTTACGGCTGCCAGGCGTCTTCTGGTTTCGCCTCGTCCGCACCTTCGCGCGCCTTGTCGATCACCTTCATCAATGCGCGCAGGATGTCGATCACGCCCTCGCCCGACGCCGAGGATAAAATCAGCGGCGTCTTCTTGCAGGCCTTTTTGAGCTTCGCGCTCTGTGTCTTGATCTGCGCCGGCGCGAGCGCGTCGGTCTTCGACAGCGCCACAATCTCCGGCTTGTCGGTGAGCCCCGCCCCGTAGGCTTCCAATTCGCCGCGCACGACGCGGTAGGCCTCGCCGGGATCGTCGGCGGTGCCATCGACGAGATGCAAGAGCACATTGCAGCGTTCGGTGTGGCCGAGGAAGCGGTCGCCCAAGCCTACGCCCTCATGCGCGCCCTCGATCAGCCCGGGCAGATCGGCGAGCACGAATTCGCGCGCGTCGACGCGCACCACGCCGAGCTGCGGATGCAGCGTGGTGAACGGATAATCGGCGATCTTCGGCTTGGCCGCGCTCACTGCGGCGAGGAAGGTGGACTTGCCGGCATTGGGCAGGCCGATCAGCCCGGCGTCGGCGATCAGCTTCAGGCGCAGGCGGATGGTGCGCTCCTCGCCCGGCTGGCCGGGATTGGCGTGGCGCGGCGCCTGGTTGGTCGACGACTTGAAGTAGGCGTTGCCGAAGCCGCCATTGCCGCCCTTCATCAGCATGATGCGCTCGCCCGCGGTCGTCAGGTCGGCGAGCAGCGTCTCGCCATCCTCTTCGTAGATCTGCGTGCCGACCGGCACTTTCAACACAACGTCCTTGCCGTTGGCGCCGTGGCGATCCTTGCCCATGCCGTTGCCGCCGCTCTGCGCCTTGAAGTGCTGCTGGTAGCGGTAGTCGATCAGCGTGTTCAGCCCGTTGACGGCCTCGACGATGACGTCGCCGCCCTTGCCGCCGTCGCCGCCCGAGGGGCCGCCGAACTCGATGAACTTCTCGCGGCGGAACGCGACGCAGCCGTTGCCGCCGGCGCCGGACTGCACATAGACCTTGGCTTCGTCGAGGAATTTCATGTGCTCAGTCGGCCTTTGCCTTGGAGCGCTTCACCGGCGTTAGGGCGCGCTCAAGCGCAAGGCGGATGAAGCGCTGATAGGGCACGCCTTCGCGTTTTGCGTTCTCGCGCACGGCATCGAGCAGTCCCTCCGAAAGACGGAGATTGATGCTCTTCTCCTTGGGTCGAATCTCGAACTGCATCGGCTTGAAGTTGCCGGGATGCAGATAGTCCGAGAGATCCTGTTCGAGAAAGGCTTCCGCCTCTTCATCGGTTTTGAAGTGAGGAACTTTCTTTTTCATATTTTGCGATTTCCTTCTTGTGCATATAGCGCGCGCTGATCGGCCGCAGCAGGAGCCTTTCGCCGCGTTGCCGCGGCGTGAACGCCAGGAACGCGTAACGGCCGCCCGGCGTGCGGCCAACGGCGATGAAACGCTCCTCGAACACCGAGTTCTTGATGTCTGTGACGATCAAGGTATTGGCATGGCCGACGACATGCTCAATGTCGGCAAGCGAGAGGCCGTGCTTGACGGCACTTGTCGCGATTGCCGGCGTCCCAATCGAAGCCGTCCGCCGCCACGGCCACGGCGTGGATATAGGCGTTTGCCTATACAAATGTCAACCGACGCGGCGACCGGCTCACCCCATCCATCCCGGGAATAAATCGCCGCGCCGCCCGATCTAGTCGCCGTAATCCGCATGGGAGACGGACGATGGCAGATCACGAGCAGGGCTTAAGCCGCCGCAAGGTGCTGGAATGCATGACTTGGGTCGGCACCGGGGTGGTGTGGAGCGTGGCTGGCGGGGTGCCGCATTCGCTCGGCCTCATCGATCAGGCGCTCGCCGCGGAGCCGAAGGGCTTCACCTTCGTGCAGATCAGCGACAGCCACATGGGCTTCGACAAGCCGGCCAATCCCAACGCCAAAGGGACGCTGGAGGAGGCGATCGATCGCGTGAAGGCACTGCCGCAAAAGCCCGCCTTCATGATCCACACCGGCGACATCTCGCATCTGTCGAAGGAGCAGCAGTTCGACGACGCCGATCAGATCATCGCGCAAGCCAAGCTCGACGTGCATTACGTGCCGGGTGAGCACGACATCGTCGATCCCGAGATCAAAATCTACAAAGAACGCTACGGCCGCGGCACCAAGGGCCCGGGCTATTACTCGTTCGACGCCAACGGCGTGCATTTCATGGGCCTGGTCAACGTCGCCAACTTGAAGGGCGGCGGCATGGGCAGCCTCGGCGACGAGCAGCTCGAGTGGATCGAAGACGATCTCAAGGGCCGCTCCGCCTCGACGCCGATCGTCGTCTTCGCGCACATCCCGCTGTGGACGGTTTATCCGCAATGGGGTTGGGGCACCGAGGACAGCGCGCGGGCGCTCGCCTATCTCAAGCGCTTCGGCTCGGTGACCGTGCTCAACGGCCACATCCACCAGGTGATGCAGAAGGTGGAGGGCAACGTCACCTTCCACACTGCGCGCTCGACGGCCTTCCCGCAGCCGGCGCCCGGCACCGCGCCTTCGCCCGGTCCGATGAAAGTGCCAGACGACAAATTGCGGACCATGCTCGGTACCGCCAGCGTCACCTTCAAGCAGGGCGAGCAGCGCCTCGCCATCATCGACACGCCGCTGAAGGGCTGAGCCCCATGACATTTGCAAGAGTTCTCGCACTCGGCGCGACCGTCTGGCTCATGGGCGCCACCAGCGCGGCGTACGCCGACAATTTCGAAGTGAAGATCGACAACTTCACCTTCAACCCGCAGCAGATCACGGTGCACGCCGGCGATACCGTCACCTGGGTCAATCACGACGACATCCCGCACACGGTGACGTCGAAGACGATGATCTTCAGATCCAAAGCGCTCGACAGCGACGATAGATTCTCATTCACATTCACGACACCGGGGAGCTTTCCCTACTTCTGCTCCTTGCATCCGCATATGACGGGAACGATTGTGGTGGACGTCGCGAAATAGTGGGGTGAGGCCGGGTCCACGATGATGGCGGGTGCGATCGAAGCGAGCGACGGCGGCAAGGCCGAGCGTTTCAAGGCGCTCGCTTTGCCGCATCTCGACGATGCCTACACGTTGGCGCGCTATCTCACGCGCAACGCCAGCGATGCCGATGACGCGGTGCAGGAATGTTATCTGCGCGCCTTCCGTCATTTCGACACGTTCCGCGGTGGGCCGATCAAGCCGTGGCTGTTCGCAATCTTGCGCAACGTCTGCCATGCGGCGCGCGCCGGCAGGGTGCGGCTGGTGTTCACCGGAGACAGCAACGAGCCGCCGGCGCCGCCGTTGTGGCGCGAGCCGGCCGACACGCCGGAGCAAAGCGTCTCGCGCCGGCAGGATGCGGACATTATGCGCCGGCTGATCGGCGAATTGCCGGACGAATTCCGCGAGGTGGTCGTGCTGCGCGAGATCAACGATTTGTCCTACCGCGACATCGCCACGGTGATCGAGACGCCGATCGGCACCGTGATGTCGCGGCTGGCGCGCGCGCGCGGGCTGTTGCGCGAGGCCTGGATCGCGGCGGAAGGCGGGGGTATGGCATGAATTGCGACGACGCCGGCGTTCTCTTGCATGCGCTGATCGACGGCGAGCTCGACGCCGGGCACGCGCGCGAGCTCGAGGCGCATATCGCGGCCTGCGCCGGCTGCGCGGCGCGCTTGCGCGAGTTTCAGGATCTGCGCGCGGCGATGAAGCCGGCGACGCTGCGCTATGCGGCGCCCGCAGACTTGCGCGCGGGCATCGAAGGCAAGCTGCCGGCCCCGCGCCCGGCGGCGGTGAGCCGGCGTGCCGTGCTCGGGGGCTTTGCGGCCGGCGCCGGCGCGACTGCGCTCGCGGCCTCCGGCCTGCTGCTGATGGTGATGCGCGCCGACGATCAGAAGCGCATTTTGGGCGAAGTCGTGTCGGCGCATCTGCGCTCGCTGCAGGCCAAGCATCTAATCGACGTCGAGTCGACCGACCAGCACACGGTGAAGCCGTGGTTCAACGGCCGTCTCGACGTCGCCCCGCCGGTCGCCGATTTAACCGCGCAGGGCTTCACGCTGGTCGGCGGGCGGCTCGACACCCTCGACGCCAAGCCGGTGGCGGTGATCGTCTATCGGCGGCGCGTGCACGTCATCAATCTATTCTGCGCGCCGGCGCCCGGCTCGGCGCACCGCGCCGCGGTGATGGAAAGCCTGCACGGCTTCAACGTGCGGCGCTGGAGCGAGAACGGATTGAACCTGTGGGCGGTGAGCGACCTGAACGCCGAGGAATTGTCCGAATTCGGCGAGAAGTTCCAGGCGGCGCTGCGGCAGTGAGCTTCGCTCGCACCTCAGGATGACGGATCAAAGGAGCGGCGCGCGGCCGCCTCAAGGTGACCGGTTAGCTACTGAAATGCGTCGTGCCGTCGCGCTTGACGCGCTCGAGCAAGTCGATCTCCCACGACAGATATTCGTTCATCGCCGCCTTGGGATCGCCGGCGCGTTCGTAGGGCTTGAGCCAGGCGTCGAGCGGCTCGTCGGCCATGCGCGCTTCGGTCGACAGCGGCAATCCGGCGGCGGCCCAGGCGGCGTTGCCGCCCTTGAGCCAGCGCACCGACAGCCTGGTGAGCGCGCGCGCGTCATCGACGGCGAGGCCGGCGAGCACGCCGTCCTCCGAGCTGAGCACCAGCGTGCCGCGCGGTGAAATTTTGTCGAGCGCCTGCGCAAGCCGTGCGCGGATGGCGAACCAGGCGCCGGGGATGTGGCCTTTGCGATAGTGCGTGCTGCGCGCAAGATCGACGATGGTGGCGTCGCCGAGCGCACGCAGCGCCGCCGCATCGATCGCCGCGTCATCCGGCAGCGTGCCGAGCACGCTCGGCACCGGCCCGCCCGTTTCACCGCCCGCTTCCGGCAGCACCGCGACGTCGCGCCAGCCCATCTGCCTGAGCCAGGAGGCGGTCATCACCGCGCGCACCTCGTTGTCGTCGCTGAGCACAATGCGCGCGCCGAGCGTGCCGGCATATTGAT
>DATJVE010000198.1:0-6037 GCA_035501975.1 Pseudolabrys sp.
CGACCTCGGCGTGGCCTTGCGGATGCGGATAGACGCGGGCGCCGAGATGGAGCGCCATCATCTGCGCGCCGAGGCAGATGCCGAGATAAGGCTTCTTGTCGCGCAGCGGCACGCCGATCCAGTCGATCTCGCGGCGGACGAATTCCTCGTTGTCGTTGGCGCTCTGCGGGCCGCCGAAGATCGCGGCGCCTGAGTGCTCCTCCATCGTCTCCGGCAGCGGGTCGCCGAAGCGCGGCCGTCTGATGTCGAGCGGATAGCCGAGCTTGCTCAGCACCTGGCCGACTCGGCCGGGCGAGGAATGCTCCTGGTGCAGGATGAGAAGGACCGGCTTCACCATGGCGGCTCGGCGCCTGGAGCATGATCCCGAAAAAGTCTGCCCCCGACTTGATCGGATGGGAACCGGTTTTCGGAAAAGATCATGCTCAAAATCGATTCTTGCGCCGCACCCTATGAGTAATCGCTTTGCCGCTGTTTGCAATATGGACACCCGATGGCGGCTATGTGCGCGGCGCGGACCTGCGCCGATGCTGGCGGATGTCCATCAGCGCCAGCAGCAGGCGGCGCGGGACGACGCGAATCGCCGTGACGACCGCCTTGTTGAACAGGCCAGGGACCACCGTCCGGCGGCCCTGCATCAGTCCGCGATAGCCAGCTTCCGCCACCTGCTCTGCGCTCAGCGTAAGGATTTCCGGGGCTATGCTACCGGTGACACCGGCGCGTTTGGCGAACTCGGTCGGCACCGGGCCGGGACAAAGCACCGTCACGCGCACACCGCGCGCCTTGAGCTCGCTGTGCAGCGCCTCGCTGAACGACAGCACGAAGGCCTTGGTGGCGTAATAGACGGTCATCCCCGGTCCGGGCAGGAAACCGGCCATCGAGCCGACGTTGAGAATGCCGCCGCGTTGGCGCGCCAGACTGTCGACGAAGGCAAGCGAGAGCTCGGCCAGCGTGCGCATATTGAGGTCGATCATGGCCAGCTGCTCGGCGCGGTCGAGCGCGGCGGCCGTGCCGACCAGGCCGAAGCCGGCGTTGTTGACCATGAATTGCGGCTCGGCCCGCCGCGCCTCCAGCGCCTCGCCGATCACGCGCACGGCATCGCCGCGTTGCAGGTCGGCGACGATCACCAGCGGCCGGGCGCCGCCGGCGGCCGCGATTTCGTCGGCCAGCGCGTGCAGGCGATCGGCGCGCCGCGCCACCAGCGCCAGCGCGTGACCGTGACGCGCGAACACCCGTGCCAGCGCCGAGCCGATGCCGGCCGAAGCGCCGGTGATCACGGTGACCGGCTGCAAGCTCATTGCGCGATCTTGCCCCCGTTGCCACGCGAGCCCGAAACGCGTTCGCGCAGCGCGATCCGCTCGCCTTGCGACACGCCGAGCAGGTCGGCCGCGCGCCAAATCAGATTATCCTCGAACTCGGTGACCACGCCGTCGGTGTAGGCGATTTGCCACATCATTTCGACCATGCGCGCGCGGCCCGCCTCGTCGAGCGAACGATTCAGCTTGGCGGTGAAACGATAGAGGTCGACGGCCTTCTGCTCGACCTCGGTGGCCTCGGCGACCAACTCGTCGGTCGCGGCATCGTCCAGATCGAAGCGCTGCTTGATCAGGCCGTGCAGATTGTCGCGCTCGGCGTCGGAGATCGAGCCGTCGATGGCGGCGGCGTGCACCAGCAACGCGGCGGCGGCCACGCGGTAATCGTCGTCCGCGAAGCGGGCGGCATGCTTGCCGCCCTCGCCCAGGTCGGAAATCAGTTTTCGCAGCGAATCGAACATGACAGAATCGTTCCTCGCGCGGCGCGCGCCCCGCACCCACTATTTAGCAACGCAATCGGCCGCCCGGTAGAGCGGACGGCCGCCGTTCCAGTAAAGCGACCGAAAGCCCCTCTATTCGAGATTCTTGCTCGGCGGGAAATCGCGCGAGAAGACCGGTTGCTCGACGGCTTTCTTGGGATCGTAGGTCCAGAACTGGTTCACCTGCGGATAGGTCTTGATGATGGTGTTGGTGAGCTTGCCGTTCACGCGCGCCACCTTGCGGATGTGGATGTCAAGGACGGGCGTGCCGTATTCGTCGAGCTTGATCGGGCCGATCGGGCCGTGGGTGAGCCGCACGTCGTGCATGGCCTTGAGGAAAGCCGCCGCGTCCGCCGTGTTGCCCTTGGTGGTCTTGAGGGCCTCCTCGATGATGAGCAGCGCGGTGTAAGGCCCCGCGGTGTAGAAGCCGGGATCGTGCTTGTACTCCGCGTTGATGCCGGCGACGAAATTCTTGTTGTCCGGCGTATCCAAGCCGGCGGCGTACCAGCCGGCGCTGTAGACGCCGACCGCCTCCTCACCCATCACCTTGAGGATGCCTTCGTCGGTCATGGTGGTATTGCCGAGCACGGCGACCTTGCCCTTCAGGCCGTAGTCGGCGAACTGCTTGAGGAAGCGCAGCGGATTGCCACCGGCGAAGCCGGTGTAGATCGCGTCCACGTCCGGCTTGATCTGCGCCAGATAGGGCGCGTATTCCGGCGCGTTGAGCGGCGGCCACAGCTTCTGCACGATCTTGCCGCCACCCGCCTCGAAGGCGAGGTGAAATCCGCCGGCGCCCTCGTGGCCGTAGGTGAAATCCTCGGCGATGATGCAGACCTTCTTGAACTTGAGCTCCTTGGCCGCATAATCGCCGAGCGGATAGGTCACCTGCGGCGCCGTGCCGAAGGCATGCAGGACGAAAGGATTCGGGGCCCGGCTCTTGAGGTCGACGGTTGCGGCCGAGGTCGTGGTGATGAGCGGCACCTTGCTGTCGCGCACGTAGCCGTCCATGGCCAGCGCTTCGTTGGTGGCGAGCGGGCCGATGGTGACGTTCACCTTGGAGCGTTCGACCAGCTCCTGCAGCTTGGTCTTGGCGAGTGCCGGATTTCCGGCCGTGTCCTGCGTAATCAGCTCGACCTTGCGGCCGGCGATCATCCCATTGCGTTCCTTGAGAAAGAAGGCCGCGCCTTCTTCCTGCTGTTTGCCGCCCGCCGCGAGGGGGCCGGTGAGGACCGTCAGGAAGCCGATTTTGAGCGGCTCCGACGATTGTGCGAATACATGCGGCGCGGGGAACATGCTGATCGCGGCGCCCGCCTTGAGCAACATGCGGCGCGACACCCCCGATTCTCTGATCCGGGCAGACATTGCGGCTTCCTCCCTGGCGTTGGTCGTTTCCCTTGTATCGGGAAATCGATTCAATGAACGATTGGCCGAACTTAAGATAGCAGGCGGCGCGGCTGGTCGTCGCCTCCCTCAATCAACCCCCGCCGCTTGATAATATTCGCACGTTCACCGCGCCGGACAATGAAGTTGAAGGCGGCCCGCGACGGTTAGTCGCGTCCGCGTCGAAAACCGGCGCTGTGGAAGGCTAATCCGCGGCGGCGCAAGGCCTATTCAATCGCCTTGCCCTGGCGGTAGCTGTCGTCGAGGAGCTGCAGGTTGTTGGCCACGTATTTGTTGCCGGGCTCCTTGCGCTGCGCTTCCAAGAGCTTCTCGCGCGCGCGCTTGTAGTCGCCGCGCAGCATGTAGGAATAACCCTGATTGTTCAGGATTTCGGCGGTCGGGCCGAGGATGCCGATCGCTTGCGCGTAGGCCCGGTCGGCGAGATCGAAGCGGCGTAGGCGGTCGTAGCACGCGGCCAGACCGAGCCAGGCCTCGGCGTCGCGCGGATGCAGCTCGGCGGCGTGGCGGAAATATTTTTCGGCGTCGCCGAAATTTCCGGCGCGATATTGTTTTTTACCGAGGTTCAGGGCGTCGTAGGGGTCGCTGCCGAGCAAGCCGCCTTCGCCGGCCGGCACACCGAGCGGCTGTTGCGCGTCGCCGTTCGCGGGCGCCGACGCGAACGCGTCCGTACCCGGCGTTTTGCTGTCGAACGGATTGCTCAGCTTGCCGCCGCTGCAGCCCGCCAGCCACAGGCCGGCCAGCACCAAACAGAGAGACCGGACAATTCCACTACGCATGACACGACCTGCCGGAACCGCCCGCGAGCGGGACGAGGGTTAAGCTAGGGGAGCTTAGTAAAGAAATTCTTCACCTTTAGTTTCGCGCGGCAAATCAGAAGAAGTGGTTCATGTGCAGGCGCACGAATACCGGCAGCAGGATCACCACGAACAGCACCGGAAAGATGCAGACCATCATCGGCACCGACAGTTTGGCCGGCAGCGCATAGGCCTTTTCCTCGGCGAGCGAGAGCCGCTTGTGCCGCATATCGTCGCTGTAGACGCGCAAGGCGTCGGTAATGCTGGAGCCGAGATCGATCGACTGGTTGATCAGGGTGGCGAACGCGTGCGCTTCTTCCAGCGCCAGCCGTTCGGCGAAATTCTCCAGCGCTTCCTTGAGCGGGCGGCCGGCGCGCGTTTCGAGATTGGTCATGTGGATGTTGGCCGAGAGCGAGGGGTAGCTGTCGCCCAACTCGCGTCCGACGCGTTCGAGCGAGGCTTCCATCGACAGGCCGGAATCCGCGCACACCACCAGGAGATCCATGAAATCCGGAAAGCCGGCGCGGTGCTCTTCCTTGCGCCTCTTGATGCGCCGGTCGATGTACATGCTGGGGCCGACATAGCCGGCAATGCCGCCGACGATCACCATCAGCCAGAAGAACGTCATCCCGTGCGAGGCGAGCATCGGCCGCGCCGCGAAGACGACGGCGGCGATGCCGACAGCAAACGCCGTGCGCGCGATGAAGAAAAACGCGACGCCGCGCGGATCGTAGACGCCGGCCTGGATCAGGCGCCGGCGCAGTACCTGCATGTTTTCGTCATTGGTCGCCGCGTAGTGCTTGGTGGTGTATTCGAGAAGCTGCGTCACCGCCTTCAGGCTGGAATAGCGCAGCGAGCGCCTGGCATTGCCGCCGCGCTCGCTTTCATCGAGGATGTGCGAGGTGCGCCGCTTGACCGAGCCGCGCACGCGCGCAAACGCCATCACCGAAAATGCCAAGGTCCCGGCGGCGAGAAACACCAGAAGCGCCAGCAGCATGTTGGCGTTGTCGTTGAAAATGTCGCCGAAGTGCGAGGATATCATGTGCATCGGTCAAATCCTGAAATTGACCATGCGATACATGAGGACATTGCCGATGCCCATCCAGCAGCCGGCGAGCAACAGCGCGATCTTGGTCAGATCCTCGTGCCAGACGCTGGCGTAGAAGCTCGGCACCAGGAAATTGATCACCGCGAACATGCCGATCGGCAGCGACGACAGAATGAGCGCCGAGGCGCGGCCTTCCGCCGCCAGCGCGCGGATCTTGCGCCGCATCTTGAAACGCAGGCGGATCACCGCCGACAGGTTTTCCAGGATTTCGCCGAGGTTGCCGCCGGTCGAGCCCTGGATCGCGACGGCGGTGACGAACAGCGGCAGGTCGTCGGTGCCGACGCGGAAATACAGGTTGCGCATCGCCGTCTCGAGATCGGCGCCGTAGGTGATCTCGTCGGTCACCGTGCCGAATTCGCTGCCGATCGGGTCGGACAACTCGCGCGCAACCATGTTGATGGCGATTGGCACCGGATGACCGGCGCGCAAAGAGCGCACGATAATGTCGATAGCGTCGGGAAATTGCGCCGCGAATTTCTTCTGCCGCCGCGCGCGCAGGAACTTCAAAACCATGAACGGCAGCACCAGCCCGCAGAACAGCGCGGCGCCGACCGCCTCCAGCACGCGGCCCTCGAACACCATGGTGGCGGCGAACGCCCCGACCATCGCGAGTACGATGACCAGGATCAAGCGGCCGAAGCCGATGGTCAGGCCGGATTGCAGCACAAGCTGATTGAGATTGACGAGCGGCAGCCGGTATTCGCCGCCGCTGGTCAGCCCGCGTTCGCGCCGCAACTGCACCAGCACGCTCTCGCGGTCCGGTTTTTTATCCATCACCTGCAGGCGCCGGTTGATGTTCTTGCGGTAGGACGCCTTGTTATAGAACAGCAGATAGAAGCCTTCCGCGAACATCGCCGCCGAGGCGCCCACCAGCAGATAGATCAGATAGACCGGGTCGAAGTTGAACATGGCGCGTCAGAGCGGCTGCGAGGGATCGAAGAAATT
>DATJVE010000199.1:0-3748 GCA_035501975.1 Pseudolabrys sp.
GCGGTGCGCCGCGCCCGCGCCGGCTTGCAGGATCCGCACCGGCCGATCGGCTCGTTCATGTTCTTAGGCCCCACCGGCGTCGGCAAGACCGAACTGACCAAGGCGCTCGCGGCTTATCTCTTCGACAACGAGAACGCGCTCATCCGCATCGACATGTCCGAGTACATGGAGAAACACTCGGTCGCCCGCCTGATCGGCGCGCCCCCAGGCTATGTCGGCTACGACGAAGGCGGCGCGCTCACCGAAGCGGTGCGGCGGCGGCCTTACCAGGTCGTTTTGTTCGACGAAATCGAGAAGGCGCATCCGGACGTGTTCAATGTCCTGTTGCAGGTGCTCGACGACGGCCGGCTCACCGACGGGCAGGGCCACACCGTCGACTTCCGCAACACGCTGATCGTGATGACGTCGAACCTCGGCGCCGATTTCCTGGTCAACCAGCCGGAAGGCGAGGACACCGATGCGGTGCGCGATCAGGTGATGGGCGTCGTGCGCGCGGCGTTCCGCCCGGAATTTCTCAACCGAGTCGACGAGATCATCCTGTTCCATCGTCTCAAGAAGTCGGAGATGACTCGCATCGTCGACATCCAGATCGCCCGGCTGCAGAAGCTGTTGGACGGGCGCAAGATCACCATCGCGCTCGATCCGAGCGCGCGCGAGTGGCTCGCCGACAAGGGCTGGGATCCGGCTTACGGCGCGCGGCCCTTGAAGCGCGTGATTCAGAAATCGGTGCAGGACCCGCTCGCCGAGATGATCCTCGCCGGCCAGATCAGGGACGGCGAGAAGGTCACCATCTCCGCCGGCAAGCAGGGCCTCACCTTCAACGGCAAGCTGGCGCAGGCGGCGTAAACCTCCCTTATCCCACTCCTTGCAGGGGAAGGATTAACAGGGAGGCTACCGCACCGCCGGCGCGGTCGAGGCGACGCGCGCGGGCTTGCGCGCCATGATGTTGTCGAGACGCCCGCGTTCCTGCTCGAACTCGGCGAGTACCGGGCCCTGCAACTCGCGGCCGCGCGGCAGCTTGATGCGCATCGGATCGACGAAGCGGCCGTTGACGCGGATTTCGTAGTGCACATGCGAGCCGGTCGACAGGCCGGTCGAGCCGACGAAGCCGATCACCTGGCCCTGGCGCACGCGCTTGCCTTCTTCGATGCCGCGCGCAAAGGCGCTCATATGGCCGTAGGCGGTCTCGTAGCCGTTGTTGTGGCGGATGAGCACGAATTTGCCATAGCCCGATTCCCAGCCGGCCTTCTCGATCTCGCCGTTGCCGGCGGCATAGATCGGCGTGCCGGTCGGCGCCGCCCAGTCCACGCCGGTGTGCATCTTGGTGTAGCCGAGGATCGGATGCCGGCGGATGCCGAACGGCGAGCGCATGATGCCTTCGGCCACCGGCTTGCGCACCAGGAACTTCTTCGCGCTCTTTCCGCTCTCGTCGTAATAGTCGACGATACCGTCGTCGGGCGACTGGAACCGGTAGAATTTCTTGGCTTCGCCGCCGACGGTCAGCGATGCGAACAGCACGTCGTTGCGGCTGTCGGGGGCGGGCGTCTCGTCCTCGCCGGCGTAAAGCACCTCGAAGGAATCGCCGGGCTGCACCTTGCGCTGGAAATCGACGTCGTAGGAGTAGATGCGGATCAGGTCCTCGATGATCGGGCGCGGGATCTGGTTGCGTAGCGCGGTCTCGTAGACGCTCTGGTAGAGCGTCACGCCGGTCTTGTCGTTTTGATCGGCGTTGTCGTCGGGATTGTCGGCCACGTCGCCGAAATTCTTGGGGTCGACCGCGACGTATTTGCCGATATCGGACAGCGCCACCACCGCTTCGACCGCGGCGTCGTTGGCGATAATGACGCGGATCGGCTGCGGGCCCGGCACGCCCGGCACCGCGGACATCAAAACGCGCAGCTTCTCGCCTTCCTTGACGCCGCCGTCGCGCCCGTGCGGGCCGAGCACGTTGACGACCGCGGCGATCGCATCCGGCGTAGCGCCCTGGTCGCGCAGCATCGAGGCGACGGTGTCGCCTTTCTTGACCAGCAGCACCCGTTCGTTGAAGGCGTTGCCGCCGGTCGTTTCGTTGGTGGTCTTCGGCAGCAGCGTGATGTTCTCAGGAACGATGCGCGCTTCAAAGCCGGCGTAGGGGTCGGCCGTGGCCTGCCCTGCGTAAGCGAGCTTGATGCCGGTGATGCTGGACGCGATGGGGAGATCCTTGGCGGCCTTCGCGCTCCACTCGGCGGCTTCGCGCACGCGATCCATCACTTCGTCGTTGGGCGTGAGCACGGCGATCTTGAGCTTCGGCAGCAGCGGATCGAGGTCGCGCATCACGAAGGCAACCTCGGCGTCCGGTTCGGCCGCTGGCGCTTCGTCGGCTGCCGTGGTGTCGCCGCCCGGCGCCGATTCGGCGAGCAGCCGTTGCGGATTGAAAGGCGGGATGCTGGCGGACAGATCGGACACGGTCAGCGACAGATTGCCGGCGATGCGCACGAAGGGGCGCACACGCACCACCTCGTGGTTGCCGACCCGCGCCATGGTGGAGACACGGATCACCTGGCGGGCGAAGGTCGGCTCTTCCGCGGTCGGCAGGCGGTCGCTCTTACGCGAGACGTTGAGCCTATCGGCGCCGCCGCCGAGCGCGCCGCGCAGCGCCACCTCGACGCGTTCCGGCAGCGAGGCGAAATTGGTTTCGCCGTCGAGCGATGTGAAAACGGCGCCGCCCATGAGCGCGGTGCCGCAGAGCGCGGTCAGGATGGTGCCGGCGAACCACTGCACGGAAACGCGGCGGCGATCGACGAAGCCGCTATTGCCGCCGTCGACCGACAAGGGCGGCTCGTCGCCGAGCTCGATGGCCTCGGCTCTCCTCGATCGATAAGCGCCGCGCGACCGTGTTGGGTCCAAGCTCTGCGTCCCCTGCCCATCGGATCGAAGGTGGCTTGCCGCAACCAAAATCGCCGCCGCCGGCAGCCCGTTGAATCAAGGCCGTCACGATGCCGGTTGGTCCACGACGCGTCAATGACGGGGCGCGGAGCCGGAATTATGGTCGTAGCGCGGTGACTGGATGCCCCCGCTTTCGATTTCCATCCCTCGACGTCGAACCCGCCAAGCACGGCTGAGGAATATGGCCTCAGTGCGGCGCAGCAGGTGTTAAAAGGAGGTTACTGGAGGGGTGAAAGGGGGTTTTCGGCGGATCAAAGATGGCTCGGATCGGTCAGCAATACTGGCTAATATTCTGTATGAAATCTGGTTGACAATGCGCGAGGCCGAAGCCTATATACAGCCTCTCGGCGCGCTGTCCGCTTACGGCGCGATGGCGCGCCCCTGAAGCTCCTCACTGGAATAGTGAAACGGTATCCGATTGTTGTTCGGATGCACGGGCTTCGACGGCTCTTCGGTTCACCGAAGGGTGGGGATCGCCATGATCCCGGGCTGTTTGACAAGTGAATCGGAAGAAAGAGAAACGCGGACGGCGGGGTCCTTGCGGGCCGCTTCCTCGTGGAGAAGCAATTTTCCATCGAAGAGCGGTCAGGAAGAGACTTCGGCGGTCTGACGTTTCAAGGTACATCGCTGATCGCAAGATCAGTGGGTGGACCTCGTCAAACGTTGTGACTTAGCCGGTATCAAAAGTTCTCATCCAACTTGAGAGTTTGATCCTGGCTCAGAGCGAACGCTGGCGGCAGGCCTAACACATGCAAGTCGAGCGGGCGTAGCAATACGTCAGCGGCAGACGGGAGAGTAACACGTGGGAACGCGCCCTTCGGTT
>DATJVE010000200.1:0-23904 GCA_035501975.1 Pseudolabrys sp.
GTGAAACCCTCGCGGCCGACGCGCACGCCGTAGCGGATCGCCTTGCCGCCGCCGAGCACCAGATAGAGGTAGGTGTGCGCGGTATCGACGATGATGGTTCCGGCCGGCTCCTTGGTCGAGTAGTCGACGAGCTGCTTGCGCAAGTTCGGCGGCAGTTCCTTGGGCGCGCCGAGCTCGGGCTGCTCCTCGGGCGGCAACGCCGCGGTCCCTGCGGGCGGCGGCGGCTGTGCGCCCGGCGCGGTGGCCGGAGCCGGCCCGATAGCACCGGGCGGGCGGATCACGTTCGGGTCGTTGTCCGCACCTTGCTGACCGAGTTGATGACCGTAAACCGGCGGCTGGCCCGGCTGCTGCGCAAAGCCGGGAGGCGGCAGCGCCTGTTGTGAGTCGTTCGGATAGGGCATCGTGCCCGGCTGACCCTGCTGGCTGTATTGGCGCGAGCCATAAGGCCGGCGCACCGGCTGATCCTCGTCGTCCTCATCTGACCAGAAAGCCGGCGGCGCGCGGTCGTCGTAATAGCCGCCCGGCGGCGGCGCGTCGCGGTAATAGCCCGGCGGCGGCGATGAATATTGCGCGGCAGCCGGCGCAGCCGAAAAAACCGCCGCGACCGGCAGCGCGAGCCACAAAAGTCCGTAACGTCGATTCATCGTCCCACCTGCAAGCGCGGAATCATGCATGGACCGGAGCATCGCGCTCCGGCCCTCCCGCGGCATGGCTTGCCCCGGGATGAAGGCACATTCAAGACATCTCTACGGCTATCTCGTTAACGTGATTTTGCCGCAACACCTGCGCTTTTGCTCACGTTTTCTTGGCCTCCCCCGCCAAAACCTGCTTGGCGACACGATGGCAGTCGACCGCGGCGGGAAAACCGCAATAAATCGCGACTTGGCGCAGGGCGGCGCCGAGTTCCTTCGGCGTCAGGCCGTTGCGCAGCGCGCCGCGGAAATGCGCCTCGAATTCGTGCATGCGGCCGAGACAGGCGATCATGCCGATATTGAGCAGGCTACGGTCGCGCGGCTTGAGGTCCTCATCGGTCCACACCGCCCCCCAGGCGAATTCGTTGAGCAGATCCTGGAATTTGCGGTTGAAATCGTCGGTATTGGCGACGGCGCGGTCGACATATTCGTCGCCGAGCACTTTGCGCCGCATCGCCATCCCCTTGTCGTAGAGTGCCTTATCCATGGTCTTGAGCCTCCCGTTTTGCCTGGATCGTTTTCAAACTGGCACGGTCGCCAGATGCGCGAAAGGGGCCCGGATCAGCCCCGCAGCCCGCTTGCTAATGGACGGTAATTCAATACGTTGGGCGGACGCGGGGGCGGCGTCCGGCTCCCCGTTCCACCGTTCCGTCCCCACAGGTTTCTACACGGCTGCGCGTTTATTGGTCAGGCGAAGCGCTACAATGGACGGGCATTTCCGATGGCAGCCGCACACGCACGATGGATGATAGCGACGAAGCGCTCATGGCCCGGATCGCGCGCGGCGACGAGCGGGCGTTCCGCACGCTCGCCAGCCGTCATCTGCCGGCGATGCTCGGGCTCGCCCGCCGCATTCTCGGCAACGCCGCCGACGCCGAGGACGTGGCGCAGGAAGCCATGCTGCGGGTATGGACACACGCGCCGCGCTGGCAGCCGCTTGCTTTGTTCCGCACCTGGCTCACGCGCGTCACGGTCAATCTCTGTCTCGATCGCAAGCGGCGCGCGGTCTGGGTCGAGCTGGACGCGGCTGGCGAGATCGCCGATCAGGCACCCGGCGCGTCCGAGAAAGCCGAGCGCGACGAACGCGACAGACTGGTCGCCGCCGCGATCGCTGAATTGCCCGCGCGCCAGCGCGCGGCCATCGCGCTCACCTACGGTGACGGCATGAGCAATGCGCAAGTGGCGGACGTTCTCGGCACGTCGGTGTCGGCGGTGGAGACGCTCCTGGTGCGCGGCAAGCAGAACCTGCGCCGGGCGCTGGGCCATGTGATCGATGAGGACAAGTAAAATGAACAACAACGAGTCCGACGAATTTCTCGACGCCGCGCTCAAGCGGCAGATGCAGGCCCCGCCCGACGAGGCCGCGGTCGCACGCGTGCTCAAGAGCCTCGCCGGCCCGCTGCCGCGGCAGAAGACGGCGCTGTGGCGCTTGCCCGGCGTACTGCTCGACTGGCAGTTCGCCCCGGCCTGGCCGCGCGTCGCCGCGCTCGCCTGCTGCGCGGCGCTCGGCTTCGTCATCGGCATTGCCGGGGTCGACCGCCGTTTCGACGGCGGCGGTCCGCCGTTCACCGTCGCCAGCAACAGCGATATCGGCTCGATCGTGTTCGAGCCCGAAGCCTTGACCGGAGCACGCCCATGACCGCCGTCCAATATGCGCCGACGATGACGCGTGGTTCCTCGCGCTGGCTGCTGCTCGGCTCGCTCGCGCTCAACTTGTTCTTCGTCGGCGTCGCGGTGGCGATGGCGATCCGCGCGCCGGCGCCGCCGGCCTGGGACCGCAACGTGTTCGTGCGCGTCGAGCACATCGCCAACACGTTGCCGCCGGCCGACGCCGACCTGCTGCGCGGCCAGATCAATGCCAACCGCCAGCTTATCGATGAGATGCAGACCAAATACCACACCGCGCAGGATTCAATTCACGAGGCGCTGCGGCACGATCCGTTCGACGTCAATGCCCTGCGCAGCGCCATGGTGCAGACGCGCTCGGCTCGGCAGGCTTTCGATCAAGTCATTCAGGGCGTATTCGCATTTTCCGCGGCGCAAATGTCACCCGCCGGGCGAAAAGCGCTGGCGGATTGGCCGCCGAACCGCAAAATTGCGAGCAAAACGCAATAAAACAGGCTAGTTTCTTCCGCCCCTTGCTAAAAGCCGAATCGAAAGTCGTTGGCATGCGTGACGGAAGCCATTGTGTGAGGCCGGGAATCGGACGGCGTTCGCGACCGTTCGTTGCCATGCTGCAGGGAATCTGCCTGATGCTCCCGCTCGGCGGCTGCCTTTTGACCAACGACAAGCCCGATCCCGGGCTCGATATTCCTGTCGCCTACGAGTACGGGCCGAAGAGACCTGTACTGGCGGACGCGGCGGTTCCCTCGCTCGACTGGTGGCGCGGCTTCCGCTCCAAGGAACTCACCGAGTTTATCGAGGAGGCGCAGCTCGCCAATCTCGACATCGCCGTGGCGATCGCGCAGATCGTGCAGGCCGACGCGCAGTCGCGCGTGGCCGGCGCGCCGCTGCTGCCGATGGTCGCCCTCAACGGCGCCGCGACGCGCTCGCGCCCCTCGCAGACGACGGGCGGCAATAGCAGCAGCGGAAGCGGCGGTTCTGAATTCAACAATCTGTCGGCTTCGCTGACCGCGAGCTACGAGATCGACTTTTGGGGCAAGAACCGCGCGGCACTGCGCGCCGCCGAGGAGAGCGCGGTCGCCAGTCGCTATAACCGCGAAGTGGTCAGCCTGACCACCGTAGTCAGCGTCGCCAACACGTATTTCCAGGTGCTGGCGGCGCAGGAACGTCTGCGCATTGCGCGGCAAAACGTGGCGAGCGCGAGCCGCATCCTCAATCTGATCAAGCAGCAATTCGCCGCCGGCACGGCATCCGATCTCAACGTCGCGCAGCAGGAAAGCCTGGTCAACACGCAGCGTGCGTCGATTCCGCCGCTGGTGCAGACGCTGCGGCAGAACGAGGCGGCGCTCGCGCTTTTGATCGCGCGGCCGCCGGAGCGCGTCGTTGTCCGCGGCGGCAGCCTGCGCAGCGTCACCATCCCGCGCGTGACGCCGGGCCTGCCGTCGGAACTCGTCGCACAGCGGCCGGACATCCGCCAGGCCGAGGCGCAGCTCGCCGCCGCCAATGCCAACGTCTACAACGCGCGCGCCCAGCTCCTGCCCAGTATCACGCTGACCGGCGAGGGCGGTTACCAGAGTGCCGTGCTGCAGACGCTGCTGCGGCCGGAGTCGATGTTCTACACGGCGACCGCCGGCCTGACCCAGCCGATCTTCGAAGGCGGCAAGCTGCTCGGCAATCTCGATCTGCAGAAGGGCGTGCAGGACCAGCTCGTGCAGAGCTACCGTAAGGCGGCGATCTCCGCCTTCACCGACGTCGACAAGGCGCTGATCGCGGTGCGTGAGACGGCGCTCGCCGAACGCCTGCAGCAGGACGTGGTCAACAGCTCGCGCCGGGCTTTCGATCTGTCCGACCAGCAGCTGCGCGCCGGTACGCTCAATCTCATTACCCTGCTGCAGGTCGAGCAGACGCTGTTCCAGGCAGAGGACGCGCTGGCGCAGGCGCGGCTGGCGCGGCTGCAGGCGGTCGTCAGCGTCTATCAAGCGCTCGGCGGCGGCTGGCTGCCGAAACCCGTGGATACCGCCGATGCACGGTGAAGCGCCGAAACAGATTCTCGCCAAGACGAAAGGACGCGGGCGCCGCAATCTGGCGTTCCTGCTGATCCTGCTCGCAGTGGGCGGCGCGCTCTACTACGTTTTCAGCGGCGCGCCGAAGCCGCAGCAGCGCAGCCGCTTCGGCGCCGAGGGCGGACCGGTGCCGGTACTCTCCGCCGCCGCCGCCAAAGCCGACGTGCCGGTCTATCTCGACGCCGTCGGCACCATTAAGGCGCTCAACACCGTGACGGTGAGCCCGCAGGTCGACGGCAAGCTGATCAGCGTCAATTTCAAGGAAGGCGACGACGTCAAGAAGGGCGACGTGCTGGCGCGTATCGATCCCGCCACGTACCAGGCGCAGCTCGACCAGGCGAAGGCGAAGAAGGCGCAGGACGAGGCACAGCTCGCCAACGCCAAGCTCGATCTCGACCGCTACGAGAAGCTCGCCGCCACCAACGCCATCAACCGCCAGCAGGCCGACACGCAGCGGGCCCTGGTCGCCCAGGACACCGCGCTGGTGCAAGCCGACCAGGCGGCGATCGAAAGCGCGCAGGCGACGCTCGGCTACACCACCATCGTCGCGCCGATCGACGGCCGCACCGGCATCCGCCAGGTAGACGAAGGCAACATCGTGCATGCGGCGAGTTCGCCGGCCATCGTCGTCATCACCCAGGTCAAGCCGATCTCGGTGATCTTCAACCTGCCGCAGCAGGACCTCGGCCAGGTCAACGACGCCTTCGCCAAGGGGCCGCTGCAGGCCGACGCCTTGCGCCCCGACAACAACGCGGTGATCGACCACGGCACGTTGCGCGTGGTCGACAATCAGGTCGATCAGACCACCGGGACGGTAAAGCTCAAGGCCGAATTCCCCAACGCCGGCGTGCTGCTCTGGCCGGGACAATTCGTCAACATGCGGCTGTTGATCGACACGCTCAAGGACGTGGTGACGATCCCGACCGGCGCGGTGCAGCGCGGGCCGAACGGCACCTTCGTCTATGTGATCAAGGACGACAACACCGCCTCGATGCGCCCCATCGTGGTGCAGAAACAGGATGAGACGCAGACCGTGGTGAAAAGCGGCGTCGCGGTCGGCGAGCGCGTGGTCACCACCGGCTTCGTGCGCCTGACCGACGGCAGCAAGGTCGCGATCGGCAGCGCCGACGGCGCGCCGGCCGCGCCCGCGCAGGGCAACCGGCAGCGCGGCCAGCGCTCCGGCGGGAGGCAGAACCCGCAGCAATGAGCGTTTCCTCCCCATTCATCCACCGGCCGATCGCCACCTCTTTGCTGGGCATCGCGGTGATGCTGGGGGGCGCGCTCGGCTATTGGTGGCTGCCGGTCTCGGCGCTGCCGCAGGTCGACTTCCCCACCATCCAGGTCACCACCCAGCTTCCCGGCGCCAGCCCCGACACCATCGCCGAACTGGTCACCGCGCCGCTCGAGCGGCAATTCGGCCAGATTCCGGCGCTGCAGGTGATGACCTCGGCGAGTTCCTTCGGCATCAGCCAGGTCACGCTGCAATTCGACTTGAACCGCGACATCGACGCCGCGGCGCAGGATGTGCAGTCGGCAATCAACGCCGCCGGTTCGACTCTGCCGCGCAACCTGCCCTACCCGCCGCTCTATTCGAAGGTGAACCCGGCCGACGCGCCGATCATCACCCTGGCGCTGACCTCGGACACCATCGACCTGCGTGCGCTCAGCGACATGGCCGACACGCTGATGGCGCCGCGGCTCTCCGAAGTGACCGGGGTCGGCCACGTCTCGGTGCAGGGCGGCATCCGTCCGGCGATCCGTATCCAGGCCGACCTGTTGCGGCTCGCCGCCTACGGCCTGGCGCTGGAGGACCTGCGCACGGCCATCGTCAGCGCCAACGTCGCCGGGGCCAAGGGCTCGCTCGACGGCGCGCACCAGTCCTACACCATCGCCGCCAACGACCAGATCACCGCCGCGGAAACCTACAAGAACGTGGTGGTGGCGTTCCGCAACGGCGCGCCGGTGAAGATCAGCGACGTCGCCGACGTCGTCGACGGGCTGGAAAACACCAAGGTCGGCGCCTCCTATCGCGGCCGCCCGGCGATCGTGGTCGACGTGCAGCGCCAGCCCGGCGCTAATGTCATCGATACGGTGACCCGCGTGCGCGCGGAACTGCCGCGCCTGCGCCGCGCGCTGCCGGCCGGCGCCACGCTCACCATCGTCAACGACCGCACCACCACCATCCGCGCCTCGATCCACGACGTGCAGTTCACGTTGATCCTCAGCGTCGGACTGGTCGTCCTGGTGGTGCTGATCTTTCTGCGCACGGTGCGCGCCACCGTCATCGCCGGCGTGGCGCTGCCGCTGTCGCTGATCGCCACCTTCGGCGTGATGTGGTTTGCCGGCTTCTCGCTCGACAATCTGTCGCTGATGGCGCTCACCATCGGCACCGGTTTTGTCGTCGACGACGCCATCGTCATGATCGAGAACATCGTCCGCCACATGGAGAACGGCGAGCGGCCGCTCGAGGCGGCGCTGCGCGGCGCGAGCGAGATCGGCTTCACCGTCATCTCGCTGACGCTGTCGCTGATCGCCGTGTTCATTCCGCTGCTGTTCATGACCGGCCTGGTCGGCCGCATGTTCCGCGAATTCGCGCTGACGCTGACCATCGCAGTGGTTGCCTCGGCCATCGTCTCGCTGACGCTGACGCCGATGATGTGCGGCCGCCTGCTGCGTCCGCCCTCCGAGGGCGGCGGCGGGCTCGCCGACAACGCGCTCACTCGCCGCTTCCACGATCTGATCGAGCGTACCGTCGCCTTCTACGAGCGCACTTTGCACTGGGTGCTGCGCCACCAGCCCGCGACGCTTTTGGTGACGCTGGTGACGCTCGCCGCGACCATCCTGCTCTACATCGTCATTCCGAAAGGCTTTCTGCCGCTGCAGGACACCGGGTTGATCACCGCGGTGACCGAGGCCAATACCGATATCTCCTTCGACGAGATGCAGCGCGAGCAGAACGACATCGAAGCCATCATCCGCGAGGATGCCGACGTGACCGGCGTGGTGTCGGTGATCGGCGTCTCCACGCTCAATTCGACGCCCAACGCCGGACGGCTCGCCATCACTTTGAAGCCGGAGAACCAGCGCAGCGATCACGTCGCGCAGATCATCGAGCGGCTCAAGCAGGCGGTTGCCGGCGAGCCGGGCATGAAGGTCTATTTCCAGGCGACGCAGGACATCCAGATTTCGACGCGGGTGAGCCGCGCGCAGTACCAGTACACGCTGGTCGGCACCGATTCCGCCGAAGTGCTCGATTGGGCGAACAAGCTGGTGGCGCGGCTGCGCGGCAACCCGGCAATGCGCGAGGTCGCCTCCGAGGCGCAAGAAGGTGGCCCGCGCGTCAACGTCATTGTCGACCGCGAGCAGGCCGGCCGCCTCGGCGTGTCCATGCAGAGCGTCACCGACACGCTCAACGACGCCTTCGGCCAGCGGCAGATATCGACCATCTACGGCCAGTCCAACCAGTACCGCGTCATCCTGGAGGCGCAGCCGCGCTACCAGCAGGACCCCGGCTCGCTGTCGAAACTCTACGTCACCGGCGCCAGCACCTCCACCGGTACGGCGGCGACCGTCGCCAACACCACGGTCGGCGGCACCAATTCGAACACCACCGCGACGCCCAACGCGGTCACCAGTTCGAACCAGGTGCCGCTGTCCGCCTTCGCGCATTTCGTCAACGGCTCGGCCTCGCTCGCCATCACGCACGAGGAGCAGTTCCCCTCGGTCACCATTTCCTTCGACCTCGCGCCCGGCTATGCGCTGAGCGACGCCGTCGCGCTCATCAGCCAGGCGCAGCAGGACATCGGCATGCCGTCTTCGGTGACCGGCAGCTATTCCGGCGATGCCGCCGAATTCGCCAAGTCACTCACCGGCGAGCCCTACCTGATCCTCGCCGCGGCGATCGTCATCTACATCGTGCTCGGCGTGCTGTACGAAAGCTTCATCCACCCGCTCACCATTCTCTCCACCCTACCCTCGGCCGGCGTCGGCGCGCTGCTGGCGCTGATGCTCTTTGGTTATGACCTGTCGGTGATCGCGCTCATCGGCATCGTGCTGTTGATGGGCATCGTGAAGAAGAATGCGATTCTGATGATCGACTTCGCCATCGAGGCCGAGCGCAACGAAGGTCTGTCGCCCGAGGAGTCGATCGTCAAAGCCGCCTTGCTCCGTTTCCGGCCGATCATGATGACCACGCTCGCCGCATTGTTCGGCGCGCTGCCGCTGGCGCTCGAATCGGGCACCGGCGCCGAGCTGCGCAACCCCCTCGGCATCACCATTGTCGGCGGTCTGATGCTCAGCCAGCTACTCACGCTCTACACCACGCCGGTGATCTACCTCTACATGGAGCGCCTGCGCGCGCGGCTCACCGCCTCGGGCGAAGCGCGGCCGCATCCGGCGGAGTAACGCATGATCCCGAAAAGCGGCAACCGGCTTTCGGACAAGATCATGCGTAGGGAAAACCGCTGATGAATTTCTCCTATCCATTCATCCGCCGGCCGATCGGCACCACGCTCCTGGCGATCGGCTTGTTCCTGGTCGGCGCGGTAGCTTACAGCTTTTTGCCGGTCGCCAGCCTGCCGAGCGTGGATTTTCCGACCATCTTCGTCACCGCCAACCGCCCGGGCGCCGATCCCAACATCATGGCGGCGACCGTCGCCGCCCCGCTCGAGCGGCGGTTGGGCGAGATTTCCGGCGTCACCGAATTGACCTCGGTGAGCTCGCTCGGCCTCTCGCGCATCACCGTGCAGTTCGACCTCTCGCGCAGCATTGAGGGCGCCGCCCGCGACGTGCAGGCCGCGCTCAATGCCGCGCTCAGCGACCTGCCCGGCGACCTGCCGACGCTGCCGACCTTTCGCAAGGCCAATCCGGCGGCGGCGCCGATCCTGATCCTGGCGCTGACCTCCCAGACCATGCTGCCGAGCGAGGTCTACGACGCCGCCGACACGGTGATCGCGCAACGGCTGAGCCAGGTGGACGGCGTCGGCGACGTCACTGTGGCCGGCTCCGAGCAGCCGGCGATCCGCGTGCGCGTCGATCCCGCACGGCTCGCCGCGATGGGCGTGGCGCTCGAGGACGTGCGCACCGCGATCGTCAATTCAAACGTTTCTGGGCCAGTCGGCACGTTCGATGGCCCCAAGCGCGGCGTGACCCTCGGCCTCAACGATCAATTGCCGGCGGCGGCGGATTACGAACCGATCGTGGTCAAGACCGTCAATGGCACGGTGATCCGGCTTGCCGATATCGCTTCGATACGCCCGAGCGTGCGCAACAGCCTGTCGGCCGGCTGGTTCAACAAGCAGCCGTCGGTGCTGCTCATCATCACCAAGCAGGCCAACGCCAACGTCATCGACACCGTCGACCGCATCTTCGATCTGCTGCCCGAATTGCGGCAATGGGTGCCGGCCGGCCTCGACATCTCGGTGCTCGCCGACCGCACGCAGACCATCCGCGCCAGCGTGCACGACATGCAGCTGACGCTGGCGGCGACCGTCATCCTGGTGATGATGGTGGTGGCGCTGTTCCTGCGCCGCACCGCCTCGACGCTTGCCGCCGGCGTCACCGTGCCGCTGTCGCTCGCCGGCACCTGCGCGGCGATGTGGGCGGCCGGGTTTTCGATCGACAACCTGTCGCTGATGGCGCTCGCCGTGTGCATCGGCTTCGTGGTCGACGACGCCATCGTGATGATCGAGAACATGTTCCGCTATCTGGAGCGTGGCGCCTCGCCGCTGCGCGCCACGCTCAAGGGCACCAAGCAGATCGGCTTCACCGTGGTGTCGATCTCGATCTCGCTGATCGCGGCGTTCATTCCGCTGCTGTTCATGGGCGGCATCGTCGGCCGGCTGTTCCGCGAATTCTCGGTAACGCTCGCCTTCGCCATCGCCGTCTCCACTGTGGTGTCGCTGTCGGTGACGCCGATGATCTGCGCTTATTTCGTGCGCACGGCGCCGAGCCATGACGGCACCTGGTTCGACCGCACGGTCGAAGGCGCGCTCGCGCGCATGATCCGTTTCTACGACCGCACGCTCTCGTTCGTGCTCGAACACAACGCGCTGGCGCTGATCGTCTTCGTCGCCACCATCGCGCTCACCATCGGGCTCTATATCAAGACGCCGAAGGGCTATTTCCCGCAGGACGACACCGGGCTGATCTTCGGCGGCACGCAGGCCTCGACCGACGTGTCGTTCACCGCGATGGAGCAGTTGCAGCAGAAGGCGATGGACGTCGTGCTGCAGGACCCGGCGGTGGCGGGCCTCGGTTCTTCGGTCGGCGCCTCCACCTTCAACGCCTCGGTCAACCGCGGGCGCATGTTTATCAGCCTGAAGCCGCTCAATGAGCGCGGCAACGTCAGCACGCAGCGCGTGGTGGCGCGGCTGCGCAACAAGCTCAGCAATATCCCCGGCATCCGCGTGTTCATGGTGCCGGCGCAGGATCTGCGCGTCGGCGGCCGGCAGAGCGACTCGCAATATCAGTTCACGCTGTGGAGCTCGGACATCGACCTTTTGCAGCAGTGGGTGCCGAAGGTGATGGACGCGGTGAAGGCAGTGCCCGGCGTCACCGATCTCACCACCGACCGCGAACAAGGCGGCCTGCAGGCCAATGTCGACATCGACCGCGCGGCGGCGGCGCGGCTCGGCGTGCAGGTGCAGGACATCGACAACGCGCTCAACGACGCATTCTCGCAGCGGCAGATTTCGACGATCTACACGCAGCGCAACCAGTATCGCGTAATCTTCGAGCTCGACCGCCAATACACCCGCGACCCGACCGACATAAGCCAGATTTACGTCAACGGCGCGAACAACACGCAGGTGCCGCTGTCGGAAGTGGCGCATGTTCAGCGCGGCATCGCGCCCTTGGTGGTGAACCATCAGGGCCAGTTCCCGGCGGTCACCATCACCTATAACATCCTGCCCAATTTCACGATCCAGGACGTCACCGACGGCATCCAGCAGACAGTGGCGCAGATGCACGTCCCCGACACGATCCACACCGACTTCGCCGGCGACGTGCAGGCCTTCAAGCAATCGGCCGGCGCGCAGCCGCTCTTGCTGCTGGCCGCGCTCGTCGCCGTCTATATCGTGCTCGGCATCCTGTACGAGAGCCTGGCGCACCCGCTCACCATCATCTCGACTCTGCCCTCGGCCGGCCTCGGCGCGCTGCTCGCACTGCAGCTGTTCAATACCGAGCTCACGGTGATCGCCTTCATCGGCATTATTCTGCTGATCGGCATCGTGAAGAAGAACGGCATCATGATGGTCGACTTCGCCCTCGACGGCGAACGCCGGCTCGGCCTGCCGCCGCGCCAGGCGATCCATGAGGCGTGCCTCGCACGCTTCCGGCCAATCCTGATGACCACCATGGCGGCGGCGCTCGGCGCCCTGCCGCTGGTGATCGCCGCCGGCCCCGGCTCCGAACTGCGCCGGCCGCTCGGTATCACCATCATCGGCGGCCTGTTGGTGTCGCAGGCGCTGACGCTTTACACGACGCCCGCGATCTACCTCTTGCTCGACCGCCTACACCGCAGACTGGGCGGCCGCAGTTTCACCTTCATCCGCCGCTCGCCGCCACTCCACCCGGCGGAGTAAGCGGGCAGCCGATAGCCGGCTTACGGACTGTTGCCGATTTTGTTACGCTCCCGGCGTGGGGCACAAAAACGGCGGTGCTAAAAACAAAAATAAGCCCGCCACATGGGAGGAAACGAATGACGATCGTCCGCGCACTCGCGGCGCTGGGTGTTGCCTGCATATTGGCGACCGGCGCAGCTTCGGCTCAAGACTATCCGAACCGCCCGATCACCCTGATCGTAGGATTTCCACCCGGCGGCGTTGACGATGCGTCCGCACGCATCCTGCAGGAACCCTTCCAGAAAGCGCTGGGCCAACCGGTCGTGATCCAGAATATCGGCGGCGCCGGTGCAACGATCGCCGCCGACAAGGTGGCCCATTCCGATCCCGACGGCTACACCATCATGCTGGCTCAGCCCGCGTTGGCGGCCGCCATGGCGCTCTATCCGAACCACACCTTCGACACAGAGAAGGACTTCGCCCCCATCGGGCTCGTCAACACCGCGATCAACACGATCGCCGGACGCCCGGACCTGCCGGCGAACAATTTTCAAGAGCTTCTGAAGTGGATGAAGGCGCCCGGCCGCAGCGCCAAGATCGGCCATCCCGGCGTCGGCTCGTTCGGCCATCTGGGCGAGGTATTGGTGTTCCAGGAGATGGGCGTGAAGGTCACCCAGGTGCCTTACCGCGGCGCCGGTCCGGCGCTGGTCGATCTTCTGGCTGGCCAGGTAGACCTGGGCCCGATCTCGGTCGCGGTCGCGCGGCCGCTGGTCGAGTCCGGCAAGCTCAAGGCCTATGCGGTCGTCGGCACCAAGCAGTTCCCCGGATTGCCGCAGCTGAAAACGATGGCGCAGCTCGGCTACAAGAATGCCGATATCGACTTCTGGCACATGCTGGTGGCGCCCAAGGGCACGCCGCGCCCGATCATCGACAAGCTCAACGTCGCGCTGCGCACGGCACTCACCGATCCCAAATTGAAGAAGCTTTATGCCGACGACGGCCTGGACCAATACCCGCCCGAGCAGGAAACGCCCGAAGCCTCGGCTGCCCTGCTCAAGCGCGAGGTCAAGCGCTGGTCTGACGTCGTGCACACCAATAAAATCTTCGTCAGCAAGTAATTAGCAAGTAACATAAATGCTCGCATCGCCGATCGGCGGTGCGAGCCATTCACACGCCCAAATATCGGTGCTGCACCTCCGGCGCGGCGGTGAGGTCGCGCGAGGTTCCCCACCAGACCACGCGGCCGCGTTCGAGCAGGAAATGGCGGTCGGCGACGCGCGTCAGCGCGCCGACGTTCTTGTCGATCACCAGGATGGCGAGGCCGAGCTCCTTCAGCCGCGCGAGGCAGCGCCAGATTTCGGCGCGGATCAGCGGCGCCAGACCTTCGGTCGCCTCGTCGAGGATCAAAAGGCGCGGATTGGTCATCAGCGCACGGCCGATCGCCAGCATCTGCTGCTCGCCGCCGGACAACAGGTTGCCCAAGCTGCTCTCGCGCTGGGAGAGCCGCGGAAACAGCTCGTAGACCTTGTCGAGCGTCCAGCCGCCGGCGCGTTGCACCGCCGTCGCCACCAGGTTCTCGCGCACGGTGAGGTTCGGGAAGATCTGCCGCCCCTCCGGTACCAGGCCGATGCCGAGCTGGGCGATCTTGTAGGACGGCAGCCCGCGGATCTCGCGGCCATCGAAGCAGATCGTTCCGGCACGCGCGCGGGTCAAGCCGAGGATCGAGCGCACGGTGGTGGTCTTGCCCATGCCGTTGCGGCCCATCAGCGTCACCATCTCGCCCGGCCGGATGGACAGCGAAACGCCGAACAGCACCTGGCTCAGGCCATAGCAGGTCTCCACGCCTTTGAGCTCGAGCACGGCGTCAGACATGGTCGGTGCCCTCCGCCTCGCCGAGATAGGCGTCACGCACCGTGGTGTTGCTGCGGATGTCGGCCGGCGCGCCGGTGGCGATCACCCGGCCGTAGACCAGCACGGTGATGCGGTCGGCCAGCGCGAATACCGCCTCCATGTCGTGCTCGACCAGGAGGATGGTGACCTCCTTCTTGAGGGCGCGCAGCATTTCGACCATGCGCGCCGATTCCTCGGGGCCGAGCCCCGCCATCGGCTCGTCGAGCAGCAGCATGCGCGGGCTGGCGGCCAGCGCCATAGCAAACTCGATCAGGCGGTGTTCGCCGTGGCTGAGCGCCGAGGTCACGCGGTCGGCGCGGTCGGCAAGGCCGACGCGGGCGAGTGCGGCGAGCGCAGTTTGGCGCAACCCCGTTTCCAACCGGGCGTTGCGCCAAAAATGAAAAGAATGTCCGGCGTGCGCTTGCACAGCCAGCAACACGTTGTCGAGCACGCTGAGATCGAGGAACAGCGAGGTGATCTGGAACGAGCGCGCAAGCCCGAGCCGGCTGCGCCGGTACATCGGCAGCGCGGTGATGTCATTGCCGGCGAACCGGATATGGCCGGAGTCGGGCATGAGCTGCCCGCCAAGCTGCGCAATCAACGTCGTCTTGCCGGCGCCGTTGGGGCCGATGATCGCGTGCAGCTCGCCGACCTCTACCGTGAGCGCGAGATCGTCGGTGGCGACGATGCCATCGAAGCGCTTGGCCAGATTTTCCACCTGCAACAGCGGCTCGCTCATGGCGCCACCTTGGCGTGGATCTTCGACAACAGCCCGTCGATGCCGCCGCGCGCGAACAGCACGACGAGGAGCAGCAGCGGCCCAAGGATGATCTGCCAATATTCGGTGATGCCGGAGAGCACTTCCTCGAGCACCAAAAACGCCACCGCGCCGACGAGCGGGCCGACCACCGAACCCATGCCGCCGAGCACCACCATGATGATGAGATCGCCGGAGCGCGTCCAATACATCATCGACGGGCTGACGAAGTCGGTGTTGTTGGCGATGAGCGCGCCGGAAAGCCCGCACAGCGTGCCGGCGATGACGAAGCAAACCAGCCGGTAGCGATAGGTCGGAAAGCCGATGGCGCGCATACGCAGGTCGTTCGAGCGCGAGCCCTGCACCACCAGACCGAAGCGCGAGTTCACCAGCCGGTAGACCAAGTAGATCGAGCCGAACAGCAGCGCCAGGCACACGTAATAGAACTGCACCTTGTTGGTCAGGTCGAGCGGGGCGAAAAACTGGCTGCGTTTGTAGATGGTCAGCCCGTCGTCGCCGCCGTAACGGGCGAGCCCGGCGACGACGTAGTAAGCCATCTGCGCGAAGGCGAGCGTAATCATGATGAAATAGACGCCGCGCGTGCGCAGCGACAGGGCGCCGATCAGCAGCGCAAACAGCGCGGAGGCGGCGAGCGCCACCGGCCACTGCACGAAGCCGGAATAGATGCCCTCGTGCGCGAGAATGCCGACCGCATAGCCGCCGATGCCGAGATAGGCGGCGTGGCCGAAGCTCATCATGCCGCCATAGCCGAGGATGAGATTGAGGCTCACCGCGGCAAGCCCGAGGATGACGATGCGCGTGAACAGCGTGAGCACGAAGATATTGCCGCTAAGCCGCACGTAGGCCGGCAGCAGCACCAGCCCAACCATGAGGCCGCAGATCAGGATATTGCGGACGGAAAGCGCGCCGGTCATTTGCGGACCGCCGGGAACAGCCCTTCCGGCCGCAGCACCAGCACGATGGCCATCAACAGATAGATCAGCATGGAGGAGAGCGCCGGCGCCGCGGTCGCCGCCGTGTTTGGGGCGAGCACCAGCCGCAGCAGGTCGGGGAAGAAGGCGCGACCGAGCGTATCGACGAAGCCGACCAGAAGCGCGGCGATGAAGGCGCCGCGGATCGAGCCGATGCCCCCGATCACGGTGATGACGAAGGCGATGATCAGGATGTTTTCGCCCATGCCGATCTGCACGGTGAGGATCGGCGCCTGCATCAGCCCGGCAAGGCCGGCAAGCGCGGCGCCGAGCCCGAACACCAGCGTGTAGAGCAGCTTGATATTGACGCCGAGCGCGCCGACCATCTCGCGGTTGCTGGCGCCGGCGCGGATCAGCATGCCGACGCGCGTGCGCATCACCAGCACATAGAGAAAGCCGGCGACCGCAAGCGACACGACAATGATCGATAGCCGGTAGGCGGAATATTGCACGCCGGGCAGAATCGTCACCGAGGTGTTGAGCCAGGACGGCAGCGGCAGACTCAGGCCTTCCGGCCCCCAGATCAGCCGCACCAGTTCGTCGAAGAACAGGATCAGCCCGAAGGTGCCGAGCACGTGATCGAGATGATCGCGGCCGTACAGCCGGCGCATGGCGATCACCTCGACCGCCATCCCAACCAGCAGCGTACAGACGAGCGCGAGCAGCGCGCCGAGCACGAAGCTGCCGGTCCAGGCGGTGAGCGTCGCGGCAAAATAAGCCCCGATCATGTAGAGGGAGCCGTGCGCCAGATTGACCAAGTCCATGATGCCGAACACCAGCGTCAGTCCGGCGGCCAGCAGGAACAGCAGCAGGCCGAACTGCAATCCGTTCAGGCATTGCTCGATGAACAGCGTCGTCATGGCGCGTCGATTAAGGAAATTCTCACCGCCCCCGCACGTAAAACGGCGGCAGCGCGGATGCGCCGCCGCCGCCGTGATTCACTCCCGGATCACTTCATCGGGCATTTGTCGTGCGAAGCGTCCTGATAATCCTTGACGATGGTAGCGACGGTCTTGAGCACGTAGTCGCCCTTGGCGTCCTTCACCGCTTCCTGCAGATAGAAGTTCTGGATCGGTATGTGGTTGTTGCCGAACTTGAAGCCGCCGCGCACCGACTTGAAGTCGGCCTTTTCGAAGGCCTTGCGCAGCGCTTCCTTGTCGCTCAGGTTGCCTTTGACGGCGGCGACCGCCGAGGCGATCAGGTTTGCCGCATCGTAGGACTGTGCGCCGTAGAACGACGGCCGGTGGCCCGGATATTTCTGGATATAGTCGGCAACGAACTTCTTGTTGGCTGCGTTGGGCAGATCATTGACCCATTCCTGCGCGCCGGGCACGCCGAGCGCCAGATCCTTCTGCAGCGGCAGCGACGTCTCGTCGATGGTGAAGGCGGTGTAGAGCGGGATGTTACCCTTGAGGCCGGCTTGCGCGTATTGCGTCAGGAACTGCACGCCGGCTTTGCCCGGATAGAACACGAAGATCGCGTCGGGATTAGCGGCCTTGGCCTTGGCAAGCTCAGCAGAGAAGTCTAGCTGCGACGGCCAGGTGGTGAGCTCCCGCCCGACGATCTTGCCCTTGAAGGTGTGAGTGACACCATCCAGCATGTCTTTGCCGGCGGCGTAGTTCGGTCCGATCAGGAATACCGACTTCACGCCCTTCTGATTCATGTACATGCCCATCGCTTCCGGCGTCTGGTCGTTCTGCCAGGAGGTCGAGAAGACGTAGGGCGAGCAGAGTTCGCCGGCAACCTGCGAAGCGCCGGCATTCGCGATGACCATGAAAGTCTTCGAATCGACGACCGGCTTGAGCGAAGCCAGCAGCACGTTTGACCAGATGTAGCCGGCGATGAAATCGACGTGGTCCGCTTCGATCAGCTTGTCGGTCTTCTGCTTGCCGACCTCCGGCTTGAAGCCGTCGTCTTCGTAGATCACCTCGACTGGCCGACCGGCCATCTTGCGGCCCATGTGATCGAGCGCGAGCTCGAAGGAATTGCGCATGTCGTTGCCGATCACCGCGACCGGGCCGCTGAAGGTCGAGACGAATCCGATCTTGATCGGCTTCTGCTGGGCCATGGCAGGCCCGGCGGCGAGCAGCAAAGCGGTGCCCGCGGCCAAGAGTGTCTTCCGCATCGTGATTTCCTCCCCAGGGTCCTTGGCGGCCCTTTGTGTCAGGATACTAATGTACTGGCAACGCCGCCAAAAGGTCCACCGCAGTCGCGGTAGCAGGCTGCTGCCCGCGCGAAATGGCCACAAATTCGAGGTTATTGGCCATGCCGTGGCAGCCGTTGCCTGGATTGCCGGGTGACCGGCAATCCAGCCGCAGCGCCGCAAGCGATTGGAAAGGACATTACGCGGCGGCTTGCGGAGCCGCGTGCAGGCGGCGCATCTCGCGGAACGAGATCAGCTTGTTAGCGCGCTCATCCCACAGCACCAGGCGGACGCATTTGATGCTCTGCCACAGCGTCAGCCGGCCGATGTCGCCGAGTTCGGGGTGCTCGCGCAGCACCCGCGGCAGCCGGTAGTAGGGAATCTGGCTGCACAGATGGTGCACATGGTGCACGCCGATATTGGCGGTGAACCAGCGCAAAATTCCGGGCAGCACATAATACGAGCTGCCGCGCAGCGCGACGTCGTGCCGCGTCCAGGTCTCGTCCGGCGCCCACACGGTGTCCTCGAATTGATGCTGCACGTAAAACAGCCACACGCCGATGGCGGCGGCCAGCAGCATGATCGGCCCGTGCACGAGCAGGAACGGCCCGACGCCGATCAACCATATCAAAATAGCAACGATCGCGGCGATGGCAACGTTGGTGCCCATGGTGCTCAGCCAAGGCTGCCAGCCGGCGCGCATCAAGCCGAAGGGAAGCCGATGCCGCAGGACGAATAGATAGGCCGGCCCGAGCCCGAACATCACCGCCGGATGGCGGTAGAAGCGGTACATCAGGCGGCGCCAGCGCGGCAGCGCCAGATATTCGCGTACCGTCAGGGTGTCGACGTCGCCGATGCCACGGTGGTCGAGATTACCTGACGTCGCATGATGAATGGCGTGCGTGCGCTTCCAGAAATCGTAGGGCGTCAGGGTGAGCACGCCCAGCGCGCGGCCGATCCAGTCGTTGGCGAGGCGATGGTGGAAGAACGCGCCGTGCCCGCAATCGTGCTGGATCATGAACAGCCGCACCAGAAATCCGGCGGCCGGGACGGCGAGCAATAGCGTAAGCCACCAAAATCCGAAGTAATAGGACGCCCACATTGCAACCCAGAACAACACCAGCGGTCCGAACGTGATGCCGAGTTCGATCAGGCTGCGCGTGCCGCTGGGCTCGCGGTAGCGCAAAAGAAACTGCGCCAAGGCGCGTGCGTCGATCGGCTGCCCCGCACCGGCGGGACCTTGTCTCTTGTCCAAGTTTTTGTCCTTTATAACTGTAAATCGGCCGCAGGCCGTCCCACCGCAGGGCAGCCGCACTCGCCGACGCTCATGTTTCACGGAAACAACAGATCGGCAGATTACCAAGGTTTTTTCATGTCGGCCAGCGGACAAAGTAGTATTTGGAGATGGCATCGAAGCCAGCGGACCACGGGAGCCACAGAATGACACCCACTGTCGCCATCATCGCTCCCGGCAATATGGGCGCCGCCGTCGGCGCCCGCCTGACCGAAAACAAGGTCAGCGTGCTCACCTCACTTTCCGGCCGCAGTGCGGCGAGCGCCGAGCGCGCCAAGGCGGCCGGCATGATCGCGGTCGCCGACGCGCAACTGACCGAGGCCGATTTCCTGCTCTCGATCGTGCCGCCGGGCGATGCCCTGGCGCTGGCCACGCGTCTGACGAAGGTGCTTACCGCCGCCAACAAGAAGCCGGTCTATGTCGATTGCAATGCGGTCAGCCCGAACACCGCGCTCAACATCGCCGCTGCGGTCGGCGCGACCGGCTGTCCCTTCGTCGGCGCCGCCATCATCGGCCCGCCGCCCAAGCCCGGCACGACCAACACCAAATTCTACGCCTCAGGTCCGGCCGCCGGCCTGTTCGCCAAGCTCAACGACTACGGCTTGATCGTGCGCGTGCTCGACGGCGCCTTGACCGCCGCCTCCGCGCTGAAGATGTCCTATGCCGGCATCACCAAGGGCTTCACCGCGCTCGGCGCCGCGATGATGCTCGCCGCCGCGCGCGAGGGCTCCGCCGAGGCGCTGAAGAAGGAGCTCGCTGAAAGCCAGCCGGCGCTGCTCGGCTGGCTGGCGCGGCAGACCCCGGCGATGTATGGCAAAGCCTATCGTTGGGTGGCCGAGCTGGAGGAGATTTCCGCCTTCGTCGGCGAGGACTACCCCGAGCACGCCATGCTGGAAGCCGCCGCCCGCCTCTACGAGCGCATCGCGGCGGATGCCGACGGCGACAAGAAAGAAGTCGGCATGATGGACGCGTTCCTGAAGTCATGAGCGAGCCATCCATTCTCGTCGCTCGCCGCGCCGGCTATCGCGTCATTACCTTTAACCGGCCGGAGCGCCTCAACGCGTTCAACGACGCGATGCATCAGGCGCTGCGCCAGTCGCTCGAAGACGCCGAGGCCGATGAAAACTGCCGCGCCCTCATGATCACCGGCGCCGGCCGCGGCTTTTGCGCCGGGCAAGACCTCAACGACCGGCTGGTGAAGCCGGGCGAAAAGCTGCCGCCGAGCACCTCGCTCGAGCAATATTACAATCCGCTGGTGCGCAGGCTGCGTGCCCTGCCCTTTCCCGTCGTCGCCGCGGTCAACGGCGTCGCCGCCGGCGCCGGCTGCAATGTTGCGCTCGCCTGCGACATCGTGCTGGCCGCGCGCTCGGCGAGCTTCGTGCAGTCCTTTGCACGGATCGGCCTGATCCCGGATACCGGCGGCACCTGGGTTTTGCCGCGCCTTGTCGGCGACGCGCGGGCGCGCGGCCTGGCGCTGCTCGCCGAGCCGCTGCCGGCGGAAAAGGCCGAAAGCTGGGGTCTGATCTGGAAATGCGTCGATGACGCCGCGCTCGCCGGCGAGGCGCAAAAATTGTGCGAACACTTCGCCGCCGCGCCGACGCAGGGGCTGGCGCTGATCAAGCGCGCGCTGAACGCCTCGACCGCCAACTCGCTCGACGCCCAGCTCGATCTCGAGCGCGATCTGCAAGGCCTCGCGCGCGCGATGCCGGACTACATCGAGGGCGTGCGCGCCTTCATGGAAAAGCGCAAGCCCAGTTTCACCGGCCGCAAGGGGACGGTCTGATGGACGCCGCCGCGCTCGCCCGCGCCTGCGCCGACGCCATGTGGGCGGAGGACGCCACCAGCCGCGGGCTCGCCATCGAGCTCATTTCGGTCGCGCCCGGCGAGGCAACGCTGACGATGACGGTCGGCGGGCAGATGGTGAACTGGCACAACACCTGTCACGGCGGATTCATCTATCTCCTGGCCGACACGGCTTTCGGCTACGCCTCCAACTCGCGCAATCGGCGCATGGTGGCGCAGCATTGCAGCATCACTTATCTCAACCCGGCGCAGCGCGGCGACCGCCTCACTGCGCGCGCGGCCGAGCGGCAGCGCGCCGGCCGCTCCGGCATCTATGATGTCGCGGTGACACGCGAGGACGGCACGCCGATCGCCGAATTCCGCGGCCACGCGCGCGCGATCGACGGCACCATCCTGCCGGACGCCGACGCATGAACCGGGCGAAGGCCAGCGCCAAAGTCCGCGCATTGCGCAGCGTCGATTTCGGTTTTGCCGACCCCGGCAAGGCGCTGCGGTTCTTCACCGAGGTGTGGAACCTGAGCCCGGTCGGCAGCGACAACGGCACGCATTATCTGCGCGGCACCGGCGCCTTCCATCACATCGTGACCGTCCGCCGCGCCGCGCAGCCGACGCTGATCCGCATGGTGCTCGACGCCGCCGACCGCGCCGCCGTTGACGCGCTGCATGCCCAAGTGGGCGCGCATGGCCTCAAGACCGTCGAGGCCCCAGCAAGATTAAGACAGCCGCACGGCGATTACGGCTTCGGCTTCAAGGACCCCGAGGGCCGCAACATCGCCATCGTCTGTGGCGTCGCCGACCACGCCGATACTGGCGATAAGCCGGACCGCCCGCGCAAGCTCAGCCATGTCAACGTCAATACCGGCGATTGCGACGCGACCTTCGCCTGCTATCGCGACGCACTCGGTTTCACGTTGACCGATACCACACGGCGGCTGCGCTTCCTCGCCTGCGATGCCGATCACCACAGCATGGTGCTCGGCTTCACCGGCGGGCCGACACTCAACCACATCGCCTTCGAGATGCCCGACCTCGAATCGGTGATGCGCGGCGCCGGCCGCATGCGCGACGACGGCCGTCCCATCGAATGGGGTCCCGGCCGGCACGGGCCGGGCAACAACGTGTTTTGCTATTTCCTCGGACCCGAGGACATGCCGGTTGAATTGACCGCCGAGATGCAGCAGATCGATGCCAATCACCGCGCCAAGACGGCGGCGGAATGGACCTGGCCGCCCGGCCGGCTCGATTATTGGGGCATCAGCGGCGGCCCCAGCGCGCGCATGGATGCAGCCGGGCTGAAGATCCGTTTTACCGAGGGCGGCTGGCGCCTGGACGAGTGGAGATCATGACCGGGAAATCACCGTTACGCGTCGGATTGGCCGGGCTCGGCGCGGTCGGCCTGGAGGTGGCCAAGCGGCTGCTTGCCGGCATATCCGGTCTGACGCTCGCCGCCGTCGCCGTGCGCGACGAAGCCAAGGCGCGCCGCGCGCTGCCGGAACTCGGCGCCATTCCGATCAAACCGGCGACCGCGCTCGCCGACGATTGCGACGTGGTGGTCGAATGCCTGCCGCCGCCACTGTTCCGCGACGTCGCCATCTCGGCAATCGACAAGGGCCGCATTTTCATGCCGTTGTCGGTCGCGCAATTGCTCGACAACTGGGATCTGGTCGAACGCGCCAGGCAAAAAGGCGCGCGCATTCTGCCACCGACCGGGGCGCTGCTCGGTCTCGACGCCGTGCGCGCCGCCGCCGAAGGCACCATCAACTCCATCACCATGATCACGCGCAAGCCGCCGGCCGGCCTCGAGGGCGCGCCTTATCTCGTCGCGCACAATATCTCGGTCGCCAACCTCAAAGCGCCGTTAAAGGTGTTCGACGGCTCGGCGCGCGAGGGCGCGCGCGGCTTTCCCGCCAACGTCAACGTCGCGGCGGCGCTCAGCCTCGCCGGCATCGGCCCCGACCGCACGCGGCTCGAAATCTGGGCCGACCCGACGATCACCCGCAACACGCATCGCATCGACGTCGATGCCGACGTCGCGCGCTTCACCATGACCATCGAGGGCATCCCCTCGGCCAATCCGCGCACCGGCCGCATCGTGCCGCTGTCGACCATTGCGGCGCTGCGGGCGCTGGTGTCGGAGCTCAAAGTCGGGACTTAGAGCTACACGCGCAGGAAAATCTTGCGGCGGTAGAAGAAGCCGGCGAGCAAGACGGCAAAGCTTATGCCGAGCAGATGGGCGAGGAAGCGGCCGGTCGCCGGCGTGGTGAAGTGATCGATCAGCGCGCTGAGATCGCCGCCGACAAAGCGCAGCGCGAAGGGCTCAAAGCCGATGATGGTGTTGAGGAAGTAAAGCGTAATGGCGTTGGCGCCGGTCCACATGAAAATCGTCGTCCAGCCGCGGATGCCCCACACGTCGATGACTTGATGCCAGACGCCCAGCAGAATCAGGCCATAGCCGCCGGCGACGAGGACGAAGGACGAGGTCCAGATCGCCTTGATGATGGGGAACTGCAATCCCCAGAGATGACCGGCGAGCACCAGCACGATGCCGGCGCCGACGAGCCAGAGCGACTTCTGTTGCGGCATCGGGCGCTCGGATTTGAGCAGCAACCCGGCAAACACGCCGAGGAGACAGGTGCCGATCGCCGGCAGCGTCGACAGCAGGCCCTCGGGATCGCGCGTGACATCCCACAGGCGCCCGGGCAAATAATGCGCGTCAATCCAGTTGGCGAGATTGGCGTCGGGCGCGAAGGAGCCGGCGCCGATGCCGGGCACCGGCACGAAGGTCATCAGCGCCCAATAGCCGCCGAGCAGCGCGACAAAGACGGCGATCATGCCGCGCAGGTTCAGGTTCAGGAACAACAGCGACGCGAACAGATAGCAAATGCCGATGCGTTGCAGCACGCCGAGATAGCGGATGTCGGACCAGTGCTGGCTGATGCCGCCGTAATAGATCAGCCCGAGCCCGTAGAGCAGCAGCGCCCGCCGCAGCACGCGGACGTGCGCAGACGCCCGCCCGTCGCGTTCGACCAGCCGCGTCAGCGAGAACACGGTGGCGACGCCGGTGATGAAAATGAACAGCGGA
>DATJVE010000201.1:0-8424 GCA_035501975.1 Pseudolabrys sp.
AACTGCTCCTGCACCAGGCGGTCGATCATCAAGAGCGTATTGGGCGGGTAGGCGCCGTTGGAAAACATCTTCGGGAATTCGCGCAGGCGCCACGCCATGAATCCCGGGATGTCCTGCGAATGCACCATATACGTGGTGAACTCGACGATATTGCCCCAGCCGGCGCCGACCGATTTCAGCGCCGCCTCGATATTGGCGAAGGTCTGCCCGCATTGCGCGTCGAAGCCGCCGTCGCCGGCGAGCTTGCCGTCCTTGGTGACGCCGACCTGGCCCGCGATGAAGACGAACTCCGAGGCCTTCACGCGGGTCAGATGCGAATATTGGCCGAGCGGTTTACCGAGCGCGTCGGGATTGAGAATCTTGATGTCGGCCATCGTCAACTCCTGATCCCGCGCGCCGCGGCGCTTACTGCGACACGCCGCTTGCCTTGATCGGCGCTTCCCACTTCTTGATTTCGCTCTTCACGTACTCGCCGAGAAAAGCCGGCGTCTGTTCATTGGCCGGCACCACGGTGGCGCCGAGGGCTTGCAGGCGGTCCTTCACCGCGGGCGAATTCATCGCCTTCACCGCCGCGTCGTTGAGCTTTTTGACAACGTCGGCCGGCGCACCCTTCGGCAGGAAAAGCGCGTTCCAGGTATAGGCCTCGAAGCCCTTGACGCCCTGTTCCTCGCCCGTCGGAACGTTGGGCTCGACCGGCGAGCGCTGCTTGGTCATCAGCGCGATCGCCTTGACCTTGTGGCTGTCGATCAGCGCCTTCGCGGTGGACAGCACCTCGCAGAAGAAGTCGATGCGGCCGCTGATCAGGTCGGTCATCGCCGGCGCCGAGCCCTTGTAAGGCACGTGCGTGATATTCACGCCCATCGCCAGATCGGCGACGACGCAGCCGAGATGGGTGGCCGAGCCGGCGCCGGCCGAACCGAAGGTCATCTTCGACGCATTGGCCTTCGCGTAAGCGACGAAATCTTTCAGGTTGTCGGCCGGAAAGTCGGGCCGCGCGATCAACACGATCGGGACTTCGGCGACCAGCGCGACCGGGGTGAAGTCGGTGACGGCGTTGTAGAGCGGATGCTTGTAGAGCGTCTGGCCCTGCGCCTGCGTGCCGACGGTGCCGAGCAGCATGGTGTAGCCGTCGGGCTTGGCGTCGGCCACTTTCTTGCCGCCGGTCATGCCGCCGGCGCCGCCGATATTTTCCACGATCACGGTCTGGCCGAGAATGTCGCCCATGGCCTGCGCCATGATGCGGCCGAGCACGTCGGTCGGGCCGCCCGCGGCGAAGGGAATGACCATGGTCAATGTGCGGTCCGGAAAGGTCTGCGCGCCGGCCGTTCCGGCGAGCGCCAGCAATACCGCCAGCGCGGCTCCATAAATCGTCTTTTTCATCGCTTCCTCCACTCTGATTTGAGAGCCTTGTTGCGCTCCCTTTGTTGGCGGTCAAGGGCGTCGCCCGAATGACTGCTATCCGACTTCGACGATCTCTTCGGGAAACTGGTGCAGCCGGTCGCCCGGCCCATTGCCACCGATCAGGTAGTTGTCGCACAGCCAGTTGAGATAGCCGCCGTGGATATAAGTCGGGTGCACGACGATGTTCATGTCCTTTTCGATCGCCATGGTCTCGTCATTGCGGATGAGCGGCCGCTCGACCAGATCGTAGCCCTGGCCGTGGCAGTAGAGCCGCGCCTCGGGGGGCCGGCCGTTCTTCGTCATGAAATCGTTGAAGGCGTCCCAGATGTCCTTGCAGGAGGCGCCCGGCTTGAGCAGGTCGAGCGTGAGCTTGCGCGAGGCTTTGCAGAATTCGAGCTCGTCCTTCATCGCCTGCGGTACCTTGGCACCGACGACGCAGGAACGGCCGAGTTCGGTGTACATGCCGCCCGGGCCGTTGTCCTCGACCAGCAGTGCGATCTGATCGCCTTTCTGGATGACGCGGTTCTGCAGATGCTTGTTGGCGAATTTTGACGGCTTGCCGAGCGGCATCGAGGCGCAGAGATAGATGCCGTTCTCGCTGCCGTGCGACACGCTGTATTGCTGGGCAATGGCCGCCACCTCGGTGTCGCGCATGCCGGGCTTCACCGCGGCGAACGCCGCGCGCACGGCGCCGTCCTGCATCACTGCCGCGCGCTTGACCAGCTCCATCTCCTCGGCGCTCTTGATGACCTTGACGCAGTCGACCATCTCGGTGGCGTCAACGAATTTGGCTTGCGGGAACGCGCGCTTGATGTAGTCGAGCATCGCGTAGGACATCTGATAGGTGCCGACATAGCCGATCGTCGCCTTGGCGAAAGGCGCCAGCGCCTGCGCCGCCAGTTCCGGGTCGTAGTCCTTGGTATAGTGCGCGCTGGCGTAGCTCGGCGTCGTCAGGATGCGCTTGACGCCGCGCCAGGTCTGGTCGCCTTGGGCGGTCGCTTCGCTGCCGCCGAACGGACCCTGACACACCACGGTCATCTCGCCGTCGCGCGGAAAGATCACCGTGTTGGGATAGCCGTTGGTCGCCGGCATGTCCGTGAAATAGCGCACATAACCGCCCATGTGATCGTTGTTGTTCTGCATCAGCAGCACGTCGATCGCCTCACGCTCCATGGCGCGGCGCACCGCGGCCCAGCGCCGCTCCAATTCGGCGGTCGAGATCGGCGTGTTCAGGCGTTCGGACAAAGCCATGTTTCAATCTCCCCAGGATGCGGGCTTGCGCACGATGTTGGTCATGCTCTTGAGATCGCCGGCGAGGAACTTGCGCATATTGCCGGCGATCGTCGGCATGGCGCGGTCCTCGTAGCCTTCCGAATAGCCGCCGAGATGCGAGAAGATCGTCACGTTCTTGGTCTTCCACAGCGGGTTGTCGGCCGGCAGCGGCTCTTGCGAAAACACATCGAGGCCGGCACCGGCGATTTGCCCCGCCTCCAGCGCCTTGATCAGCGCCGGCTCGTCGACGACGCCGCCGCGCGCGACATTGACCAGGAAGGCGCTCGGCTTCATCGCGGCGAAGACCTTCTCGCCGATAATGCCGCGCGTCTCCGGCGACAGCGGGGTGAGCGCAATCAGGAAATCGAGCTCGGGCGCGACCTTCAAAAGGTCGTCACGGTGCACCACGCGGTCAAAGCCCGGCGTCGGCCGCGGGCTGCCGCTGATACCGACGACGGTCATATGAAACGTCTTGCAGATCGGCGCGAGGTACTCGGCGATCAGCCCGACGCCGAGGATGCCGACGGTCTTGCCGGAGAGAAGCTGCGAGGGCCAGCGCTCCCATTTGGCCTCTTCCTGCGCGCGCACCGAGCGCGGCAGATCGCGGGCGAGCGAGAGCATGAAGGCGACGGTCGCCTCCGACACCGGCGCGCCATGAATGCCGCGGATATTGGTGACCAGCACCTCTTTGCCGAGCGAGGGCAGGTCGACGATGTTGTCGACGCCGGTGCCGAGCGCCTGGATCCATTTCAACTTCTTGGCGTCGCGCACCACGTGGTCGGCCATCGGCGGCGAGAAGCAGAGCAGGACGTCGGTGTCGGCGATATAGGGTTCTACCAGGGTGTGGTGGCCGACCACATTGATGGTGAGCTGCGGGAACTCTTCCAGCAGCAGGGCCTTATAACGGGCCCGCATCGATTCCTGGACTTCGGTGAGGATGAGGAGATTTGGCATGGGCGCGGAGGTATAGCGCGTGATCCCGCGAAGTGGGAACCCGTTTTCGGACAAGATCACGCGTATGTATAATAATCCTATCCGGCGGTTGGGGAACAACCCGGTGACGCGCGGCGCAGGTCTGCGCTAAGTTTCGATAAACACCGACAGGAGAATGCGCGCTATGAATTCCATGCCGATCGATCTGGCGACCGTGGACTGGCTCTATGTGGTGATTTTGGCGGTATTCGTGTTTTTCGCCACGCTGATCGGCAGTCTATTGTCCTTCGGCCGCCGCTTCCTCACCGCGCTGTTGTCGACGATCCTGTTCGTCGCGGCTTTCGTGTTCTGGACCTATTATCCGCACCATTTACCGCTGCCGATCGTTCCGGCGCTGCAGAAGGCGGCGGCCCCGGCCGCGCCGTCAGCGGCCGTCGCGCCCGCCGCCCCGGTCAAGCCGCGCAACCCGGTGACCGACATCACGCCGCCCGCCGCGCCGGCGGCGCCGCCTGCGGCTCCAGCGGCGCCCCCAGCCGCGCCTCCGGCGCGCTAGGCTTGCCTCGGCCGGTTATTGATGTTCTTTCACGTTCGAGTAGGGTTTCAATTGTCCGGGAGAGTGGTGGGGTTGCATGAAGAAGGTCTATCCCGACGCTAAAAGCGCGCTGGCCGGTCTGCTCAAAGACGGCATGTTGATCCACGCAGGGGGCTTCGGCCTCTGCGGTATTCCCGAGACACTCATTCTGGCGATCCGCGATTCCGGTGTGAAGAATCTCACGGTGGTCTCGAACAATGCCGGTGTCGACGGGGCAGGGCTCGGCCTGCTGCTCGAGACCAAGCAGGTCAAGAAGATGATCTCGTCCTACGTGGGAGAGAACAAGCTCTTCGCCCAGCAATTTCTCTCCGGCGAACTGGAGATCGAGTTCAATCCGCAGGGCACGCTCGCCGAACGCATCCGCGCCGGCGGCGCCGGCATCCCGGCCTTCTTCACCCGCACCGGCGCCGGCACCGACATCGCCACGGGCAAGGAAGAGCGCGTCTTCGACGGCGAGAAATACATCATGGAGCGCGGCATCGTCGCCGATCTCGCCGTCGTGCACGCCTGGATGGCCGATATCGAGGGTAACCTCGTGTACCGCAAGACCGCGCGCAACTTCAATCCGATGATGGCGACCGCCGCCAAAGTCACGGTCGCCGAGGTCGAGCACCTGGTGCAGCCGGGCGACATCAATCCCGATCACATCATTACGCCGGGCGTTTACGTCAAACGCATCGTCCACGTGCCGAACGCGACCAAGCACATCGAGCAGCGCACCGTGCGCAAGCGCGTCGCACCGGCCGGAACCGGAGAGGAGGTCTGACATGGCTTGGACCCGCGATCAGATGGCCGAACGCGCGGCGAAAGAGTTGCGCGACGGCTTTTACGTCAATCTCGGCATCGGCATCCCGACGCTGGTGTCGAACTACATCCCCGACGGCATGAGCGTGCAACTGCAAAGCGAGAACGGCATGCTCGGCTTCGGCCCCTTTCCCTATGAGGGCGACGAAGACCCGGATCTGATCAACGCCGGCAAGCAGACCGTCACCGAATTGCCGACCACCAGCTTTTTCTCTTCGGCGGATTCATTCGCCATGATCCGCGGCGGTCACATCGACCTGGCGCTGCTCGGCGCCATGCAGGTCGCCGAGAACGGCGACCTCGCCAACTGGATGATCCCCGGCAAGATGGTGAAGGGCATGGGCGGCGCCATGGACCTAGTCGCCGGCGTCAAGAAGGTGGTGGTGATCATGGAGCACACCGCCAAGGCCAAGGACGGCAGCATCGATCCGAAGCTTCTGCACAAGTGCAATCTGCCGCTCACCGGCGCCGGCGTGGTGGATATGGTGATCACTGATCTCGGCGTGTTCACCATCGACCGCAAGGGCGGTAGCGGCATGACGCTGATCGAACTCGCGCCGGGCGTCACGGTCGACGAGATCACCAAGAAGACCGAGGCGAAATTCGCGATCGATGCGAAGCTGAAGCACTGACCTTCGGTCAGTGCGGCAGCCGCACCAGCCGCTTGCCGAGGTTCTCGCCGCGGTAAAGTTCGGCGATAGCGCCGGGGCAGTGCTCGATGCCGTCGACGATGTCCTCGCGGTAGCGCAGCTTGCCGTCGCGGATCCAGGAAGCAAGCCGCGCAATCGCCTCCTCGTAACGGTGCTGGTAGTCGAACACGATGAAACCGGCCATGCGCGCACGTTTGACCAAGAGATGCCGCTCGACGCGCGGCCCCATCGGCAGCGGGTCCCAGCTCGCGATCGAGGCGGTGCCGCAGATCACCACGCGCGCATTCATGGCAAGCTGCGCCATGACCGCGTCGCTGATCGCGCCCGATGTGTTGTCGAAATAGACGTTGACGCCGCGCGGGCAGGCCGCCTTGAGCGCGTCGGCGATATTGCCGGCCTTGTAGTCGATGGCCGCATCGTAGCCGAACGCCTCGGTGCACATCTTCACCTTCGTCGCTCCGCCGGCAATGCCGACGATGCGGCAGCCGGAGAGCTTGGCGATCTGGCCGACCGCCGAGCCGACCGAACCGGCGGCGGTCGAGACGACGACGGTATCGCCGGGGCGCGGCTCGCCGAGGTCGAGCAGGCCGAAATAGGCGGTCACGCCGTTCAGTCCGAGCACGCCGAGCGACAGCGACAGCGGCAGGTCGGTCTCTTTCACCTTGCGCACGACATTGCTGCCGTTGGAGACGGCGTAGTCCTGCCAGCCGAGCATGCCCATCACCTGGTCCCCTTCGGCGTAACCGGGGTGACGCGAGGCGACGACCGTGCCGGCCGCGAACGAGCGCATCACCTCGCCAATGCCGACCGGGTCGGAGTAGTTGGCCACCGCGCTGACCCAGCCGCGCATGGCCGGCTCGACCGACAGATACTCGTTGCGCACCAGGATCTGGCGCTCGGCGAGCGCGGGCACCGGACCCGAGGCGATCTCGAAGTTCTCGGCCTGCGGAATTCCGCTCGGGCGCGACTTGAGGCGGACTTGTCGGTTCGTTTGCGGCGTCATGGCGGGCTGTGCGTGAGTGTTGATGGCGGGGGTCGGACGGATCGAGGGAGGGGCTTGATCGCCGGCAAAGGGTCATGCTCCATGCTGATCACGCCGTTGAAGCCAGCCGGGGAAATTGAGCCATGTTGTCCGATGCCGAGCGCCAGAAGGCCGCCGATATTCTGATTAACGCGCAGAAGGAGCGCAAGCAGGCGGTCCAGCTGCATGTCACCTTTCCCAACATCGCGATCGACGACTCCTATGCGATCTCCACCATCGTCGCCGAGCGCAAAATCGCAGCCGGCGCCAAGCTCATCGGCCACAAGGTAGGCCTCACCTCGAAGGCGATGCAGCGCTCTTCGATGATTGACGAGCCGGACTACGGTTATATCCTCGACGACCAGATGATCGCCGACGGCGCCAAGGTGAAGCACGCCGACTACTGCAAGCCCCGCGTCGAGGTCGAACTCGCCTTCATCATGGGCAAGCGCCTGCAGGGGCCGGGCGTCGGGCTGACCGACGTCTTGCGCGCCACCGAATACGTGGTGCCGGCGATCGAGATCGTCGACGCGCGCATCCAGGATCAGCGCAGAATCGTCGACACCGTCGCCGACAACGGCGCCGCCGCCGGCATCGCCATGGGCGGGCGCCCGGTCGGTCCGCTCGACGTCGACCTGCGCTGGGTCGGCGGCATCATGTACCGTAATTCCGAGATCGAGGAGACCGGGCTCGCCGCCGGCGTGCTCGGTCATCCCGCGCTCGGCGTTGCCTGGCTCGCCAACAAGATCGGTCCGCACGGCCACGCGCTCGAGCCCGGCCACATCGTGCTCGCCGGCTCGTTCACCCGCGTGGTGTTCGCGCAGAAGGGCGACACGCTGCACGCCGATTTCGGCCCGCTCGGCGGTCTGGCCATCCAATTTGTATGAGGACCACGATGCCGACAGATTTCAAACCCAACGCCTTCAAGCACGCGATCGCCGCCGGCAAATTGCAGATCGGCCTGTGGTCGAGCCTGTGCAGCAACATCGCCGCCGAGATCATTTCCGATTGCGGCTTCGACTGGATCCTGCTCGACACCGAGCACTCGCCCAACGAGATTCCCGATCTGGTCTCCCAGTTGCAGGCGGTGCAGGCCGGCACCGCGACGCCGATCATCCGTCCGGCCTGGAACGACGCGGTGCTCGCCAAGCGCTGCCTCGATATCGGCGCGCAGACGCTGCTGTTTCCCTACGTGCAGAATGTCGAGGAGGCCAAACGCGCCGTCGCTTCCACGCGCTATCCGCCGCAGGGCATCCGCGGCGTATCGGTCGCCGCGCGCGCGTCGCGCTACGGCCGCACGCCTGGCTATCTGACCAAGGCCAATGCCGAGATTTGCGTGCTGGTGCAGGTCGAAACGCGCATCGCGCTCGACCAGATCGAGGCGATCGCCGGCGTCGAGGGCATCGATGGCGTGTTCATCGGTCCGTCCGATTTGGCCGCTTCGCTCGGCCATCTCGGCAATCCGCAGCACGCCGGGGTGCAGGCGGCGATCGAGGACGCGGTGAAGCGCCTGAAGAAGCTCGGCAAGCCGGCCGGCATCCTCACCGGCAACGAAGAAGAAGCCCGCCGCTACATCGAGTGGGGCTATTTGTTCGTCGCGGTTGGCGCCGACGTTGGCCTGCTCGCCAAGAATGCCGACGCCTTGGCGAAGAAGTTCAAGGGCAACTAGGCACGCTTACTTCGCCGACAGGTACTTGCGCGTCGCCTCATCATATTGGGCCGCGCGCGTCAGCGTGTTCATCAGTGCGCTG
>DATJVE010000202.1:0-26236 GCA_035501975.1 Pseudolabrys sp.
TGTCGATGCGTCTCCTCCATGAACAGGACCATGCCGATCACGGTGAGGACGCCAATGGGCAGGTTGATCAGGAACACCCAGTGCCAGGAATAATTGTCGGTCAGCCAGGCGCCCAGCGTCGGCCCCATGATGGGGCCGAGCATGACGCCGATGCCCCACACCGCCATGGCCTGGCCGCGCTCCTCGAGCGTATAGGCGTCGAGCAGCACCGACTGCGACAGCGGCACCAGCGCCGCACCGGCCATGCCCTGCAGCAGGCGGAACAGCACCATCTGCTCGATGTTCTGCGCCATGGCGCAAAGCAGCGAGGCGACGGTGAAGCCGGCGACGCAGATGATGAATAGCTTCTTGCGGCCGAAACGGTCGGCGATCCAGCCGATCGGCGCCGTCATGATGGCGGCGGCGACAATGTAGGAGGTGAGCACCCAGTTGATCTGGTCGAGGGAAGCCGACAGCGAACCCTGCATATAGGGCAGCGCCACGTTGGCGATCGTGGTGTCGAGCGCCTGCATGATGGTGGCGGTCATGGCGCACACGGTAATCAGCATGCGCCGCAGATTTGGCGACATCGACGCGAAATGCGTCGCGGTCATTTGCCCGGCTCTTTGGCTGACGCCGACAGGAACGGCAGGCGGCTGTGGCCGGTGTCGATCTCGACGACCACGCTCATGCCCGAGCGCAATAGCCGGGTATCCTCATCCTTATCGAAGGCGATGCGAACGGGAACGCGCTGCACCACCTTGACCCAGTTCCCGGTCGCGTTCTGCGGCGGCAAAATCGAGAACTGTGCGCCGGTGCCCGGGCTCACCGCCACCACGCGGCCTTTGAAGGTGTGGTCGGGGAATGAGTCGACCTCGAGCGTCGCTGGCTGGCCGACGCGCAGATAGGTGATATCGGTTTCCTTCGGATTGGCGTCGACCCAGGGCGCCTGGTCGTCGATCACGCTCAAGATCGGGGTGCCGGCGGCGACGAAACGGCCGACCTGGATGTTGTCGACCTGCGTGGCGGTGCCGGAAATCGGCGCGCGCACGACGGTGTGGCCGAAATCGCGCTGTGCGTTGTCGAGCGCCGCCTTGGCCTGCGCGTATTCGGGAAACTCGGCGAGCGGAAGGTCGGGATTGCCGAGCAACTGGCTGAGCGTGGTGTCGCGCTGCTGGGTGGTGAACTGATATTCCAGTTGCGCAATCACCAGGGCGCCCATGGCGTTGTCGACATCGAGCTGCGAGCCGGCTTGCGTCTTGGCCAGGTTGGTTTTGCGGTCGACGTCGCGCTGCTTCAGATCGACGTTTTTCTTGCCGAGCACCGCCAGTTCGGCCAGCGATTTGTAGCTGGTCTTCAGCTTATCGTAATCGGCGCGCGCGGCCGCGACCTTGGCCTGCGCCTGATCGAGGACGAGACGGTAGGGCACGGGATCGAGGGTGAACAGCTCGTCGCCCGGCTTGACGTGCTGGCCCTCGACGACGGCGACGTGGACGATCTTGTCGGAAATATCCGGCGTGATCAGCACTTTCTGCGCGCCGACGTAAGCATTGTCGGTGGAGATGTAGCGGCCGCCGGACAGATAAATGCCGAGGCCGATGAGCGCGGCGAGCGCCGGCAAGCCGACCAGCAAAATCATGCGCAGGCGTTTGCGGCCGACGCGCGCAACCAGGCCGGACTTTTCGGCCGACGGCGCTTCCGACGGCGCCACCTTCGCTTCGAGAGCGGGAACGATCTTGAGGGGCTTTTCACTCATATCCGATCAACCATTGACGGCTTCTTGCGGTTGCCCGTTGGCGCTGATGGCGCGACGCAAATTATCTTTCAGGGTGACGAGTTGCTTGAGCATGCGCTCGATCGACTTTTCGTCGAGACCTTCGAGCACCGTCTCCATCATGTCGGCACCAAGTTCCGACAGGCGGCCAAGCAGCGGCTTGGCGGCCGGCGTCAAATAGAGGCGATTGGCGCGGCGGTCGTTGGGGTCGGCGCGGCGCTCGATCAAGCCGTTGTCGGCCAGCCGATCAAGCAGGCGGGTGAGCGAAATCGGCTGCAGGTCGAGCAATTCGGCGAGTTCCGATTGCTTGAGGCCCTCGGTGCGCTCGATGCGAACCAACACGGCCCATTGCGCGCGCGAGATGCGGAGCTGGCGCGCCCGCTGGTCGGCGTAGGTTTTTAAAAGCCGGGCTACATCCATGATGGTAAAGGCGATTTCCCGTCTGAGCGGTTGCGGCGTCATGGCCCCTCTCACTTTCAATTATGGTTATAATAAGCTAGCTTATAATAAGTTCAATAGGTCTTTTGGCCTATGCTGTCGTCCCCGCAAAGGCGGGGACCCATACGCCGTGCCCTTTCGGTCGACCGCGGAGTATGGGTCCCGGCGCTCGCGCAAGCGGGCTCGGCCGGGACGACAGCGCCGGTGACGCCGCCGCGGCCTTGGGGCAAAGTCGCCGCACAAAAAACAGCAAGGGACGAACGCCATGGACATCGGCTTTATCGGACTGGGCAACATGGGCGGGCCGATGGCGCGCCGGCTGATCGCAGCCGGGCACAAGCTTGTCGTCTACGACACACGCAACGACGCGGTGGCGCCGCTGGTGGCGCTCGGCGCGCAACTGGCCTCATCGCCGCAAGACGTGGCCGACCGGGTCGAGACCGTGATGGCGAGTCTGCCCTCGCTGCAGATTTCCGAGAAGGTCGCGCTCGGCGACGGCGGCGTTATCCATGGCAAGCGCGTCAAGCGCCTCGTCGATCTCTCCACCACCGGCTCAGCCGTCGCCGCCAGGATCTGCGCGGCGCTCGCCAAGAAGAACATCGTGCAGATCGATTGCCCGGTCTCGGGCGGCGTCGGCGGTGCCAGTAAAGGCACGCTCGCGGTCATGGTATCGGGCCCGCAAGAGCACATCGACACCGTCAAGGATGCGCTCGCCGTGTTCGGTACAGTGTTCGTGATCGGCCACAAGCCCGGCATGGCGCAGACCATGAAGCTCGCCAACAATTTCCTCTCCGCCAGTGCCATGGCGGCGACGGCGGAAGCGGTGGCCATGGGCGTCAAGGCCGGTCTCGATGCGGCGGTCATGATCGACGTGATCAACGCCGGGTCCGGCCGCTCGCGGGCATCGGACCAGAAGTTTCCGCAATCGATTCTGCCGCGTACCTTCAATTACGGCTTCGGCACCGCGCTGATGCTCAAGGACGTGCGGCTTTGCAACGAGGAAGCCAGGGCGCTCGATGCCCCGCACGAGGTGATGAGCGCCGTGCTCGATCAGTGGGAAGCCACCAATACTGAATACGGCGGCGACAGCGATTTCACCATGATCGTGAAGATGATCGAGAAGCGCGCCGGCGTCACCATTGGCGCGGAGAAGGAGAAGAAGCCATGAGCGACGACGTCCATGAGGTCTACGCCGTCCGCTACGCCAGCCACGCGCGCATGCGCTCGGAGAATTATGTCTTCGGCGATCCGCACGACGAGATGACGTCGATCTCGTATTACGTCTGGGTGATCAAGGGCCCGCACGGCGTTTTCGTCTGCGACACCGGCTTCGACGAGCAGGCGGCAAAAGAGCGCGGGCGCAAGATCATCCATCCGGTGGGCGAGGGGCTTAAGGCGCTCGGCGTCGAACCGAACGATGTTCGCAACGTCATCGTCACGCACATGCATTGGGATCACGCCGGCAATTACGAGCTGTTCCCCAATGCGCGCTATCACGTGCAGGACACCGAGATGGCCTACGCCACCGGCCGCTGCATGTGCCATCAAATGCTGCGCATTCCGTTCAGCGAAGGCGACGTGCACGCGATGGTGAAAAAGATTTTTGCCTATCGCGTGGATTTTCACGACGGCGTGGAGGAACTCGCCCCCGGCATCAGCGTGCATAAGATCGGCGGCCACTCCAAGGGCCTGCAATGCGTGCGGGTGAAGACCAAACGCGGTATCGTGGTGGTCGCGTCCGACTGCATCCATCTCTACTCGCACATCGACGAGGGCCGCGTGTTTCCGATCACTTTTTCGATCGGCGACACGCTCGAGGGCTACAAGACCATCCAGAAGCTCGCCTCCTCGCGCCAGCACATCGTCCCAGGACACGATCCGGAGGTGATGAAAATCTATCCGGCGGCAAAACCGGGGCTGGAGGATTGGGTGGCGCGGCTCGACGTGGAGCCGAAGGTTTAGTTCCCCGCTCGGCGGGGAGAGGTGAAGCTACACCAACCCCAATTCCGCGAACGCCGTCTTGTGATGCTCGGCGCTGTCGGGCGCGAAGCAGCAGAAGATCACGCGCGCGATGCCGCGCGGGCGCGCGGCGATTTCCGACGCCACGGTGCCGACTGCGATGCGCGCGGCGAGGTCGGCGGGAAAGCGGTAGACGCCGGTGGAGATCGCCGGATAGGCGATGGATGCGAGCTTATGCGCGGCGGCGAGATCGAGCGCCGTGCGATAACAGCCGGCCAGCAGCGCTTCCTCGTTCGCGCCGCCGCCGTGCCAGACGGGGCCGACCGCGTGGATGACGTGCTTGGCCTTGAGGCGGTAGCCGCGCGTGATCTTGGCCGAACCGGTGTCGCAGCCGCCCAGCGTCTTGCATTCCGCGAGCAGTTCCGGCCCGGCCGCGCGGTGGATGGCCCCATCGACGCCGCCACCGCCCAATAGCGAGCGGTTGGCCGCGTTGACGATTGCCGCGACGTCCAGCGTGGTGATGTCGGCGACCACGATATCGAGCAGCGTTTGGCCGATCTCGGCGGTGAGCAAGGGGCCGGTCATGCCGGGCATCTTAAATCATTTTGCGCATGATCTTATCCGAAAACCGGCTCCCATTCCCGATCTGGGTCGAGGACGGGCTTTTCGGATCATGCGCGATCACGCCCATTCGGCCCTGACCTCGGCCTGCAGATTGACGGTTCCGCGCACGCCGATGTCGCGGAAATGCGCGTCGAGGAAGCGTCGCGCCGCGCGCTTGCCGTTGGTGCGCAGCATCTCGAAGAAATCGTAATCGGTGTTGTAGCGGCTGCCGACGTCCGGTTGCTTGGCGAAGGCGTCGAGCGCGATGCGATGCATGTTGATGCGCCGGTATTTGCCGGGACCGAGGCCGCGCGGCAGCTTGCCTTGATCGATCAGACGGCCGACAAACTCGATGGCGCGCAATTCGCCCATCAGCGGCGAATTGAAGGTGACCTCGTTGAGCCGGCTGACAATGTCGCGGTTCGAGGTCGGCGTCATGTTGCGGGCGAGCGGGTTGATTTGGATCAGCAGCACGTCCTCGGTCTGGGTCGCGCCGAACAGCGGGAAGATCGACGGGTTGCCGAGATAGCCGCCGTCCCAATAGGGCACGCCGTCGATCTCGACTGCCTGGAACAACAGCGGCAGGCAGGCGGAAGCGAGTACGGCCTCGGCGGTGATCTTGTCGTGCGGGAAGATGCGCAACCGCCCGGTGTGTACGTTGGTGGCGCTGACGAAGAGCTGCGGCGTCGGCGATTTGCGGATGGCGTCGAAATCGACAAAGCGCTCGATCAGGTCCTTCAGCGGATTGATGTTGAGCGGATTGAAGTCGTAGGGCGACAGATATTGCGCCACCGCCTTGACCCAGAAACCCAAGGGCGAACTCTCGAGAGGTAGAAACGAGAACAGGCGGTCCATGGCCTTGCGCTGCAATTCGGGCAGGCCGCTGTTGAGGCTGACCGCGCGCCAGAATTCGGCCAAGCGCTTGCGCGCCTCGTCGCGGCCGCCGCGGGTGAGCCCGTCGGCCAGCAGCACGGCGTTGACGGCTCCGGCCGAGGCGCCGGTGATGCCTTCGATCTCCAGCCGTCCGTCCTCGAGAATGTGATCGATGACGCCCCAGCTGAAGGCGCCGTAGGCGCCGCCCCCTTGCAGCGCCAGGTTGATGCGCTTGGGCGCGGGCGAAGGCGCCGGATCGCCGCGAATGGCGCGAACGAGGGATTTGATCATGGGTTACCTGTCATTCCGGGACGGCGCGCAAGCGCCGGGCCCGGAATCCAGAGCCAAGCTCTTCGCGCCAGTCGTATCGCTCAGGATTTCGGGTTCGCTCGCCATAGCGCGTCGAAGACGCGCGTAAACGCGCTGAAGGCTGGCGCGCCGGAATGACGAAGGAATCACTGCGCGACCCAGCCGCCGTCGATCGAATAGGCCGAGCCGGTGATCGACGCCGCCGCGTCGCCGCAAAGGAACACGGTGAGCGCGCCGATGCTTTCCGGCTTGGTGAACTGGTGCATCGGCTGCTTCTCCGACAGCAGCGCGATCTCTTCCTGGCGCACGGTCTTGCCGGAGGCCTTGGCGCGGTCGTCGATCTGCTTCTGCACCAGCGGCGTGAGCACCCAGCCGGGGCAGATGGCGTTGCAGGTGATGCCGGAATTGGCGGTCTCGATCGCCACCACCTTGGTCATGCCGACGAGGCCGTGCTTGGCCGACACGTAAGCGACCTTCTGCCCGCTGGCGACCAGGCCGTGCGCCGAGGCGATGTTGACGATGCGGCCCCAGCCGCGCTTTTTCATGCCCGGCACCGCGGCGCGGATGGTGTGGAACGACGAGGAGAGGTTAATCGCGATGATGGCGTCCCACTTCTCGATCGGGAAATCCTCGATGTTCGCGACAAACTGGATGCCGGCATTGTTCACCAGCACGTCGAGCGATCCGAAGCTCTTCTCGGTCGCCGCGATCATGGCGGCGATTTCGGCCGGCTTGCTCATGTCCGCGGGCGAATAGAGCGCCTTGACGCCGAAATCCTTTTCCAGCCCGGTGCGCTCCTTCTCGATCGCCGCCGCATCGCCGAAGCCGTTGATCATGATGTTGCAGCCGGCTTGCGCCAGCGCGCGGGCGGTGGCGAGGCCGATCCCGGAGGTGGAGCCGGTGACCAGCGCGGTTTTGCCTTTGAGCATGGCAGTCCTCGTGATATGCGGCCGCCAAATGGCCTGTTGAACGGGCTCGGAAATAAGGCCCGGACCCTGCCCTTATTTTTGTTGCGGTGCAATATATATCAATAGGCGGCCGGTCAGGTTTTCGCGACTCGGCGGTGATCGCGTTAGAGTGGGCGTCATGAGCAAGAAGACATCGCTGCCCGCCGTTTTTCCGGCGCCCGATCACGACCACCGGCGCTGCGCCAGCGACGCGATGACGCACGCGGAAGCGATCTGCGCCGCGCGCGCCGAAAGGCTCACGCCGATCCGCCGCCGCGTGCTGGAAGCGCTGCTGGCGAGCCACCAGCCGCTCGGCGCTTATGAGCTGATCGACCGGCTGGCGGCGCGCGGCGCGCGCCCGGCGCCGATCACCATCTACCGCGCGCTCGATTTCCTGCGCGAGCAGGGGCTCGTGCACCGTATCGAGAGCCGCAACGCCTTCATCGCTTGCGTGCAGGATCACGGCAGTGGCGACCCGGTGGTGTTCCTGATCTGCGAGAAATGCGGCACGGTCGGCGAGGCGGCGTCGGCCGCGGTCGCCGATACCATCAAGACCGCCTCGCGCGCCGCCGGCTTCACGCCAAAGACGCCGGTGATCGAGATCTCCGGCATCTGCGCGCACTGCCAAGCGGCGTAACGGCGTCATTGCATGGCGCCCTCGTCCGCGTCCGACAATGTCACCCGCCCGCTCGACGCAATGGCCGCGGCCATTGTGGTGATGCTGTGCCTGTCCTGGGGCTTCAACCAAGTCGCCACCAAGCTCGCGATCCACGACATCCCGCCGCTGATGCAGACGACGATCCGCTCGGTGGTTGCGGCGCTGTTGATCGGCGTCTGGTGCAAACTGCGCGGCATTCCGCTACTCAAGCGCGACCGCACGCTGTGGTTCGGGATTGCCGCCGGTGTGCTGTTCGCCGCCGAGTTCATGCTGATCTATCAGGGCCTGGTCTACACCACCGCGACGCGGGCGACGCTGTTCATCTATCTCGCGCCGTTTTTCGTGGTGCTAGGCGCGCGTATCGTGCTGCCCGCCGACCGTTTCGGCGCGGCGCAATGGTTGGGGCTCGCGCTGTCCTTTGCCGGCATGTTGATCGCCTTCGGCGTGCCGACGCCGGCGCTCGGTCCGCGCCAGCTCACCGGCGATCTGATGATGGTCGCCGCCGCCGTGTTCTGGGCGGCGACGACGCTGCTGATCAAGGCGAGCCCGCTGACCCGCGTGCCGGCGGAAAAAGTGATGCTCTACCAGCTCGTGGTGTCGGCGCCGATCATGGGCGTCGCGGCCGCTCTTACCGGCGAGCGCATCGCCCATGCGCCCTCCGCGCTGGCGCTCGGCGCGCTCGCCTATCAGACCGTTTGGGTGGTGAGTTTCACGTTCGTGGTCTGGTTCGCCCTGATCGCGCGCTACTCGGCGAACCGGCTGTCCGCCTTCACCTTCCTCGCACCGCTGTTCGGCGTTGCCGCGGGCCATCTGGTGCTGGGCGAGCCGTTGACCGGAGCCTTCCTCGCCGCGGTGGCGCTGGTCGCCGGCGGCCTGGTGCTGGTGAACCGGGCGCGCTGATATTCGTCCGCCGCGCGCATCCGAGTTCGTCTTCTATTCTTGGAAGATTGCCGGCCATTGACCGCCCGCCGCGTTCGGCCTATCTGCCTCGCCGATCCCGCCCTGACACCAACGACCACAACAAAAAAACAACGAGTGGAATGAAAGTCATCATTTTCGTCTTGGGGCTGGCGCACGTGCTCATTTTGTTTGCCTCGGCCATCGCCCTCACTCTGTTCATCCTCAAGCGTCTGGCTAGACGAGTTGCCGCGATGTTTGCCGCCAAGCCGCCCGCGCGAAAGCCGGCGGCGCCGCGCGAGAAATTGTACGTCGGCCCGCTCACCGGACCGGCGACGGTCCGTTTGCCTCGACACCTGCGCAACTGAACGTCAAAACCACCCGCCACCGTCCTGCGCGCGGTTGGCGACGCTCGCTTCTTCCAGATCGAGCTCGTATTCGATACGGCGGCGCGCCTCGTCGGTGATCTTGCCGTCGCGCAAAAGCTCGTAGATGAAGTCGCGCTCGGTGTCGATCAGCTCCTTCTTCACCGCGGCCGAAATCCGCATGTGCTCGAGGCCGTCCTGCAAATTGTCCGGCAGGATCTGCTCGCGGCTTTCGTTGCGCGTGCGCAACAGCTCGATGACCTCATCCGGCAATTCGCGCTCATCGATCACTTTCTGCAGCCGCTTGCTCACCGCATCGAGCGCGGCCTGACGCGCCGCGAGCTCGGCCTGGATCTCGTCGACGCGTTCCTCGCTGGCCAGGCGATTCAATCCGAGCCAGCGCACCACCGCCGGCAGCATCGCGCCTTGGCCGATCAGCGTCACGATGATGACCCCGAAAGTAACGAACAGGATCAGATCGCGTTGTGGAAACGGTGTGCCGCTCATGATCGCGTAAGGGATCGCCAGCGCCACCGCCAGCGAGTCGACGCCGCGGATGCCGGTGAAAGCGAGAAAGAACACGGTTGTCCATGACGGCGGAGGGTCGCGCCTGGCGAGCGAGGCGTTTACCCAGCGCGGAATATAGGTCGCCGGAAAGACCCAGATGTAGCGCGCGGCGATGGCGATGAGTGTCGTAATCGCGGTCGCGATCAGCAGATCGCGGATGGAGAACACATGCGTATGGTCGATCAGCATGCGCGCCTGCAGGCCGGTGACCAGGAAGACAAAGCCCTCGATCAGATAGACGATCAGGTCCCAGAAGAAGATGCCCTGCAGCCGCGTGGCGGGCGGGATCAGCCGTGGGCCGACCCAGCTCACATAAAGTCCGCAGGCGACCGTCGCCAGCACGCCGGAGCCGCCGAGATGCGACGGCACCCAGAAGGCGAGGTAAGGCGTCATCAGCGACAGCGTAATCTCGACGCGCGGCTCGTGCGCCCATTGCCGCAGGCGCAGGCTGAGCCAGCCGACGGCGAGCCCGTAGATGACTTCGCCGATCACGATCGCACCGAAGGTGGCGGTTGCTTCCGGAAGCGAGAAGGTGCCGGTGCTCACCGCGGCGACGGCGAAACGGTAGAGCACCAGCGCGGTGGCGTCGTTGGCCAGCCCTTCGCCCTCGAGCACGACGACGAGGCGGCGCGGGATACCAAGCTGGCGCGCAATGGCGAGCGGGGCCACCACGTCGGTCGGCGAAATGATGGCGCCGAGCAGGAAACCGACGGCCCAATCGAACTGCAGCAGATAGTGCGCGGCGGCCGCCACCGCGCAAGTGGTGAACACCACGCAGCCGAAGGCGAGCAGGGCGATCGGCCTCAGGTTGAATTTGAAATCGCGCCAGCTCATGGCGACGCCGGCGGAGTAAATCAACGGCGGCAGGATCACCAGCAGCACGACTTCCGGCGCCAACGTCACTTTCGGCAGGCCGGGGATGAGCGCCATGCCGATGCCCGCGACCACCAGGAGGATCGAGGGCGCGATGTTCAGCCGCTTGGCGGCGACCGCGACTGCTGCCAGCACCGCCAGCATGAACAGCACGGTCTGCACGATCGCCGTCATATCAGGTTCGAGATCATGTTCACGGTCAGCGCCAGCACCGTCAGATTGAAGAAGAACGACAGCGCGCCGTGCAGCGCCGCGACCCGCCGGATGGACCTGCTGCTGATGGCGACGTCGGAGACCTGCGAGGTCATGCCGATGACCAGCGAGAAATAGAGGAAGTCGAGATAGTCGGGCTCGTTCTCGCCGGGAAAATTGAGCCCGTCGAATTTCTTGTCGCGGCCTTCGCCGTAATATTCGTGCGCGTAGTGCAGTGAAAAAATCGTGTGCATGAACACCCACGACAGCACGGTGGTTGCCATGGCCAGCAGCACATGGGTCACCGTGGAGGCATTGCCCGCCTGCTTCGAGCCGCCGAGTTCAAACACGATGGCGACGAGGCTCGCCAGCGTCGCCGCCATCGACAGGAGCAGGATGGCGTAGGCGCCTTCGTCCTGCTCCTTGGCGCGCCGGCGCAGCCGCGTGACGTCGCAGCGCCAGATCACGCTGTGGATCAACACCAGGTAAAGCGTGATGCCGACGTTCCAGCCGGTAAGCAGCCGCGTCGACATCCACCAATCGCCCGGCAGCAGGGCAATGACTGCGAGGCCGACGACGGCAGAGATGAAAAGCCGCGCGTGCAGGCGGGCGACGCGGACCGGCAGGGGACGGAGCGGACTGAGCGGCGATGCTTTCTTCTGGGTCATGCCGCCACGTTAACCGCCGCGCCTGATCCCGAACAGTGGGATTCCCGGATGGAACGCGCCGGCGATCAAGCCCAGCGGGCCCAGGATGGGCTAGTCTTGCCGTATGGCCGGGTCCGCCAGACGCTCAACGCTCGCCGCTAACCTGCCGCTGTTGCGGCTGCCGCGGCCGTTGCGCGTGGTCATCGTCGCGATGCTGGCGCTGCTGGTGCTGCCCTATCTGCTCGCGCCGTTGTATTCCTTCGGCAAGCCGCTCTCCACCGTGATGCTGTGGCGCATGATCACCGGCCAGCGCGTGCAGCGCGATTATGTGCCGCTGTCCCGCGTCTCGCCGGCGCTCACGCTGGCGGTGATCGTCGCCGAGGACGGCCGCTTCTGCACCCATCACGGCGTCGACTTCGCCGAGATCCGCGACGCCATCAACGATGCCGACGATCTCTCGGAAGCGCGCGGCGGCTCCACCATCACCCAGCAGGTGGCGAAGAACCTGTTCCTCTGGCCGGGCCGCAGCTGGCTGCGCAAGGCACTGGAGTTCCCGCTGGCGCTGTGGATCGACCTGGTGCTGTCGAAGCGGCGTATCCTGGAAATTTACCTCAATATCGCCGAATGGGGCCCGAACGGCGAATTCGGCGTCGAGGCCGGCAGCCGCTACGCCTTTGGTCGATCGGCGCACGATGTCTCCCGCTACCAGGCGGCGCTGCTCGCCGCGGTCTTGCCCAACCCGGTGATCCGCAATGCGCATGCGCCGGGGCCCGGCCTGCGGCGGCTGGCGGGGCTTTATGTCGGCCGCTCGGCGCGGGCCGCCGGGGAGGCCAATTGCCTGCGCGGTAAATAATTCCTCATTCCGGCGCGAGCGCAGCGAGCGAACCCAGAATCCAGGCTTACACGCAATGCCTTGCAGCTCTGGATTCCGGGTCCGGCGCGTCTGATCTCGGGCTTGCCCGAGACCAGCATTATTCGTTCCTAAGTCGGCTAAAGCCGACTTGGGTGCCGTCCCGGAACGACAGGGAAATTGACCCCTAGCCTTGGCGGAAAGCATCCTCTATAAGCCCGGCTTCAAACCGACATTTCCTTGGATTTCAGGAGCTCGCACCCCATGGCTGTGCCGAAAAGAAAAACCTCGCCGTCGCGCCGCGGCATGCGCCGTTCGGCCGACGCGCTCAAGCAGCCGACTTATGTCGAGGACAAGGATTCCGGCGAGTTGCGCCGTCCGCACCACATCGACCTGAAGACCGGCATGTACAAGGGCCGCCAGGTGCTGAAGGTGAAGACCGAGGCGTAAGCGCCCGAGGAAAGGTCGCGATGTTCCTCATCGGCTTTCCTCTCCTTCTCGTTCCCTTCGCCATCTACAACATCGTCGCTTTCCTGATGCCGGGCGTGAGCTGGACCGGCCGGCTTGCGACCGTGCACATGAAGTCCGGCGCCGACTGGGGCTTGTCGGGCGGCGACGTGCTGGTGACGCTGGCGATCCTGCTGCTGTTCGTCGAGATGGCGAAGGTGGTTCGCCTCGGCCGGCGCAATATCGTCGATCACGGCCTGGCGCTGCTTCTGTTCGCCGGCATGGTCGCCGAATTCGTGTTGGTGCCGCAGGCGGCGAGCGCGGTGTTCTTTCTGCTCCTGGTGATGAGTTTCTTCGATGTGGTTGGCGGCTTCACTCTGGCGAGGCGCTCGCAGCGGCGCGATCTCATCATCGAACACGTCGAGCCCGCGCCATCCGTCATCGAGCCGGCGCCCGCGCCCGAACCCGCCGCGCCGGCGCCCGATGCCGTCGAACCGACCAAACACCCCGCGTCCTGACTTCGCAAAAGTGGAAAGACCATGAGCCGCGATTTTCAGCTCCCCGGCCGCTCGCCCGTGATCGCCTGCGATGGCATGGCGGCGACCTCGCATCCGCTCGCCACATTGGCTGCCGTCGATGTCCTGCGCGCCGGCGGCAACGCGGCCGATGCCGCGGTCGCCGCGGTGGCGACGCTCTGTGTGGTCGAGCCGCACATGACTGGCATCGGCGGCGACTGCTATTGGCTGGTGTCGCAGCCGGGCAAGCCGCTGTCGGGCTACAACGGCTCCGGTCGCTCCGGCGTCAAGGCGTCGTACGAGACGCTGCGCGCCAAAGGCCTGACCGAAATCGGTGACTCGATCCATTGCGTGACCGTGCCGGGGGCGTTCGATGCCTGGGAGGCAATCCTCAAGACGCACGGCCGTTACAGCCTCGACCGCGCGCTGGCGCCGGCGATCAAATACGCCGAGGGCGGTTTTCCTGTCGCGGCGCGCGTCGCCTGGGATTGGCAGCGTTACGTCGGCAAGCTGAAAGCCGATCGCGGTGCCGCTAAGCATTATTTGTTCAACGGCGCGCCGCCGCGCGAGGGCGACGTCATCCGCTTTCCGGCGTTGGCCGAAACGCTCAAGACCGTCGCCGCCAAAGGCGCGCGCGCCTTCTACGAAGGTGAAATCGCCGCCGACATGGCGACGACGCTGGCCGCGCGTGGCTCATTCCTCACGGCGGAGGATTTCGCGCGGCATCGCGGTGACGCGGTCACGCCAATATCAAGCAACTATCGCGGCCTCGATATCGTCGAACTGCCGCCGAACGGGCAGGGGCTCACCGCGCTGGTGATGCTGAACATCCTTGAGAATTTCGATCTCAAGTCGCTCGATCCGACCGGTCCTGATCGTTTCCATCTGGTGCTGGAGGCTGCGCGGCTCGCCTTTGCCGTGCGCGACACGCATGTCGCCGACGCCGCACATATGCGCGTCCCGGTCGCCGATCTCATCGACAAGGGCTTTGCCAAAAAGCTTGCCGCGAAGATCGATCTCAACAAACGTGCCAAGCTGCCGCCGGCGCCGGCGCCCGGCAGCAATACCATTTATCTTACGGTGGTCGATCGCGATCGCGTGGCGGTGTCGTTCATCAACACGCTCTATTCGTATTTCGGCTCCGGCATCTGCACCGAGAAAACCGGCATCTTGCTGACCAACCGCGGCGCCTGCTTCTCCATGGAAGCCGGTCATCCCAACGTGTTCGGTCCCGACAAGCGGTCGCTGCACACCATCATCCCGGCGCTCGCCATGCGCGGCGGCCGCTGCGATATGAGCTTCGGCGTCATGGGCGCGGATTATCAGCCGATGGGTCACGTGCAGATCGTCAACAACATGCTCGATTTCGGCATGGACGTGCAGCAGGCGATCGACGCGCCGCGTTTCTTCTTCGAAGGCGAGCAGACCATGGTCGAACACGGCACGCCCGCGGCGACCATCGAGGGTCTCAAAGCGCGCGGCCACGACGTGGTCTACGCCGCGACCCCCTGGGGCGGCGGGCAGACCATCAAGATCGATTGGGATCGTGGCGTGCTGATTGCCGGCTCGGAACCGCGCAAGGACGGCTGCGCGCTCGGCTATTAGCTCCCGCTGAGCGCGATCGCCGCGCGATAGGCGGCGACAGCGTCAGCCGGCTCGGCGCGCCGGCGCTCGCGCGTCTGCGGATGCTGGTCCTTGGTGGCAATCAACTGGGCGAGGAACGGCGCCTGTCGGGTGACGCTGTGCGGCTCGTGCGCGTCGGCGACCGGCGCGAGCGGGATCAGCGCGTGGCTTGCGGCCGGCTGCTCGGTCGGCTCGGGCGCGGCGTTGCCCGGCGAGAAAGCCGCCGCCCGCGCCGCTACTTTCCTGATCTCGCCAAGCCGCATCGACTGTCTCGTTTCGGGACAAAAGGCCTTTGTCCGCCTTTGTCGTCGCAAGCGCCGTGCCGTGGGCAAAAACCGCGCTGAAACCGAGCAAATCGCGCGCCTTGTCGAATTATTTAAAGTTTGCCCATAGCCTCAGCACCGAATCCCTTCCGCAGACAACGCCCGACGCGACGTGGCGTTCCCAAAAAGGGGCGAGCGTGACCCGAATCGAGCAGCCCGACGCGGCCGAAATTCTTAACGCCGTCGGCGATGCCGTTTACGAATGGCGGCTCGATACCGATGCCTTGAGCTGGAGCGGCAATGCCGCCTCCGTGCTCGGCATCGATTCGGCCGGCATCGCCAGCGGCCGCAGCTTCGCGCGTCACGTCGAGGCGCCGGACGGGCAAAGCCGGCTCGACGCAGTCACCCGCTCCGGTCATAGCGACGGCGGCAGCGGCGTCGGCTACCAGGTGCAATACGCTTTTCGGCGCGGCGACGGCGAGATGATCTGGCTGGAGGACACCGGCCGCTGGTTTGCCGGCAGGGACGGCGCGCCTAAGCGCGCGATCGGCGTCGTGCGCGCCGTCACCGAACGGCACGCGCGCGAGCAGGCGCTTATGCGCCTGGCGAAATTCGACGAGCTCACCGGGGAAATGAACCGGGTTCACTTGACGGAAGTGCTTGCCGCCAAGCTCGATGAGGCGGTGCGCTTCCGCGGCTCGCTCGGCTTCCTGCTGATCTCCATCGACCATCTCGCCCACCTTAATGAATCCTACGGCTTCGACGTGGCCGAGGAGGTGATCGCGCAGGTGGCCAAGCGCATCCATGCGCGGCTGCGCGGGAAGGATTTTCTCGGCCGCTTTTCCGGCAACAAATTCGGCGTCATCCTGACCGCCTGCTCGGCGGACGAATTGTCGGTCGCCGCCGACCGGCTGCTCGCCGGCATACGCGACGAGATGGTGCCGACCGCCGCCGGTCCGGTGGCGGTCACGGTGACCATCGGCGGCGTGACCGCGCCACGCCACGCCCGCACTTTGGCGGAAGTGCTCAGCCGCGCGCTCGACGCGCTGCATGTTGCCCGGCGCAAGCGGCACGGTTCGTTCGCCGCCTACCGGCCGAACCTGGAGCGCGACGCGCTGCGCCGCGACAGCGTGCGCGCGACCGACGAAATCGTCGCCGCGCTTAACGAGCGGCGCATTGCGCTCGCCTTCGAGCCGGTGGTCGAGGCCAAGAGCCGCAAGACCGCTTTCTACGAGTGCCTGATGCGCGTGCGCCGCCCCGACGGCCGGCTCGCCCATGCGCATGAGATCATCCCGGTGGCCGAACGCGTCGGGCTGATGCGCATGCTCGACTATCGCGTGCTCGAGCTGGTGGTGAACGAATTGGCGGGCGCGCCCGGGTTCACCGCCAGCGTCAACGTCTCGCCGGCCTCCGCCGTCGATCCCGACTGGTGGGCGGGCCTCGGCGCCATGTTGCGCGCCCACGCCGGCGCGGCCGAGCGGCTGATCATCGAAATCACCGAGACCGCGGCGATCCAGGATCTGCACGACGCGCGCGGCTTCGTCACTCGCGTCAAGGACCTCGGCTGCCGCATCGCCATCGACGATTTCGGCGCCGGCCACACCTCGTTCCGCAATTTGCGCAAGCTCGGCGTCGACATCGTCAAGATCGACGGCGCCTTCGTGCAGAACATCGTCAAGTCGGACGACGACCGCGCCTTCGCGCACACGCTCATCGATCTGTCGCGCCGGCTCGGCCTCAAGACCGTGGCCGAATGGGTGCAGGACGAGGACTCAGCGCAGCTGCTTTCGGAATGGCAATGCGATTATCTGCAAGGCGCCTTGAGCGGGCTTGCCACCGACGAGCGGCCGTGGCTCACCTCGCGCGCGGCCAGCGCGTAACTCAGCCGAGTTGTATAAGTTGATCCGTCACTCTGGGGTGCGCGCGTCGCGCGGCTAATTATCGCTGCCGATCTCGGGTAAACCCGAGATCGGTGGCCGTGCATTCTTCGAGGCTCGGCCTTCGGCCGAGCACCTCAGGATGACGGAGAAAGGTCGAGGCGAGGAACTATTCCTTGGTTCCCAGCTTATCGATCCGCTTCTGCAATTCGTCGAGCTGGCGCTTGAGCTCGTCCATTTCGCTGGCCGAGCTTGGCGGCTTGTCCTCTGCCGGTTTCGCCTGGCCGCGCGCGAAGGGCGCGAACATGGCGAAGGTCTTCTCGAACATCTCCATGTTTCGCCGCACCTGGTCCTCGAGCGGGCCGAAGCCGACGCCGCCGAAGGCCTGCGCCATCTGCTCGCGGAACTTGCCCTGCTGGCTGGTGAGCGACGACATCGATTGTTCAAGAAAACGCGGCACCAGCATCTGCATGCTGTCGCCGTAGAAGCGGATCAACTGCCGCAGGAAGGCGATCGGCAACAGGCTTTGCCCTTCCTTGTTCTCCTGCTCGAAGATGATCTGCGCTAGCACCGAACGCGTGATGTCCTCGCCGGATTTGGCGTCGAAGACCACGAAATTCTCGCCGTCCTTGACCATGGTGGCGAGATCCTCAAGCGTCACATAGGCGCTGGTGCCGGTATTATAGAGCCGCCGGTTGGCGTATTTTTTGATTGTGATGGGTTCTTTTTCGTCTGTCATGGTGATCGCACTGCCCCTGCCTAGAAGTTCAGCATAGCCGGTTTGGCCTTGTGCGGGCCACCGTTTTTGTGGCATCGCGGCAGGACCGGTGGGCGGTGCGGCATCCCTTGAGAAAGGTCAAGAAACCGCCAATTCTAGCTGATATCTTGAGGCTGCCCGTTGTTGACAGGGGTTCCCGCCCAGCCAAGGATGCGGCAACGCCAAATGGCCGCTTTGCCTCCTAACCGCTTGCCAGAAGGAGTTTCGGATGAAGGACGATATCGTCATTGTCAGCGCCGCCCGCACCGCGGTCGGCTCGTTTAATGGGGCGTTTGCCAATCTGCCGGCGCACGAGCTCGGCAAGACGGCGATCCAGGCGGCGTTGACCCGGGCAGGCGTCGAGAGCGCCCGCGTCAACGAGGTCATCATGGGCCAGATCCTGACCGCGGGTCAGGGCCAGAACCCGGCGCGGCAGGCGTCCATCGCCGCCGGCATCCCGGTCGAGAGCCCTGCCTGGGGGGTGAACCAGCTATGCGGCTCCGGCCTGAGGTCGGTCGCGCTCGGCATGCAGCAAATCGCCAATGGCGACGCCGAGATCGTGGTGGCCGGCGGCCAGGAATCCATGAGCATGGCGCCGCACTGCCAGCATCTGCGCAACGGCATCAAGATGGGCTCGTTCGAGATGATCGACACCATGATCAAGGACGGGCTGTGGGATGCCTTCAACGGCTATCACATGGGCAACACGGCCGAGAACGTCGCCAAGCAGTGGCAGATCACCCGCCAACAGCAGGACGAGTTCGCGGTCGCTTCGCAGAACAAGGCGGAAGCGGCGATGGCCGCCGGCAAGTTCAAGGACGAGATCGCGCCGGTCACCATCAAGTCGCGCAAGGGCGACATCGTGGTCGACACCGACGAATATCCGAAGAAGGGCGTGACGCTGGAATCGATCGCCAAGCTGCGGCCGGCCTTCGACAAGGAAGGCACGGTGACGGCGGCGAGCGCCTCCGGCATCAATGACGGCGCCGCCGCGGTGGTGCTGATGAAAGCGTCGGAGGCCGCCAAGCTCGGCAAGACGCCGCTGGCGCGCATCGTGTCGTGGGCGCAGGCCGGCGTCGATCCGGCGATCATGGGCACCGGCCCGATCCCTGCTTCGCGCGCGGCACTCAAGAAGGCCGGCTGGAAGAAAGAGGACCTCGACCTGATCGAAGCGAACGAAGCCTTCGCCGCGCAAGCCTGCGCGGTCAACAAGGACCTCGGTTGGGATACCTCGAAGGTCAACGTCAATGGCGGCGCCATCGCGCTCGGCCATCCGATCGGCGCCTCCGGCACGCGCGTGCTGGTGACGCTGCTCTACGAAATGCAGAAGCGCAACGCCAAGAAGGGGCTGGCCACGCTGTGCATCGGCGGCGGCATGGGCATCGCCATGTGCGTGGAGAGGTGATCGTCCCGCATTGCACAACCACGATTGATCCGCGTCATGGCCGGCCTTGTGCCGGCCATGCACGTCTTTAAGCTGTCAGTCATAAACGGGACGTGGATGCGCGGCATAAGCCGGGCTAAACGTTTAAAGGGTTCGGGAGGAGACGTATGTCACGCGTTGCATTGGTCACCGGCGGCACTCGAGGAATTGGGGCGGCCATCGCGAAGGCGCTGAAGGCCGCCGGATACAAGGTAGCGGCCAATTACGGCGGCAACGACGAGGCCGCCGCGAAATTCAAGGCGGAGACCGGCATCGCGGTGTTCAAGTGGGACGTGTCATCGTTCGAGGCCTGCGCCGCCGGCGTGAAGACGGTGGAAGCCGAGCTCGGTCCCATCGAAGTGCTGATCAACAATGCCGGTATCACCCGCGACGCGCCGTTTCACCGCATGAAGGCGGAGCAATGGACGGCGGTGATCACCACTAATCTCGGCTCGCTGTTCAACGTGACCCGGCAAGTCTGGGAAGGCATGCGTGAGCGCAAGTTCGGCCGCGTCATCAACATTTCCTCGATCAACGGCCAGAAGGGGCAGTTTGGCCAGACCAATTATTCCGCCGCCAAGGCGGGCGAGATCGGCTTCACCAAGGCGCTGGCGCAGGAAGGCGCGCGCGCCGGCATCACCGTGAACGCGATCTGCCCGGGCTACATCAACACCGAAATGGTGCAGGCGGTACCGAAAGACGTACTGGAAAAGAGCATTTTGCCGCTGATCCCGATCGGCCGCCTGGGCGAGCCGGAGGAGATCGCGCGCTGCGTCGTGTTCCTCGCTTCCGACGATGCCGGCCTGATCACCGGTTCGACGCTGTCGGCGAATGGCGGGCAGTATTTAGCCTGAACGCTAGCGCGGCTTCCAGTCCGCTGGCGCGAGCTCGAAACCCTCGAAGGAAAACCCGGGCGCCACCGTGCAGCCGGTGAGCGTCCAATCGCCGGTCGTTGCCGCCGCCTGCCAGGCCCGCGCCGGCACGGTGAACTGCGGCACCTCGCCGGCATGGATATCGGCGCCGAGCCGCACGATCTCCTCCTTCGCGCCGTCCACCACTTCGAGCTTGAGCGGCGCGCCGGCGTAGTAATGCCAGATCTCGACCGCGTCGATGCGGTGCCAATGCGAGCGCTCGCCGCGCGCCAGCAGGAAATAGATCGAGGTGGAGACCGCGCGGCCGCCGACCACGCGCGGATCGCGGAAGGTCTCGCGATAATGGCCGCCTTCCGGATGCGGCTTGAGATCGAGTGCGCGGATGATCGACGAGGCGGTCGGGGCTGGCATGTCACACCTTATTCCGTCATCCTAAGGTGCGAGCGAAGCGAGCCTCGAAGGATGGTCGGCCCAGGATTCACGGACTAAAATTTATTCTTCCGCGCCCTGATCTCGGCGAACACTTGCGCGGCCGGCTTGCCGGCCATGCCGATGCCGGCGGCGACCTCCGGCACGTCGGCGCGCAAGAACGGATTGGCCAGTTTCTCGTCGCCGATGGTCACCGGAATGGTCGGCTCGCCTTGCGCGATCTGCTGCTTGACCTGCGCCTCGCGTGCGGCCAGCACCGCATTGTCCGGCTCGATGGTACGGGCGAAGCGGATATTGGCGGCGGTGTATTCATGCCCACAATAGATCTCGGTATCGTTGGGCAGGTCGCGCAGCTTGGTGAGCGAGCGCCACATCATCCCCGGCGTGCCCTCGATGACGCGGCCGCAGCCGATGGAGAACAGCGTATCGCCGACGAAGGCGAGCTTGTCGGCGTGAAACCAGTAGGCGATGTGCCCGTTGGTGTGGCCGGGCGTCTCGATCACGCTGCCCGACAAGTTGCCGACCATCACTTGGTCGCCCTCGCGCACGGTCTGGTCGACCGCCGGAATGGAGTCGGCCTCCGCCGCCGGCGCCACCACGCGGCACTTGTATTTGTCCTTGAGCGCGACGATGCCGCCGGTGTGATCGCCATGATGGTGGGTGACCAGAATGTCGGTGAGCTTCCAGCCGGTCGCCTTCAGCGCGCCTTCGATCGGGGCGGCCTCGGGCGCGTCGATCGACGCGGTGGCCCCGGTTTGTGGATCGTGCAGCAGCACCCCGTAGTTGTCCTTCAGGCAGAGAAACAGGCGGGTTTCCGCGTGCATGGTCCGATCCTTAGTATCGCCGCACCGAACGTATCATGGCTTCGCACGGCCACGCATCTGCGGTTAAGGCATTCTCGCGTAAGCGTGAATTAAGGGTTTCCGCCTTTCGCCGCGGCGCCCGGATCGTGGTATTTTCACGTTATGTCGATCGACGTTGTGGACCTGCGCAATTTCTACGGGCAACGCTTGGGCGTGGTAGCCCGCCGCTTCGTCGGCCGCGGCATTCGCGGCCTGTGGGGCGATACGCGCGGCCTGCGCGTGGTCGGCATCGGCTACGCCACGCCTTACCTCGGGCTGTTTCGCGAAGACGCCGAACGCTGTCTCGCTTTCATGCCGGCCGGGCAGGGCGTGGTGAAATGGCCGACGACGCGGCCGGCGCTTACCGCGCTGGTCGACGAAAACGAACTGCCATTGCCCGACAGCGCGGTCGACCGTGTGCTCTTGGTGCACGCGCTCGAAATGACGAACGATCCTGCCGCGCTGTTGCGCGAGGCCTGGCGCGTGCTGGCTTCGGGCGGCCGGCTCTTGGTGGTGGTGCCGAACCGGCGTGGCTTGTGGGCGCGCATGGACACGACGCCATTCGGGCACGGTCGGCCTTATTCGCGCGCGCAGATCAATCAGCTGTTGCGCGAGACCTGGTTCACGCCGACCGGCTGGAGCGAGGCGCTCTACGTGCCGCCGATCGCGCGCGGCTGGTTCTTGCGCTCGGCGGTCGCATGGGAGCGCACCGGCGCGACGCTGTCGGCGCCGTTTGCCGGCGTACACATGGTGGAAGCGACCAAGCAGGTTTATCGCGCGATCCCCGCGCGCCGCGTCAAGCGCGGCCTGGTGCCGGCACTTGAGCCGGCGCTGGCGCCGTCGCCCGGCGGGTGAATGAGAGGCTCGGCTCAATCCGGCTGATCGCCGCCGTCGGGCATCGGCGCCGCGCCTTGCGGGTTGGCGTTACCGAAATTGTCCGGACGCTCCGGACGGAATCCGCCGCCACGATGGCGCCGGCGCCGGCGGTGACCGAACCGATCCGGGCGGTCGCCTTGTTCGTGTCCGTTCTGCTGCCCGTAGGCGGGGGCCGGAGTCGGCTGCGGCTGGCCGCCAGTGATAAAGGCCGGCAATGCGTTCGGATCGGCGGCCGGCGCCGGAGGCTGTGCGTAAGGCTGCGCCTGCTGACGTGGCTGCGCCTGATCGCGCGGCGGGAACGGCTGCGCGTCGCGCGGCAGATAAGGTTGCGGCGCCTGCGGCGGCGGTTGCGGCGCGTAGCTCGGCTCGTTCTGGCCCATGAAGGGCTGGCCGTCGTCGCCCTCGTCATCGAAAGCGTCGTCGGCGGCGCCCTGCGGCGCGCTTTGGCCCTGCTGCTGCGGCTGATTGTAATAGGGATTCTGCTGGCGGAATTGCTCCTGCGCGGCGGCGATCAAGCGGAAGTAGTGCTCGGCGTGTTGATAATAGTTCTCCGCCGCCACCGGGTCGCCGGAGCTTTGCGCATCGCGGGCCAGCTGGATGTATTTTTCCGCGATGTGCGAGGCGGTGCCGCGGATCTTCACGTCGGGTCCGTTCGACTCGTAAACGCGAGTGAGCGGATTTTGGCTCTTGCGGTGTTGGTTGTTGCGTCCCCGCATGCGCTTTTGACCGTTTCTCATCATCTGCCTTTTCGCAAACCTTTCAACATCACCGCGGCTCGTGCCGCCACTCGTTCATCGACCTTGCGTCGAACCTGTACGCTCCCACGCAGCGCGCCGCGCGGCCAAAGGCCGGCGCCAATTCGTGCGCGAATGCTCGAACATTTTGCGATCTTTATCGCTATAGCCGAAGCAACCCCTTAGCCGCGATATATTCACGGCGTTGCCAAACTCTCATTACGCGCATCGTCGAGGTTTCAAAATCTGATGCGCCCAACCGGTGAAGCGTCCGACCCCGTAGCTGGCGATTTCGTCTGCCATCTTTCTTGAAGATGGCGTTTCGTCATCTTGCGCTGCCGCCGCACAAAGCCTTTTGGCTCCGGGGTTCCAGGCGGCGCAACCCTCACGGGTCGATTCCGTTGACGGGAAGCTAGTCGTTTCCGGGTCATATTCCAAGTGGTTTTTTTACCCGCAAGGGTGGTCTGCGCTTTTCGCAGTATCGAAATACAACGTCCTTAAGGGGCGATGGTTGCGCTCAAGGCGCGCGGAATGCCGGCAAGATCGTGGCGCGCCGGCGCGACCGCCAATCCGGCTTTGGTAAACAGCGCCCGGACCGCCGCTTCCTGGCCCGCGCCAAGCTCCACGAGCAGCCGGCCGCCGGGCGCAAGCAGAGGGACCGCTTGCGCCGCGATGGCGCGGTAACCATCAAGCCCATCATTGCCGCCGTCGAGCGCGAGCGCCGGGTCGTAGTCGCGCACCTCCGGCGCAAGCGATGCGATGTCGCCATGCGCAATATAAGGCGGGTTCGACACAATGAGATCGAACGGACCGTTAAGCCCCGCGGCGATATCGCAGGCGAGAAAGGTGCAACGGCCGGCGAGACTGTTGCGCTCGGCATTCGCGCGCGCGACCACCAATGCGGCCGTGCTGATGTCGGTGCCGGTGCCCACCGCGTTGGGCAACTCGGCAAGCAGCGCCAGGAGCAGCGCACCCGAGCCGGTGCCGATGTCGAGGATGCGCAGCCGCTTCATGCGCAAGGCGGCGCTCGCCACCGCGTCGAGCGCGGCTTCGACCACGGTTTCGGTCTCCGGCCGCGGGTCGAGCACGGCCGGGCTCAGCCGCAACATGACGTTCCAGAACTCCCTGCGCCCGATAATACGCGAGACCGGCTCGCGTTTGAGGCGACGGGCGGCGAATGCCGAGATTGCCGCGGCTTCATGCGCATCGAGGATGCGCTCCGAATGCGAGATCAATTGCGCGCGCTCGAGTTGAAGTGCATGGCCGAGCAGAGCGCGGGCATCGACCTCCGGCTCCTCGATGCCGGCCAGACGGAGCGTTTGCGCCAAGAGACGGGTCGCCTCCGAGACTGAAGCACCGGCCTCAAGTCCGTGGGCGTCGTTCACGCGGCGCCTTCGGCCGCCAGCAATTCGGCCTGATGCTCGGTGATCAAGGCGTCGATGATCTCATTCAAGGCCTCGCCTTCCATCACCTGCGGCAACTTGTGCAGTGTCAGGCTGATGCGGTGGTCGGTAACGCGGCCTTGCGGAAAATTATAGGTGCGGATGCGTTCCGAGCGGTCGCCCGAGCCGATCTGTCCGCGCCGCTCGGCGGCGCGCGCGGCGTCGAGCTTACGGCGCTCCTGATCGTACAGCTTGGCGCGCAGCATCGTCATCGCCTTGGCCTTGTTCTTGTGCTGCGAACGCTCCTCCTGCACGAACACCACGATGCCGCTCGGAATATGGGTGATGCGGATGGCGGATTCGGTCTTGTTGACGTGCTGGCCGCCGGCGCCCTGCGCGCGCATGGTGTCGATCTTGAGGTCGCCTTCGTTGATGTCGATGTCGACGTCCTCCACCTCGGGCAGCACGGCGACGGTGGCCGCCGAGGTGTGGATGCGGCCGTTCGCTTCGGTGTCGGGCACGCGCTGCACGCGGTGCACGCCGGATTCGAATTTGAGCTTGGCGAAGACGCCGCGCCCGCGCACCTCGGCGACGATTTCCTTGAAGCCGCCTTTGGTGCCCTCGCTCATCGACAGGATTTCCGTCTTCCAAGCCTGCTTGGCGGCGTAGCGCTCGTACATGCGGAACAGGTCGCCGGCAAACAGCGCGGCCTCGTCTCCGCCAGTGCCGGCGCGGATTTCCAGGATGGCGTTGTGATCGTCCATCGCGTCTTTCGGAATGAGCGCGAACTGGATCTCGTGTTCGAGCTTTTCCTTGCGCGCGAGCAGGGCAGGGCGCTCGGCGTCGGCGAGCTTGCGCATCTCCGGATCGTTCGCCGGGTCGGAGGCGAGGGCCTCGAGATCGGCAATCTCACAGGCCACCGCGCGATAGGCCTTGATTGCTTCGATCACGGGCGAGAGCTCGGCGAATTCGCGCGACAGCTTGACGTAGGCCTCGGCGGCCAAGCCGCTGGCGAGCTCGCGCTCCACCAATTCATGGCGGGCGAGCAGGGCGTCGAGCTTGTGTTGAGGTAGCTGCATGGATTCGTACATTTAGAGGCGTGGATGACCGAAACAAGTCCGGCCATGACGGCTCACGCACTATCTATAACTGAAGTCCCTCGGCTGCCGCGAAGCCTTCAAGCTTTTGACGGATCGACACGCTGCCGACCGGCTGCTCGAGGAACGGCAGGATGGCGCTTTCGCCTTTGCTGCAGTCGAGATCGAGCAGCAGCGCCTTGACCGGGCCGACCGCCGAGGGCGACAGCGACAGCGAGCGGTAGCCGAGAATGGCCAAGGCGAGCGCGCCGATGGGCTGCGAGGCCAGCTCGCCGCACAACGCCACCGGCTTGCCGTGCGCCCGCGCCTTGTCGGCGATGTCCTTGAGCGCGCGCAAGACCGGCGCCGACAGGGGATCGAAGCGCTCGGACACGCGCTTGTTGCCGCGGTCGGCAGCGTAAAGGAACTGCATCAAGTCGTTGGAGCCAACCGACAGGAAGTCGACCCGCGCCAGCAGCTCGTCGAGCTGGAACAGCAGCGACGGCACCTCCAGCATGGTGCCGATATGCACCCGCTCGGGCAGCGCGTGGCCGTGCCGGCGCAAATGCGTCAACTCCATCTCGACCAGCGACTTGGCCTTGTCGAACTCCTCCACCATGGCGATCATCGGAAACATAATGCGCAATTCGCGCCCGCCGGCCGCGCGCAGCAGCGCGCGCACCTGGCTGCGCAACAGCCCGGGTCGGTCGAGGCCTAGCCGGATCGCGCGCCAGCCGAGCGCCGGGTTTTCCTCCTCGATGTTGCGTAGATAGGGCAGCACCTTGTCGCCGCCGATATCGAGGGTGCGGAAAGTCACCGGCCGTTTTCCCGCGGCGTCGAGCACGGCGCGATAAAGGCCGAGCTGCTCGTTGGTGCGCGGCAGCGTGTCGGCGACCATGAACTGCAATTCGGTGCGGAACAGGCCGATGCCGGTAGCGCCGCTGTCGTCGAGGTGCGGCAAATCGATGGTGAGGCCCGCATTGATCATCAGCGCGAACTTGTGGCCGTCCCTGGTGACGCAAGCCTTGTCGCGCAGCGCGCGGTATTGCGCCTGCCGCCGCGCGCGCAGCTTCACCCGCTCGCCATAGGCGGTTTCGATGTCGGAGGGCGGCCGCATATGCACGACGCCGCTGGTGCCGTCGACGATGATGGCGTCGCCCGGCTCGACCAGGCCGGTGGCGTTGTCGAT
>DATJVE010000203.1:0-5626 GCA_035501975.1 Pseudolabrys sp.
TCGCGGCCGTCGGCACGGTGTCGGTGATCATCGTTGCGCCGCTTTATCTGCTCATCGAAGGCACCACGCGGCTGCTGGCGCTCGGCATTTGGGAAAACGTCTTGCAGATCGTCGTGCAAGGCATACTGGCCGGCGTACTGCCGATCTATCTGTTCGCGCTCGCGGTCGTGCGGCTCGGCGGCGGACGCGCGTCAACTTTTCCGGCGTTGGTACCGGTCTTCGGCCTTATCATCGGCTTCGCCGCGTTGGGAGTGGTGCCGACCGCAGCTCAGCTGATTGGCCTGGTGATCGTGCTCACCGGCTTCCGCTTCATGTTGAAACAATAATCGTCATTCCGGCCCGGCGTATTTCCCTGCGGTGTCCGGGAACATGTTCTTGATGATCTTGAACTTGGAGATGTCGACGGTCGCGTCCATGTGCAGGAACACCACGGCGTCGCGCAGCACCTTCTCGATGCCGAAGTCGAGCATCACGCCGTTGCCGCCGTGCAGTTCAACCGCGTGCTGGGCGACCTTCATGATCTCTTCCGAGGCGAACATCTTGGCCATGTTCACCAAAGTCTCCGCTTCCGGCGCGTTTTCATCGACCGCGGCCGAGGCGCGGTCGAGCAGCGCGCGGACCGCTTCGATCTTGGTCGCCATGTCGGCCAGCCGCAGCGCCACCGCCTGATGCTTGATCAGGATGCGGCCGCCCTGCACGTAGTTCTGCGCGTATTCGGCGGTCGCCTCGAAGGCGCGCACGCCGACGCCGAGATTCTTCGCCGCCTGGATGATCTTGCCGGGACGGAAATAGACGCCGGCCGAACCCATCGCCGAATCCTGCACCAGCAACTGGTCGTCGGGGATGAACATGTCCTCGAACACCATCTCGCCGTTGTTCATGAAGCGGCAGCCGAGAGTCTCGTTGCAGCGCGCCACCGAAAATCCCTTGGTCTCGCGCGGCACCAGAAACGATGAGGTTCCCTGCAGCATGCCGACTTTGGGGTTGGTGTTGGCATAGACGACGTAGAGGCTTGCGTCGTAGCCGTTGGAGATGAACTGCTTGCGGCCGTTGATGATCCAGCCGCCGTTGGTTTTCACCGCGCGAGTCTGCATCGCCGCTTCCGGCACGTTATAGGGCAGCCAGCGGTCGGAAGCGCCGCGCGGCTCGGTCAGGCAATGCGCCATCAAAAATTGCGGCTCGTTGACCAGGCGCGTGAACCAATGCTTCTGGTGATGCTTGGGCGCGAACTGGCGCAGCAGCACCGAGACCTTCCAGTTCTGCACCAGCTTGTCGGCGAGGCCTGAATCGCCGCGCGCGATCTCCTCGGCGACGAGCGCGAAGGTCCGCACTTCGGTGCCTTTCTCGAGCTCCACGCCGCCGTATTCTTCCGGCACGCCCAAAGTGCGGATGCCGACCTTTTCGGCGCCTTCCAGAATGCTCAACGGCAGCCGGTCTTCCGGCACCATCGACCATTCTTTCTGCCAATTCTTCTTGATGTAGGGCAGCACCATGTCGTCGACGAAATCGCGGCAACTCTGGCGCATCATCTTTTGCTCTTCGGACAATCCACGGTCGAACATCTGATTTTTTCCTTCCTTGGGCCGCGGCGGCTGCCGAGCGCCTCCCGGCTTTGATATTGGTCCGGTTTGCGTTCTATTTCCAAGTGGCATTTGCCAGGGAGAACACGCATGCAAGTCGGAGTGATCGGCGTCGGCCGCATGGGCAAGGCGATGGCGCGCAACCTGCTGAAAGCGGGCCATACGGTGCGTGTTTTCGATATGGCGAAAGAGCCGCTACGCGAACTGGAAAAGGAAGGCGCGGCGGTCGCGGCCAGCGCCAAGGACGCCTTCACGGGCGATGCGGTGATCTCGATGCTGCCGAACGACGACGCCATGCGCGCGGTCTTCGTGCAGGGCGACACGCTGCCCGCAGGCGGATCATCGACCGTTCACGTGAACATGGCGACCGCCTCGGTCGCCTGTGCCGAGGAGCTCACAGCTTTGCACCGCCAGCGCGGCGTGCCTTATATCGCGGCGACGGTATGGGGCCGCCCCGACATGGCGGCGGCGGCAAAGCTCTCCATCGCGGTGGCGGGCGACGCGACGGCGATCGAGCGCGTGCAGCCGCTGCTCAACGCGGTCGGCCAGCGCTCGACCCGCGTGGGCGAGGAGCCGCGCATGGCCAATGTCGCCAAGATCGCCGGCAATCTGATGGTCGCCGCGGCGATCGAGGCGATGGCGGAGGCCGCCGCGCTGGTGCGCGGCTACAAGATGCCGGCGAAGGAATTCCTCAACATCGTCAACACTGCGCTGTTCGACGTGCCGGTCTACCGCGGCTATGCCGATCTGATCGCCGGCGGCCGCTACGAGCCGCCCGGTTTCGACCTCATCCTCGGCATGAAGGATGTCCGGCTCGCGCTCGCGGCCGGCGAAAAGGCCAATGTGCCCTTGCCCTTCGCCAGCGTGCTACGCGACGCGTTCCTCGACGCGCTGGCGCATGGCGACGCCAACAAAGATTGGGCGGTGATCGCCAAGGTGGCGGCGAGACGGGCGGGGCTGGAAACCTGATTAGGCGGCTTTACGACTCGACAGGAATTCACTCATGCGGCCGAGCGCCTTCAGGATGTTCTCGGTCGAGTTGGCATAAGACAGCCGCAGGTACCCCTCGCCGAGGATGCCGAAGTCGGGGCCGCCGATGGTGACGACGCCCGTTTCATTGAGCAGCGTGTTGGCCAGCTCCTTGGCCTTCCAGCCGGTGCGCTTGATGTTGGGGAAGGCGTAAAACGCGCCCTTCGGCACCACGCAGGAGACGCCGGGAAGCTTGTTGAGCCCCTCGACCACGACTTTGCGCCGCTTGTCGAACTCAGCGACCATCTTATAGACCTCGTCCTGCGGGCCTTGCAGCGCGGCAAGGCCGGCATATTGCGCCGAGGCGTTGACGCAGGAATGCAAGTTCACCGCGAGCTTGCGCGCATAGTCGTAGAGCTTGCCCGGCCATACCGCGTAGCCGAGCCGCCAGCCGGTCATGGCGTAGGTCTTCGACCAGCCATTGAGCAGAATCAGCCGGTTGCGGATCGACGGGTACGACAGCAAGCAGACGTGCTTCTCGCCGTCGTAGACCATGTGGTCGTAGATCTCGTCCGACATGACGGCGACGTCCGGCCACTTCTCCAGTCCGGCAACCAGTTTGTCGACTTCCGCTTTCGGCGTGACGCCGCCGGTCGGATTGGCCGGCGAGTTGACGATGAGGAGCCGCGTCTTCGGCGTGATCAGTTTCAACGTCTCTGCCGCCGAGAAGGCGAAGCCGTTCTCCTCGCGGACCGGCACCGGAATCGGCGTAGCTCCAGTGAACTCGATCATCGAGCGGTAGATGGGGAAGCCGGGATCGGGATACATGATCTCGGCGCCGGGCTCGCCGAACATCAGGATCGACATGAACATGGTCGGCTTGCCGCCGGGCATGATCATGACCTCATCGGGCGAAACGTCGACACCGAAGCGCTTATGCAGATCGGCGGCGACTGCCTCGCGCAACGGCGGGATGCCGTTCGCAGCGGTGTAGCCGTGGTGGCCGTCGCGCAGCGCCTTGATCGCCGCCTCGACGATGAAATCGGGCGTGCGAAAATCCGGCTGACCGATACCGAGGCTGATGATGTCGCGGCCTTGCGCCGCCAGCGCGTTGGCGCGCGCGAGCACCGCAAAGGCGTTTTCCTCGCCGATGCGGTCGAAGGCGGCGATGGTTTTCAGCATGTTTCACTCCCCGGCGATTGAGCCGCGCTGACAGGCGCGCAACGTTCAAATCGGCGCGCAGTTCACCCGATCGGGCGGGGAAAATCAAATTCGACGGCGGTCAGGGCTCGCCGCCGTAATGGGCGTTCAGATCGCGCTGCAGCTGCAGGCGGATGAACGGGTCGGGGTCGTCGCCGAGATAATCGTTGGCGTGATAGACCGGCCCGGCCGGAAACAGAGCGGTGCCGCGGTAGCCGGGTTTCACCGCGACGGCCGCGGCATGCGCCGGCTTCTTTTGCTTGCGCGCCTTGGCGGCGTCGGCCGGCGCGGCGGCAAGGACCAAGGCAAGCGCAACAAACGACATCATCAGCTTGAGCGGAAGCGATGCCATGGCAGCATCCTTTGTTCGCGTCATGGTCGCATGCATTAGCTTGCCGGCGCGGCAAAACAAGGGCGCGGCGGCGCGACTTCGATCACAACTCGTTGTCGGAATATAAGCCGCCGGCAGGGGTTAAACGCGCTGCCAGGCGTTGTCACAATGCGACTTACCGGCGCAAACCGGATTGCAATTGCCGACCGCATGGGCGCATCCTCGCGTTAAAATTGTCCTGCGCGGGGGGAGACGACGATGGGCATTCGGGCGGCCGACAAGGAGTACGAGCGCTGGCTCACGGCCCAGCTCAAGGGCGATGTCGTCGAGGGCGATCTGAAGAAAAAGCAGAAGGCAATGTGCGACAACGCGTTCTCCTTCTTGCGCGCAACCTATTGGCGCTGGGCGGAGACGATCCTCGATATTTGTCCCGATTTCGCCAAGGCGCCCGCCGTCCTCGCCGTCGGCGACATCCATCTGGAGAATTTTGGCACCTGGACCGACCGGGAAGGCCGCATCTGCTGGGGCGTCAACGACTACGACGAGGCGGCCGAGATGCCCTACCTGCTCGATCTGGTGCGGCTCGCCGCCAGCGCCACGCTCGCTGCGGCGCCGAGCCAGATTTCGCTCAAGGCGATATGCGCAAACATCCTTGCCGGCTACGCGCAGGGTCTTGAAGCGCCGGAGGCTTTTATCCTCGACCGTCAGCACTTGTGGCTGCGCAAGCGCTTCGTCGTCGACGAGGCGGCGCGGGAGAAGTTCTGGCAGAAGATCGAGGATCAATATCGCGCGCTGCTGGCGAAGAAGGATCCCGAGCAGCCGGACGCTCGCTGGTTGAAGTTGTTTACTGCCGCGCTTCCGGACCGCTCGATCAAGCTCGCCTATTGGCGGCGCACCGCGGGAACCGGCAGCCTCGGCCGCCCGCGCTGGCTCGGCTATGCCGTGTGGCATGGCGGTCCGTTGCTGCGCGAGGGCAAGGCGCTGGTGCCGTCCGGCTGGACGCGCGCGCATGGCGGCGGCACGCGGCTCTATCTCGACGACATCGCCTTCGGCAAATATCGCTCGCCTGACCCGTGGTACGCGGCGACCGGCAACCTGCTGATGCGGCGGTTGTCGCCGAATAACCGCAAGATCAACGTCGAGGACCCGCGCGATGCCGCCCGCCTGCTGCATCCCGACCTGCTCTGGTGCATGGGCCGCGAACTCGCCGCCATCCATCTCGGCGCGCGCGACCGCCGCGATGCATTGCGCAAGGATCTGAATAAGCGCAAACGGCGCTGGTTTCGCACGCACGTTGAAACCGCGGCGCAATTCGTGCGCAAAGAATACGCGGAATGGAAAAAATCGGCTAAATAGCCTCCCCCGCTGCCAGCTCTCAGGGGGAGGGTTCGCTATGTCCACCGCCGACAAACGCCGCGCATTCCGCGCCCTGCACCAGAGCGGCTGCTTCGTCATTCCCAATCCGTGGAACGTCGGCACCGCCCGCTATCTGCAGGGCCTCGGCTTCAAAGCGCTGGCGACCACCAGTTCGGGCTTCGCCCATTCG
>DATJVE010000204.1:0-5778 GCA_035501975.1 Pseudolabrys sp.
TGTTCTGGCGCCTGTAGCGGCACGCCGCCGAGGCCGATGAAGCGGTCGGGCTGGCGCCTGACCACTGCCGCGATCTCCTCGTTCTGGATCGCGGCGCAGGCGAGCGCGAGCTTCGGATCCTGATGGTAGAAGAAGGTAAAGACGGTCGGTGACAGCACCTGCACGTCGACGTCGTTGGCATCCATGTCGCGCAGGCGCATGCCGATGTCCCAGATCTCGCTGGGCATCGGGTCCTGCACCACGCGGCCGTCGATCTCGAGCGTCGCCTTTGCCGTGCCAACGCCTTTGAGCACCGGCGCGACTTTCGGCGATTCCTTGGTAAGCAGCCGCATCGCCTCCTCGGTGAGGATATGCGTGTGCGAATCGACGGTACGATTTTTCGGCATCGGCGCTCCGGGTTATGCGACCGTGGCCGCCGCGCCGCGCGCGTGTTCGGCGCTCATCTCGGCGGCGATCTTCTCGGCCAACATGATGGTGGGAATATTGGTGTTGCCGCGCGGGATCGCCGGCATGATCGATGCATCGACGACGCGCAGGCCGCCAACGCCGCGCACGCGGCCGCTTGTATCGACGACCGCGTCGGGATCATCGGCGCGGCCCATGCGCGCTGTGCCGCAAACGTGGAAGGTACCGGCGACGTTCTGGCGCACGTGCTCGGCGAGCGCGGCCTCGTCGTTGACCAGCGCGGCGAGATCGACGCGGCGGCCGGTCAACTGCCCAAAGACGATGCCGGCCAGTGCCGGAACCAGGTCGAGCGCGGCGGCGATGAGCGTCGCCTTGACGGCATTGCCACGGGTGAGTTGGTTGAGCTGGCGGATACGGTCGGTGAAGCGCACGGGGAACACGCTGGTGCACAGCGGGCGGATGGTCGGGCTGAAAGCCATGGCGACAATGCGGCGGAAGCCGTCCTTTAGCCGCTGCAGGTCGACGTCCTCGCCGACGAAATTGAACTCAATGCGCGGCGGCCGCGCCCGCTCCGCCGAGGCGAGCGTCACGCGGCCGCGCGAAGCCGGCTTGAAGATGGTGGCATTGAAGTTGGCGATCTGCCTACCGAGCGCGCTCCACGAGGATTTGCTGTGCGCGGCGATGTACATGTCGCTCCGCGGCGTGCCGGGCATGCCGGAAGAATAGCGCACGCAGGTGATCGGATGTGGGCGCAGCGAATTCTGCTGACGCGCGCCGCGTTTGAGGTGGGCGGCGATGAACAAAAGCGGATGGTTTTGCAGATTGCGGCCGACGCCGGGCAGATCGGCGACGACCTCGATTCCGAGCGCGCGCAGCTCCGCCGCCGGGCCGATGCCTTCGTGCCAGAGGAACGCCGGCGAATGGATGGCGCCGCCGCAGAGCAGCACTTCGCCGCCGCGGTACTCGCGATTTTCGCCGCCGACCGTCACGCCGACACCGACGACGCGCCGCCCCTCCCAGACAAGGCCGCTGACGGTCGCGTCGGTCATGACGGTGAGGTTTTTGCGCGCGCGCACACCGGCGTCGAGATAGCACATCGCCGTCGAGCCGCGGCGCTGCTGCGTATTGCTCATCGGCAGCGAGCCGAGGCCGTCGCGGAAGTCGGCGTTCATATCGGCGACGAGCGGGGCTTGGCCTTCGCGCGCGTATTGCTCGACGGCGCGCGACAGCGGCGGCCACTGCTCGCGCGGGGTGCGGCGGATCGGGATCGGGCCGCTGTCTCCGTGCAGGTCGCCGTGGAAATCGGAGTCGGTCTCCAGCTTGCGGAAATACGGCAACACGTCGCTCCAGCTCCAGCCGGCGGCGCCGAGCTTCTCCCAGCCGTCGTAGTCGTCGGGCGTGCCGCGCAGCGCGATCATGCCCATGATCGAGGAGCCGCCGCCCATGATGCGGCCCTGGTCGAGCGGCGTCTCCGGCGACGTGTCGCGCATGCGCCAGTGCGCCTTGAGGCCCGGCCACTTGTAGGCCTTGTTGTAATAAGACGAGGCGAAGGTATCGAGCACATCGGCGGGCTCCTGCCCCGGCGCCGTGTCGCGCCCCGCCTCGATCAGCAGCACCGAGCGCCCCGATTGCGCCGACTGCCGGTTGGCCAGCACGCAGCCGGCGGAACCGGCGCCGACGATGATCGTGTCGAACGCGCTCACGGGCTTGCGCTACTGGCGCGCCAGGCCGAGGATCTGCCGCGCCTCTTTCGGCGTGGCGATGTCGCGGCCGAGCCCTTGCGCGATCTTCACCATGCGCTCGACCAGCACCGCGTTATTTTTCGCCAGTTCGCCGGGCGCGATGTACGGATTGTCCTCGTAGCCGACGCGCACATGGCCGCCGAGCGAGACCGCCAGCGCCAACAGGTCCCACTGCTTCTGCGGGTTCATCACGCTGACGTTCCAGATGCAGTTCTTCGGCAGGTGGTCGACCATGTAGATGAGCGCCTTCTCGGTCGCCGGCGTCCAGGTGCCGCCGGGCCAGCCGAGGAACAGCGTGGTATAGGCTTTTTCCTTCAGATAGCCGCCCTGCTTGCGCACGAATTCAAGATTCCAGAACGCGCCGGTAGTGAAGCACTCGACCTCGAGCTTCACCTTGTGCTCGTCGGCGGCCTTGGCGTAGGCGAGCAATTCCTCGACCGGATGGATCGCCATCATGCGCTTGGGCGGGAACTGCGGATCGGGATTGAAATATTCGTCGTGCGCGTTGAAAGCGACAGCCATCATGTCGGGGCCGAGCCCCATCAGTTTGACCTTCTCCTCGATGCGCGCGCTGGCGACGCCGAACTGCATCACCGGGTCGCTGCGCGACATGATCGCATCGTTGAGCCGCTTCCAGCCTTCCTGATTCATGCGCGAGACCTGGCGACCGTCCGCCTGCATCGTCTCTTCCAGCGTGCGGATGCCGTGGATGTGCGCGATCGCGGCGCCGGCCTTGATGCCGTCGAGATATTGCTGCGCCACGCCCTCGATGTCCTCCTGCGGCGGGCAAAGATGATTGATCGGATAAGACGTCTTCGAATCGCAGGCGACAGTAATGATCAGCTTGTCCATGGCGTGTCCGGCCTTCGCGTTTGTTAGAGACTTGGGAGGATTAGAGCAGGTGGTGAGAAATGACTTCGGCGGTGTGGCGCACCAGCTCCTGGTGCTTCACCAGCGGCTCGAGATCGCGGCCGCTCACGCCGATGGCGCCGATCGGGCGGTTGTTGGCGTCGAAGATCGGCGCGGCGACGCAGCACGAGCCGAGCGCGTGCTCGGCGCGGTCGATCGCATAGCCGCGCTCGCGCGTTTGCCCAAGCTCCTTCGCAAAGACGGCGGGATTGGTGATCGTCGTCGGCGTGAAGGCGGTGAGCGGCTTGCGCGCGAGCAACGCGCGTACCTCGGCTTCCGGCTGAAACGCCAGAATGGCTTTGCCGAGCGAGGAGCAATGCGCCGGCGCGCTCTTGCCGAAACGGGAATAGATCGTCGGCAGCGCCGGCTTTTCGACGCCGGCGACGTACATCACACGGTCGCGGTAGAGCACGCCGAGATTGGCGCGTTCGCCGGTCTGCTGCGCGAGCGATTGCAGATGCGGCAAGGCCTCTTTGCGCATGCGGTTGCGGTCGAGCAGGCTGGAGGCGAGCGGAAGCACGGCAAAGCCCATCGACAGCCGTCCGTCGGCCGGGTCTTGCGTCAGATAGCCGGCTGCGACCAGCGTTTGCACAAAGCGATAGGCGGTCGGCCGCGCGATGCCGGCATTGATCGCGACGTTCGCCACAGTGAGCGGGTGGTCGGCGCTGGCGACCGCATTGAGGACCGCAAGCGCCTTGCGCAGGCTTTTGACGGCCGAACGGTCCGGCTCATCGACCGCGGTGGGAATTTCGACTTTGACAGGACTTGAACGGGGCACGAGACCGATGTCCGCATTCTGGACAAACTGTTCAGTTAATATTGAATATTTCAACATGACGGTCAAGTCGACCGCAGCGTCGGCGCATCTAAACCATGGGCCGTAGCGTCGCGGGACCGTCAGCCTCCGCCTTGCACGGCGACGAGATTGGAATGAAACGCGCCTGACTTGCGACGCGCGCTAGCCGTCGATCGACGCGTTGGGCTTGGCGAAACTTTCCAACGCCGATGGATCCTCGATGACGATGTCGCGGCCCGAGCTTTTCACGCCGTATTTCGCGAGCAACGCGAGATTGCGCGACAGATTCTCCGGAGTCATGCCCAGGCGCGACGCCAGCTTGCGCTTGTCGAAGGCCAATTCGACGCTGTGCCGGTGGCCCTGCTGGGCGTCGGCCTGCAGAATCCAGTTCGCCAGCCGCTCGGCGCTGGTGCGCAGCTTCTCGTTTTTCAGCGACCGCACCACCGAGCGATAGCGCTCGGCGAGCTCGTTGACGATGGCGCGCGCAAAGGCGGCGTCGCGGTCGAACGCCTCGCGCACCGCTGGCGCCGGGATCATGAGGATCTGCGCCGGCGATAACGTGCGCGCCGACTTGAGATAGCGCTCGTTGCGCACCGCCGCGGCGAGGACGAAGGTGCTGCCTGGCCGCAGGATGTCGATGGTGGTCTCGTGCCCGTTGTGGGTGCTGAACATCTCCACCGAACCGTTGACCACGATGTGCAGGAAGTCCGGCAAATCGCCTTCGTGGATCAACGTGGTGTGCAAGGGAAAGCCTTCCAGAGACGCGGCGGACACCAGCATCTCGAAATTCGCTTCGCTCATGCCTGCAAACAGCGGCAACGCGCGGACGGGCTTCCAATCCGATTGACGCACAACAATCTCCGGTACGGCACCAAACGGGATAGTTTAGCGGGCAGACGCCGTGCACGACTTGACAAGGATCAAGCCGCAATTGTGCTTGGGTCAATCGATAAGCGAGCTCGATAATGAAAATCGATAAAGCAAAATGACAATGCCCGCCGATTAATCTTCGCGACGATCCGCACCCGCGTCACCCCGAAACACCAACGAAGTCGCGGCCAGCGTCGTCTCGAACGGCAGCCCGACGAAATTGTTCTGCAGATAGGCGTGCATGCGCTCGCGTGCGCTCAGCCGGCGACTGCCTGCTTGATCTCTTTGAGCCGCGCGGCGGGATACTGGATGAGCGCAGCGCCGTCGGACATGCAGTACATCATGGTCATGCCCTGCCTGACCCAGTGTCTGAGGATGTCGAGCACAAAGATGCCGCCGAGGCCGGAGGCGACGCGCGCCTTCTTGCACGAGGCGACGATCTGGTTGAGCGCATCGACGAAGGTCTGGCTTTCCCATTGCCCGGGCACGCCCAGCGTCATCGACAGATCGTTGGCGCCGACGACGACCGCGTCGAGCACGCCGAGCGCGAGGAGGTCGTCGAGCTTCGCCACCGCTTCCGGCGTCTCCACCATGCCGACGGCAAGCGTCGTATTGTTGCCCTGCTCGCCCAATTCCTTGTGCGCGATCGGCTTGAAATCGTTGATCGCCATCGGACCCGGCAGGCTGCGCGCGCCGCGCGGCGGGAAGAACAGCTCGCGCTCGATGAGCTCGATCTGATCGATGGTCTCGACGTGCGGGAAGATGATGCCCTGGGCGCCGTTGTCGAGATATTGCGTGCACAGGTGATGATCGAAGCCGCAGACGCGGACGACCGGCGTCACGCCGGCATCGAGCGCGGCGCGGCACAGCGCCGTTCCTTCCTGCAGATTGAAGGCGCCGTGCTCGGAATCGATGAAGAGGAAATCGTAGCCGGCATTGGCCGCGAATTTGGCGTGCTCCGCGCCGGCGAAAAAGCGAATGCCATGGCCGTAGGCCGGTTCCCCGCGCTGCAGTTTCTCCTTGGTGCGATTGGGATGCATGACGTTTCCTTGGACG
>DATJVE010000205.1:0-6391 GCA_035501975.1 Pseudolabrys sp.
AGCTTGCGCAAATGCGCGGTGACGTCGGGCTGCGCCACGGCCTTGGCGATTTCGCGATAAAGCAGATCGATGATCGGCTGCGGCGTCCCGGCCGGCGCCAGCACGCCGGTGAGCGTGTCGGCTTCCTGTCCCGGATAGCCCTCCTCCGCCATGGTCGGCACGTCAGGCAGCTCATCGCTGCGCTTCAACGCGAGGATGGCGAGCGCGCGCAATTTGCCGTTCTGCACATTGGCGAGCGCGGGCGGCAGCGCGGTAAACGCGATCGGCGTGTGCCCGCCGATGGTCGAGGTGATGGCCGGCGCCGCGCCGGGATAGGGCACGTGCACCATCTCGAGGCCGAACTTCTGCTTGAACAATTCGCCTGACAAATGCGGCGTCGAGCCGATGCCGGGGCCGGCGAAGCTGTATTTGCCCGGATTGGCCTTGATCAGCGCAACCAGCTCCTTGACCGACTTCGCCGGCACCGACGGATTGACCACGATCACATTGGGCGAATAAGCGACCATGGTGATCGGCGCGAAGTCCTTGACCGCGTCGTAGGGCACGTGCGCGTAAAGGCTCATGTTGACCATGAAGCCGGTACTGACCACGGTGAGGGTGTAGGCGTCGGGTGACGCCTTGGCGACCTCGGCGCTGGCGATGTTGCTGCCGGCGCCCGGCTTGTCCTCGACGTAGAATTGCTGGCCGAGGGAGGCCGATAGCTTTTCGGCGACAATGCGGGCGATGACGTCGGTCGGCCCGCCGGCGGCGAAGCCGACCACGACGCGCACTGGATGATCGGGATATTGCCCCGCAGCGCCGGCGTTGCCGGCGATGAGCAGCCCGGCGCATAAGGCAAGCAGACGCAGCACGGCTTTCATGACGTCCTCCCTGAGATTTTTATTTTTTGATTATAGTGCTTATGTCCATCAGTCCTTCTCTTCCTTGAACGTGTCGCGATAGGGATGCGCCGGATAGACGCCGAGGATGGTCATTTCCTTGGAGAAAAAGGCGAGCTCCTCCAGCGCGAAGACCAGCGAGCGGTCGTCGGGGTGGCCTTCGACGTCGGCATAGAACTGGGTGGCGAAGAAATTGCCGCCGATCATGTAGCTCTCGAGCTTGGTCATGTTCACGCCGTTGGTGGCGAACCCGCCGAGCGCCTTGTAGAGCGCGGCCGGCACGTTGCGCACGCGGAACACGAAGGTGGTGACGACCTTGCCCTGTCCCGGCGCCGCCCATTTCTTCTCGCGCGAGAGCACGATGAAGCGCGTGGTGGAATTGGCTTCGTCCTCGACGTTTTCCTTCAGGATGTCGAGGCCGTAGATCTCGGCGGCCAGCCGCGAAGCAATCGCCGCGCGGGTGATGTCCTTGCTCTCGGCCACTTCGCGCGCGGAGCCGGCAGTGTCGGCGGCCACGATCGGCTTGAGCTTCAGCTCGCGGATGATCCTGCGGCACTGGCCGAGCGCCATCACGTGGCTTTCCACCGACTTGATGGTTTTCAAGCTGGCGCCCTTCGGCGCCATCAATTGATTGCGGATCGGCAGGAACCACTCGGCGACGATATGCAGCTTGGCCGTCGGCATCAGATGGTGGATATCGGCAACGCGGCCGGCGACCGAGTTCTCGATTGGGATCATGCCGAGTTCGACGTCGCCGGCGTTGAGCGCGGAGAAGCAATCCTCGAAGGTCGGGCAGGGCACCGGTTCGTGGTCGGGGTAGGCTTCGCGGCAGGCGAGATGCGAATTCGCCCCCGGTTCTCCCTGGAAGATGATCTTCTTCTTGGCCATGATCCCACCTGTCCTCGATCCTTGCGCAGACCCCCCGGCCGGAGTCAACCGCCGAGCATCTTGCGCGCCTTGGCCAGTTCTTCCGGCGTGTCGACGCCGAGCGGCACGCTGTCGACAATGGCCACGTCGATGCGCATGCCGGCGTCGAGCGCACGCAATTGCTCGAGCCTCTCGCGCCGCTCGTTGGCCGACGGCGGCAGCTTGAAGAAGCGCTCCAGCGCAGCGCGCCGGTAGGCATAAAGGCCGATGTGATGATAGTGCGGCCCAGGTCCGGTCGCGTTGGCGCGGGTGAAGGTGGTGGCGCGGAAACGGCCGGAAGCCGCGGGCGGTCCAATGGCTTTGACCACGTTCGGGTTGGTGAGGTCCGATGTGTTGGTAATGACGGCCGCGAGCGTCGCGATATCGACCTGCGGATCGGCGAGCGGTCCGAGCGCGGCGCGAATGTCGGCGGGATCGATGGTCGGCAGGTCGCCCTGCACATTGACCACCACGCCGACGCGGTGCTCGGGGTCGAGCGCCTCCAGCGCCTCGTAGATGCGGTCGGACCCGGACACGTGGTCGCTGCGCGTCATGATGGCGCGGCCGCCCGACTTTTCCACCGCCGCCTGCACCGCTTCGGAATCGGTCGCCACCACCGCCTCGCCGATCTTGGCGGCTTGCGCGCGGCGCAGCACCTGCACGATCATCGGCAAGCCGCCGATGTCGGCCAAGGGCTTGCCGGGCAGCCGGGTCGAGGCCATGCGGGCCGGAATCAGGACGATGGTGTCGGGCATCGATTCGGCGTCTGCGCCCTGAATGAATGTCGAGTGGGCCGCGGCGCTTATACGGGTTGCCAGACGGGAGGCAAAACGGTATCTGTCCGCCGCCGCCGAGCCCTCGGCGGCGAATCCGTGCCTTGCCGGTCCGCGCCCCTTTCCGGAGCCTTTTTTCGATGAATTCGTTCGAACTCAACAAGGTCCTGGGCGCCATTCTCGGCACCTGCTTGATCCTGCTCGCGCTCAATATTGCGGCTGGCGCTCTTTTCGCGCCGGAGAAGCCGGCGAAGCCCGGCTACGCCATTGCCGTGAAGACGGAAGGCGGGGAAAAGCCGGCCGCCAAGCCGGCCGAGCAGCCGATCGAGAACCTCCTCGCCTCGGCGTCGGTTGAAAAGGGCCAAGCGACGGCCAAGCAATGCCAAGCCTGCCACACATTCGAGAAGGGCGGGCCGAACCGCGTCGGACCCAATCTGTATGGAATCGTCGGCGATGAGCGCGGAAAGGACCGCGGTTTCAACTTCTCGGCGGCGATGAAGGCCAAGGGCGGCAACTGGACCTATGACGAGCTCAACAAGTTCCTGACCCATCCGCAGGCCTATATCCCCGGCACCGCCATGACCTTTGCCGGCCTGTCGCGCGAGGAACAGCGGGCTGACGTGATCGCCTATCTGCGCACACTGTCGGACAATCCTGTGCCGCTGCCGAAGGCCGCGGAGGCTGCTCCCGCGCCCGCCGCCGGGGCGGCTCCGCCGAAGCCGGCCGAAGCGCCCGCGCCGGCAGCGCCCGCACCTGCGGCTGCTCCGGCGCCAGCGAAGTGACCTTAGGCATCGCGTGATTGGGATACGGCCGGGCTAAAGCCCGGCCGTTGCGTTTAACGGCACGGCGCGAGCCGCTGGTGGCGGATCGAAAAACCGACATAATCCCCCGCGATTGCAGGGAAAGCGCGTCAACCGCGCCGGAGCATGGCCATGAAATTCACCCGCCGTACCGTTCTGCGCAGCACCGCCGCCGCGCTGGTTGTGCCCGCGATCGGCGCGGCGGGCGGCGGGTTGCTGGCGGGCGAAGCGGCCGCGCAAGAGCGCCAGTGGAAGCACGGCCTGTCGCTGTTCGGCGAGCCGCGCTACCCGGCCGGCTTCAAACAATTCGACTACGTCAATCCGGCCGCACCGCAGGGCGGCGCCATCCGCCAGATCGCCTTCGGCACCTTCGATAATTTCAACGGCGTGGTCGCGGTGGTTAAGGGCAGCCTCGCCAGCGGGCTCGAGCTGATCAACGAGACGCTATCGACGCCCGCGCTCGACGAGGTCTCGACCGAGTACGGCTTGCTCGCCGAGGCGGTGAGCTATCCCGAGGACCGTACCTCGGTCACCTACCGGCTGCGCGCCAACGCGCATTGGCACGACGGCAAGCCGGTGACGCCCGACGATGTGGTCTATTCGTTCGACACCTTCAAGAAGAACAGCCCGCAATACGCCGCCTATTACCGGCACGTGGTGAAGGCGGAAAAAGCCGGCGAGCGCGACGTCACCTTCACCTTCGACGGTCCGGGAAATCGCGAGCTGCCGCAGATCGTCGGCCAGTTGCAGATTCTGCCGAAGCATTGGTGGGAAGGTACCGACAAGTCCGGCAAGAAACGCGACGTGACGCAGACGACGCTCGAGCCGCCGCTCGGCTCGGGCCCGTACCGCATCAAGGAATTCGCTCCCGGCCGCACCATCGTCTACGAGAAAGTCGCCGACTATTGGGGCAAGGACCTCAACGTCAATATCGGCACCAACAACTTCCAGCAGATCCGTTACGAGTATTACCGCGACTCCACCGTCGCGCTGGAAGCGTTCAAGGGCGATCAGGTCGATTGGCGCACCGAGAACAGCGCCAAGAACTGGGCGACCGCCTACGATTTTCCGGCGGTGCGCGACAAGAAAGTGGTGAAGGAGGAATTTCCCGTCCGCAATGTCGGCGTGATGCAGGCTTTCGCCTTCAATCTGCGGCGCGACAAGTTCAAGGACGCGCGCCTGCGCCGCGCCTTCAACTTCGCCTTCGATTTCGAGGAGATGAACAAGCAGATTTTCTTCGGCCAGTACCAGCGCATCGGCAGCTATTTCTCCGGCACCGAGCTCGCCTGTTCGGGCGTTCCGCAGGGCCTGGAGCTGGACATCCTGCAGAGCGTGAAAGACAAAGTGCCGCCCGAGCTGTTCACGCAAGCTTACACGAACCCGGTTGGCGGCACGCCGGAGAACGTGCGCAACAATCTGCGCGAAGCCTTGAAGCTTTTGCGCGAGGCCGGCTACGAGGTGGAGAACACCAGGCTCGTCAACACCAAGACCAAGGAAAACCTGGCGGTCGAGCTCTTGGTCGACGATCCCTCGTTCGAGCGGGTGATGCTGTTCTACAAGCCCTCGCTGGAGCGCCTCGGCATCGCGGTGTCGGTGCGCACCGTGGACAGCGCGCAATACGAAAACCGCATGCGGCAGTGGCAGTTCGACATCGTCATCGCCTCCTGGGGCGAGTCGCTGTCGCCCGGCAACGAGCAACGCGACTTCTGGGGCTCGCAGGCGGCCGAAATTCCTGGCTCGCGCAACATCGTCGGCATCAAGAACCCGGCGGTCGACGCGATGATCGAGCGCATCATCTTCGCCAAGACTCGCGAGGAGCTGGTCGCCGCGACGCACGCGCTCGACCGCGTGCTGTTGTGGAATTTCTACGTCGTGCCGCAATGGACCTATCCCTTTACGCGCACGGCGCGCTGGGATCGCTTCGGCCGTCCGCAGAACATGCCGAAATACGGACGTTCGGCATTCCCCTCCATCTGGTGGTGGGATGCGGACAAGGCGGCCAAGCTGCCGCAGCGGTCTTGATCACGCGTCGGCATGCCTTGGTATTGTCGGCCGGTGCGCTGGCCGCCGCGAAATTTGCTTCGCCGGCGGCTGCGCAAGAGACCGAGCGGCACGGCATGTCGGCCTTCGGCGATCTCGCTTACCCGGCGGATTTTCCTCATTTCAAATACGTCAATCCGGACGCACCCAAGGGCGGCGTCTATTCGGAAGCGGTGTCGAGCCGTGGCTACAACGGCTCGTTCCTCACCTTCAATTCGCTCAACGCCTATATCCTCAAAGGCGAGGGCGCCTTCGGCATGGACTACTGCTTCGCCACCTTAATGGTGCGCTCGGGCGACGAGCCCGACGCGATGTATGGGCTGGCGGCAAAGGGCGTGCACATTTCCGAAGACGGTCTGACCTACCGTTTCACCCTGCGCGAGCAGACGAAATTCCACGACGGCGCGCCGCTCACCGCGCATGACGTCGCGTGGTCGCTCAACACGCTGAAGGACAAGGGCCACCCGATCATCACCCAGCAACTGCGCGACTGCAAAGGCGCGGAAGCAGCGGACGAGCGCACCGTGATGGTGCACTTTGCCGAAAAGCGGGCGCGCGACGTACCGCTGTTCGTCGCCGGGCTGCCGATCTTCTCCAAGGCCTATTACGCCAAGCAGCCGTTCGATCAGTCGACCTTGGAGGCGCCGCTCGGCAGCGGCCCCTACAAAGTCGGCCGCTTCGACGCCGGGCATTTCATCGAGTTCGAGCGCGTGAAGGACTGGTGGGGCGCCGATCTGCCGGTCTCGCGCGGACAGGGTAATTTCGACGTCATGCGCTACGAATATTATCGCGATCGCGAGGTCGGCTTCGTCGGCTTCACCGCCAAGAACTATCTGTTCCGCGAGGAGTTCACCTCGCGCACCTGGGCGACGCGCTACGATTTTCCCGCCTTCAAGGACGGCCGCGTCAAGCGCGATCAGATCCCGGACGCGACGCTGTCGGGCGCGCAAGGCTGGTTCATCAACACCCGGCGCGAGAAATTCAAGGACCGCCG
>DATJVE010000206.1:0-30231 GCA_035501975.1 Pseudolabrys sp.
TCCAGGGCCTGTGGGAAGCGATCGGCAAGCTGCGGCAAGAAGGATTGTCGATCCTCTTGGTCGAGCAGAGCGCGCACCTTGCGCTCAAGCTGGTCGACTACGTGCACGTGATGAGCAAGGGCCAGGTGGTCTATTCGGCCACGCCCGAAGAGCTCAGGGCCAACGACGAGATCAAGTCGAGCTATCTGGGGATTTAGTCAGCGCGGCTTGTCGCCAGCGAGCGTCACCCGGTGCATGACGCGGCGGAAGCCGTGATAGTCGTTGACCGGATTGTGCAGCACGCAACGATTGTCCCAGAACGCCAGCGAGCCAACGCGCCAATTGAAGCGGCAGGTGAACTCGGGCCGCGTCTGGTGCTGGAACAGATAATTGAGGATCGGCGCGCTCTCCTCCTCGCTCATGTCCTTGAAGCGGACGGTGTGCCCGATGTTGACGTAGAGCGCCTTGCGCCCGGTTTCCGGATGCGTGCGCACCGCCGGATGCTCGCTGATGTATTCTTTCTTGGCCTCGGCCTTGGCGCCGTCGCGCAAGCGGTCCTCGCGCGTGCGCGTGACATCGGCCTTGGCCGAATGGTTGATGGCGATCATGCCGTCGAGCATGCGCTTCATACCGGCGGACAGCGTCTCGTAGGCGAGATACGTATTGGCAAACAGCGTATCGCCGCCGTAGGGCGGCACCTCGCGGGCGATCAGCATGGTCGCCATCGGCGGCACGTCGAGATAGGCGGTGTCGCTGTGCCAGATGCCGCCGAAATTCTTGGTCTCGTGCTCGAGCTTGACCACCGGAATGATCTCCGGAAAGCCTTCGATGCCCTTGATGAAGGGATATTCGACCACCTCGCCGAAGCGTTTGGCGAAGGCGAGAAATTTCGCCGGCGGCAGATCCTGGTCGCGGAAGAAGATGACGCCGTGCTCGAGCCAGGTCTGCCGGATGGCGGCGATGACGTTGTGCCCGGGCTCGGCGGCAAGATCGATGCCCAAGATTTCCGCACCGACCGAGCCGGACAGCGGCTTGACGTCAAATCCGTAGGTACCCATCGCCGTCGCTCCCGGCAAGGATCGTCGACTTCAATGCGGACGATCAATCTAGCATGGACAGCGGCGCCATGCCCACTATCGCCATTGAGCCGAGGCGGCATGTCCCGGCGCAAAGCCGCAACCGGGCTTTACAGGATGGAATACATTGGCCGATGATGGCCGTGGTTCGGTCCATCGCCCTTGCCCCGACGGCCCGAAACGACGCCTTTTGACAATCATGTCGAATTCGGCCGTGCCGCTTGGTCGAAAATGCCGCACGAAGCCGCTTAAAATGGACAGCCCCACGAGGGGCGACCTGAGGGAGGAAAGCAAATGTCTCGTAAAGTCACCCGCCGTAAATTCATGGCCGCGACGGCCGCCGGCGCCGCGTTGGCGACGTTCAAATTCCCGGCGCCGGCCATCGCGCAGGCCGCCCCGTTCAAGCTCGGCCTCCTCACCATCAAGACCGGGCCGCTCGCCCAGGGCGGCATCCAGATGGAGCAGGGGGTCGTCACCTATCTGAAGGAAAAGAACTACACGATGGCCGGCCGCAAGGTGGATTTCATCTCCGCCGACTCCGGCGGCAACCCGGCTGGAGCCAAGACCAAAGCGCAGGAACTGGTCGAACGCGACAAGGTCGACGTCATTCTGGGACCGCTCGCCGCATTCGAGCTTCTCGCGATCACCGACTACATCGCGCAGGCGAAAACGCCGCTGCTCAGCCTCGCCGCCGCCGAGGACATGACGCAGCGCCGCCCCAACCCTTACTTCCTGCGCGCTTCGGCCTGTTCCTCGCAAGCAATGCATCCGATGGCCGATTACGCGGCCAAGGAGCTGAAGCTCAAGCGCATCGTCACAATCTCCGAAGACTTCGCCTTCGGCTACGAGCAGATGGGCGGCTTTCAGCAAACCTTCGAGGGCAACGGCGGCCGTATCGTCAAGAAGCTATGGCCGCCAATTGTCACGCCGGATTACACGCCCTACCTGGCGCAGATCGGCGACTGCGACGGCGTCTGCCAAGGTTTCGCCGGTTCGAATCCGTTGCGCTTCATGAAGCAATATGCGGCGGCCGGCCTGAAATATCCGGTGGTCACGGGCGAGACCGGCGGCGACGACGCGCTGATGCATTCGTTCGGCGACGAAGCCATCGGCATGTACAGCTGCTGCCCGTACACCGCCGATCTGCAGAACGAACCCAACAAGCGATTCATCTCCGAGATGGAGGCGAACTACCACGTGTTGCCGGGCTTCTACGCCGCCGGCCTCTATGTGAACTGCCAGGTCGTCGCGGCCGGCCTCGAGAAGAATGGCGGTAAATCCGACGACAAGGAAAAACTGATGGCCGCGCTCAAATCGGTGTCGCTCACCGATACGCCGCGCGGTCCGATTAAGTTCGACCATTTTGGCAACGTGATCGGCGACTTCTACGTACGCAAGGTCGAGAAGGTGAACGGCAAGCTCGTCAACAAGACGGTCAAGACCTACCACAACGTGAGCCAGTTCTGGACCTACGACGAGAAGAAGTTCCTCGCGCAGCCGGTCTATTCACGCGACTATCCGCCGCTCAAGTCATGATGTGAGCCGGGCCGCGGGCGCCGCACTGGCGCTCGCGGTTCTGCGGCTGACGATCCGGATATGTGGGAGTCCGGATTCTGGGTCTAATATGCAAACAAGAAAAGCGACCAGCGCGGGAACACTGCGGACATGACGTTTTGGTTGGTGCTGACCGTCAACAGTATCACCTTCGGGGGATTGCTGTTCCTGCTGTCGGCGGGATTCTCACTGATCTTCGGGCTGATGCGGATTCCGAATCTGACGCATGGCTCGCTGTTCATGCTCGGCGCCTATATCGGCGCCACGTTCGTTATCGGCCTGCTCGGCTTCGAATTGAATTTTTGGCTGGCGGCGGTGCTCGCGACTCTGACGGTCGCCGCGCTCGGCGCCTTGGCCGAGCGCCTGCTGCTGCGCCGCCTGCCCGGCGATCAACTGGCGCAAGTGCTGGTGACGCTCGGTCTGTCCTTCATGGCCGCCGATTTCTGCCTGCAGGTCTGGGGTGGCGATCCGCTCAACGTCGCCACGCCCGCCGGCCTCGGCGGATTCGTACGCGCGGGCGCGGCGGCTTTTCCGCTCTACCGCCTGGCGATCATCGTCATCGCCACGGTCGTCGCCGTCGGACTTTGGCTGCTGCTCGACCGCACGCGGCTCGGCGCCATGATCCGTGCCGGGGTCGACGATCCCGAGATGGCGCGCGTGGTCGGCATCCGCGTCTCGCAGCTGTTCACCATCGTCTTCGCGCTCGGCGCCGGCCTCGCCGCTTTCGCCGGCATTATCGGCGGGCCGATTCTCTCGGTCTATCCCGGACTCGATCAGGACATGCTGCCGCTGGCGCTGGTGGTGGTGATCCTCGGCGGCACCGGCAGCCTGCTCGGCTCCTTTGTCGGCAGCATCGTCGTCGGCTTCATTTACAATTTTGGCCAAGCCCTTCTGCCTGAGCTCGCTTATTTCGTCCTGTTCATGCCGATGCTGCTGGTGTTGCTCTTGCGCCCGCAGGGCCTGTTCGGCAGGCACGTCCCATGAGCGCGCGCCTCATCGCCCTCGCCGTCGCCTGCGTGGCGCTTGTCACCGTGCCCTACTGGATGCTCGGCGACTACTACATCAACGTCGCCAGCCAAATCCTGTTATACGCGATCTTCGCGCTCGGGCTGAACGTGCTGGTGGGCTATGCCGGACTGGTATCGCTCGGCCATGCCGGCCTGTTCGGCATCGCCGCGTATGCCACCGCCTATATGCTGCAGCTCGGCTACGGCCACGCCGCGGCGATCGTGGTCGCGCTTATCGTCGGCATCGCCTCGACGGCGCTCTACGCCGCCCTGTCGCTGCGCTCGACCGGCATCGGCTTCATCATGATCACGCTGGCGCTGGGCGAAATCGTTTGGGGCCTCGCCTACCGCTGGATCAGCCTGACCGGTGGCGACAACGGGATCAACGTGCGCAGCCGCCCCGAGCCGTTCGGCTATTCGCTGTCCTCGCCGAACACCTTTTACTACACGACGTTGATCGTCTTCGCGCTGTCGGTGGCGGCGATGGCGGTCTTCGTCCGTTCGCCGTTCGGCGCGTCGTTAAAGGGTACGCGCGATCAGCCGCGACGCATGAACGCGCTCGGCTATCACGTCTGGCTGATCCGTTTCTACGCATGTCTCGCGTCCGGCTTGCTGACGGCGGTATCCGGCATCCTGTTCGTCTACTACACGCAATTCATCAGCCCGCAGACGCTGGCGCTCACCTCCTCCGCCGAGGTGCTGCTGATGGTGATTTCCGGCGGCGCCGGCACGCTGCTCGGGCCGATCGTCGGCGCGGCGCTGGTGGTGGTGGTGAAGACCGTGGTGTCCGGCTTCATCGAACGCTGGAATTTCCTGCTCGGCGCCATCTTCGTCGCCATCGTCATCTTGATGCCGGAAGGCCTGGTTCCGGGCAGCGCACGGCTGTCGCGGCTCGCCTGGCGCAAGATCGCCAAGGCGCGCAAGCCGGCGGCGCAGGAGGGCCGGTCATGAGCGCCCTCGCCGTCTCCGGCCTGTGCAAGGCATTCGGCGGCCTGCATGTCACCAATGAGGTCAACCTCAACGTCGAGCCGGGCGAGCGCCGCCTGATCATCGGTCCCAACGGCGCCGGCAAGACCACGCTGTTCAATCTGATCACCGGCGAGATCAGCCCCGACAAGGGCACGATCCATCTGTTCGGCGGGGACATCACCCGTGTGCCGAGCCGGCAGCGCCCGCATCTCGGCATGGCGCGCACCTACCAGATCATCACCCTGTTCCCGCGCGACACCATCATCCATAACGTCGCGCTGGCGCTGCTCGGCCTGTCGCCGGCGCGCTGGAATCCGCTGATCGACATCAAGCATCAGGGCCATCTGATCGAGCACGGCCTCGCGGCGCTGCAGCGGGTCGGCCTCGCCCATATCGCCGAGCGGCCGCTGGCGCAGACCTCCTATGGCGAGCGCCGCCGCGTCGAGATCGCCATGGCGCTGGCGCAGAATCCGAAAGTGCTGCTGCTCGACGAGCCGTTCGCCGGCCTGTCGATCGACGAGCGGCGCGACGTGCATCGATGCCTGATGGCGATCCCGCGCGACGTGACCATCGTAATGATCGAGCACAACATGGACGTGGCGCTGGAATTCGCCGAGCGCATCACGCTGCTGCATTTCGGCGAGGTGATCGTCGAAGGCACCCGCGCAGAGGTGGTGGCCGACCCGCGCACCCGGGAGGTCTATCTTGGCCACTAGCGCGCTCAACCTGCAGGCGATCGACGCCTATTACGGCGACAGCCACGTGCTGGCGAACGTCTCGTTCGAGCTCGGCGAGGCGCGCATGCTCGGCCTGCTCGGGCGCAACGGCGCCGGCAAGTCGACCTGCATGAACGTCGCCATGGGCCTGCTGGCGCCGCGCCGCGGCGAGGTCGTGGTGTTCGGCGACAAGGTCACGGGTCTATCGCCCGAGATCGTCGCGGCGCACGGCGTCGCGCTCGTGCCGCAAGGCCGCCGCATCTTCAAGAGCCTGACCGTGCGCGAGAACCTCATGGTCGCCGCGCGCAAGCCGGATGCCGGCAGCAAGCACGCGCCGTGGACGGCCGAGACCGTGTTCGCGATGTTTCCGCGCCTCGCCGAACGGCACAAGCAGATCGCCGCGCATCTGTCCGGCGGCGAGCAGCAGATGCTGGCGATCGGCCGCGCGCTGATGGGCAATCCGCGCGTGCTGCTGATGGACGAGCCGTCGGAGGGCCTCGCGCCGCAGATCGTGGCCGAGGTGATGGCCACCATCCGCAAGCTGAAGGAGAGCGGGCTGTCGATCGTGCTGGTCGAGCAAAATCCGAAGCTGGTGTTCGACGTCGCCGACGACATCGTCATCCTCAACACCGGGCACGTCGCGGTGGTCTCCACCCCGGCGCAACTGGACAAGGACGGCATCGATCTGCGCCAGCATCTCGGCGTTTTCTGATGAGTTTCCACACCACCATGGCCGGGCTTGACCCGGCCATCCACGTCTTGGATGACTTGTGAACAAAGGCGTGGATGCCCGGCACGAGGCCGGACATGACGATTCAAGAGAGGCAGCGATATGGCTGAAGTCTGGAACAAATACGCACTCACCGCGGCGCGCAAACATGGCAAGCCGGGGCGCGAGGTAAGGCCGAAAAGTCTCACCCTCGACATGCATGCGCATGTCGCTGTGCCACGCGTCGCCGACATCGTGACGCCGCACCTTAAGCAATCGACCGATCCGCTGGTCCAGGCCTCGACCCCCGAGACGCAGGCCCTGATGGCCAAGCAGGCCAACGACATTCGCACGCGCATCGCCACCACGGACGAGCGCTTCGCCGTGATGGACGAGATGGGCGTCGACATGCAGCTCATTTGCCCGGCGCCGCCGCAAATCTACTACAACCTGCCCCTCGACGTCGGCGTACAAGCGGCCCGTGCCCTCAACGACGGCATCGCCGAATATGTCGGCAAGCACAAAGACCGGCTGGTTGCGCTCGGCGGCGTGCCGATGCAGGACGGAAACGAGGCGGCCAAGGAGATCGAACGCGGCATGAAGCAGCTCGGCTTCAAGGGCGCCGAGATCCTCACCAACGTCAACGGCAAGGAGCTATCCGACCCCGCGTTCGCGCCGTTTTGGAAGAAAGCCGAGGAGCTCGATGCGCTGGTGTTGATCCACCCGACCGGTTTCACCCAACCGCAGCGCTTTGGCCGCTTCTACTTCAACAACGTCATCGGCAATCCGCTCGACACCACGATGGCGTTGCACTACCTGATCTTCGACGGCGTCTTCGAGCGGCATCCAAAGCTTCGTGTGGTCGCCGTGCACGGTGGCGGCTTCCTCGGGGCCTATTCCGGCCGCATCGATCATGCCTGGGGCGCCCGGTCAGACGCGCACGGCGATTTGCCGCAGCCGCCGACGACCTATCTGCGGCGCAACGTCTATCTCGACACCGTCGTCTTCACGCCGCATCAGCTCGAGGCGCTGGTGAAGACCTATGGCGCCGACCGCATCGTGCTCGGCACCGACTATCCTTATGATATGCTGGAGTATGACCCGGTCGGCCACGTCGCCTCGGTCGAAAGCTTCGACGATGTGACGCGCGCCGCGATCTGCGGCAGCAACGCCAAACGGCTATTAAATCTCTAGGCGCAGCCCGCTCGGCCGCGATAGGATCGCGGCAGCCGGGATCGCTCGCGAGCAAGAATAGCGCCGATGCGCCGCAACGATGTTTGCCACTTCGCGCTGATGGTGTCGGCGGTCGGCCTTTCTTATCTTTTGCCGTTCGAGCTGGTGCTTTTGTCTTACGTCATTCTCGGACCGGCGCACTATCTGACCGAGATTTCCTGGCTGCATGACCGCAAATATTTCCTGCCGCACCGCGGGATCGCTCTGGCGCTGATCATCGTCGCGCTGGCCGCGAGCTTCCTCGAAAACGCCACCTGGTTCGGCGTCATCGTCTGGGTTGCTTTCGTGGTCTGCGCCTTGCTCGCCGGCGTCCGCACCGCGCTGCAAGGAATGGTGCTGGTCATGCTGGCGGCCGCGGTGACGGCCTACCTGGCGAGCCAGGGGCCCGGCTTCGCCATCGTCGGCGTCTTGCTGCCGACGCTAATACACGTATCGCTGTTTACACTGGTGTTCATGACGCTGGGCGCCCTGCGTGCGCGCAGCGCAGCCCAGTTCGGACTGATCGCGCTCTATCTGGCCGTCATTGCCGCGATCATGATCGTCCCGCCGTCTTCGGCGACGGCGATTCCGCCGCTCGCCAAGCTCGCCCAGGAATCCTTCGGCAACGTTCCGCAGGCGCTGGGCCGCGCGCTCGGCATGCCGGGCCTCAAACTCGACGCGCGGCTCACCGGCCTGCTGTCGTTCGTCTACACGTACCACTACCTGAATTGGTTCATTAAGGCGGAAGTCATCCGCTGGGCCGACGTGCCGAAGGCGCGGCTCGCGCTGGTGGCGGTGCTGAGCGCGGCGGCAACGGCGTTCTACTTCTATAACTACGTGCTCGGCTTCGCGGTGCTGCTCAGCCTCAGCCTGACCCACGTGCTGCTCGAGTTCCCACTCAACAGTGTGAGCCTGCGCCAGCTCGGCGCCGTCGCCGGCGAAACGATCCTGCAGCGGCCGCGCAAGCGCGCCTGATCAGACGTAGAGGAAATCCAGCACCGCGGTCTCCGCGATCACCGCACCGTCGGTGCTGTGGCGGCCCGCGCGCTCGCGCTCTTCCGTCGTCTGCGTCGCCTGCAGATAGGCGCCGAGATGGCGCGCGCGCTCGATGATTCTGAAATTCTCGGGCAGCCGCGCCGCTTCGAAGCGCTCGAGCGCCGCCGGCACATCCGCCTCGGCGGCGAGCGCCGCGACGAGCGCGGCGGCGTCGTCCGCCGCCTTCGATACGCCGGCCGCCACGTGCGGGCGCGCGACGAAGGCCGCGTCGCCGAGGATCGCCACGCGGCCAAAGGCCATGTGCGACGATTCGAGATCGTAGATCGGCTGCAAAATCGGCTCCGCGATCAGCCGCACGACCTGACGGAATTGCGGCCCCGCCAGCCGCTCGGCGGCCTCGCGCATCTCGGCGATCGCCTCGCGGCGGATCAACGGCGGCGGGATGGAGATTGCGTGCCGCGTGCCGCGCTCGTCGGTGAGCAGCCACGGCAGCTTGGTCTGCTCGTCGGCCGGCCGGTACCACACGACGTTGTAGCGGCGATGGCCGGGGCGCAGATCGTTGTCGGGGCCGGCGACCGGATAGCCGAGCAATTGCTCGCCCGGCGGCAGCGTGAACGTCATGTATTCGAACAGATCGCGATGCACGTCGGGTGGAAAGGCGTCTTCCGCGATCAGCGCGCGCCAGGCGCAGTAGCCGGCGTAGAGTGGCACTGCTTCTGGCAGCGCCAGCTGCCGCACGGTCGACCGCGTGCCGTCGGCACCGACCAGCAGGTCGGCCTCGATGCTTTCGCCATCGGAAAAATGGGCCAGCACCGAATCACCGCGCTGCTCGAAGCCGGCGAGTCCACGCCCACGATGATAGTGTTCGGCTGGAAAGGCGTCGCGCAGCAGCCGGTAGACACGCTCCCAGGCGGTGAGCACCTGCGGGCAATCGAATTTCTCGGTCAGGCGCCCCTGGCGGTCGAGAATTTTGCGGGTGACGATTTCGACGCCGAGCGCGTTGGTGGCAAGGCCCAATCCACGCAGCCGCTCGATGAGCTCCCGCTGCGCGACGATGCCGGCGCCGCGGCCGGACAGCTCGCTCTCCACGCGATCGTAGACGTTAACGTCCCACCCGGCGCGGCGCAGCATCAACGCGCTCAAGAGGCCGCTCATCGAGCCGCCGATGATAACCGCTTTATTCCCCGGCAATCGTCCGTCCCCGCAATCTTTCCGTTGGCCGGAATATGCTATATATGAACGCAAATTGCACTGGAGGATTTCCCATGGCACTGAGCATGCTCGACAAGGCCGCCGAGAAAAAAGATAAGTCGCAGTGGCCGGCCGAGCTCACCGCCGAATTCGAGCGCGAAGCCAAGAACCCGAATCCTTGCGTCGGCTCCACTTTGCTGTCGGAAAACGAGCGCACGCGGGTGTGGATCATCCGCCTCGCTCCCGGCGAGCGCATCGGGTTCCATCGCCACGTGCTGGATTACTTCTGGACCTCGGTGTCGGGCGGCCGCGGCCGTCAGCACGTGCACGACGGCAGCACGGTCGAGTACACCTATGCGCCCGGCGAGACGCGGCACGAGACTTACGGCAAGGGCGAGTTCAAGGTGCACGATCTGGAAAATCTCGGCGACCAGGAAATGGTGTTCATGACCGTCGAGTTCAAAGACAGCGCCAACAAGCCGATGCTGCTGCCCGCCGGGGTGCGCCCGCAAGCCGCCGCCTGAGCAAGCGATTCGCATGAGCGCCCGCCCGCTCGCGCAGCCGGACGGCGGGCGTGTCATTTTCACCGGGTGGCCCGGTTCACCTGATCCATCAATGGACTAGCCAAGCCGCCGGGGTTCCTGCAAACTGCCGCGCCAAGCCCGTCCGCAAAAATGCGGGCAAAGAAGAAACTGAAGCCTAGAGGGGAAAGCGAGACCGGCCATTTCGACATGCAGATTGCGGCGAGACGCATCGCGCCCGGCGATGCCCGCCGGTCCGATCCGCTTTAAGCGAATGCGCCGGCTGAGACAGCATGGACATTTCCTGGGATCTCCTGCTCAACGCCATCGTCGCCGGGCTATTGCTCGGCGGCTTTTATGCCGCCGTCACCGCCGGCATCTCGATTTCGTTCGGCATGCTCGACATCGTCAATATCGCGCATCCCGCCTTCGTCATCCTCGGCTCCTACATCGCCTATTACGTCAACATCAATCTCGGCATCGATCCGATCCTGGTCAGCATCATCGTGCTGCCGGCTTTCTACGCGCTCGGCGCGCTGGTCTATCAGGTCTATTACATGTCCTTCGAAAGGCGCGGCCAGGAATCGCTGCGCGGGCTCGCCTTTTTCTTCGGCCTGCTGTTCGTCACCGAGGTCTCGCTGATTCTGGTGTTCGGCGTCGACTATCGCTACGTCGAGGCCGCCTATATCGGCCCCAGCCTGCATCTCGCCGGGCTCGAGCTGCCGCTGCGCATGCTGGTGCCCTGCCTGGTGGCGCTGGCGACGTTCGGCGCGCTTGAGCTGTTCGTCACCCGCACGTTCCTCGGCCGCGCCATCATGGCGGTATCGCAGGATCAATTGGCGCTGCAGCTGATGGCCGCCGACCCGATCCGCATCAAGCGCATCGCCTTCGGCATTTCCATCGCCGTCGCCTCGATCGCCGGCGCGCTGCTGATCATCATCCAGCCGGTCGAGCCGTCGGTCGGCCGCGACTATATCGGCCGCGTCTTCGCCATCTGCGTGCTGGGCGGCCTCGGCAGCCTGCCCGGCGCCTTGATCGCCGCCTTCCTGCTCGGCGTGGTCGAGAGCCTGACCTCGACGTTCTATGGCCCGTCGTGGGCGCCCGCCGTATCGTTCGGTTTTCTTCTCCTCACGCTGGCGTTCCGGCCGGCTGGACTCATGGGACGCTAGCGGTGAACACGGCGACATTCTCCATCATTACCGCCGCGGTCGGCCTCGCGGTCATGGCTTTGTTCCATTGGCTGAGTGTCGATTACGCGTATTTCGCCGGCTACACGATCCTGCAATTCATCGTGCTGGCGACGGCCTGGAATATCCTCGGCGGCTACTGCGGCTATGTGAATTTCGGCACCGCGGCTTTCTTCGCCATCGGCGCCTACAGCTCGGTGTTCTGGTACAAATTCCATCCACTGCCGATTCCACTGCTGATCGTGCTCGGCGCCGTCGTCTCCGGTATTGTCGGGCTAGGCACCGGCTATCTGACGCTGCGCCTGCGCGGCGCCTTCTTCTCCATCGCCACGCTGGCGATGGCGGTCGTTTTCCAGACGCTGGTGGTCAATTGGGATTTCGTCGGCGGCTCGCGCGGCGCCTACATCATCCACCCGGAAAACTTCGAGCTCGCGGGCCTCGAGGTCCATTACATCGAATATCTCTTCGCCCTGATGCTGCTGCTGGCGGTGATCGCGCTGGCGACGGCGCGCACCATCGAACGCTCGCGGCTCGGCTACGGCTTCGCCACGATTCGCGACGACGAATTAGCGGCGGAAGCCTGCGGCGTGCCGACGCTGCGCCTGAAGCTGATCGCCACCACGCTATCGGGCGCCTTCATGGGCATGGCCGGGGCGCCGTTCCCCTATTACATCGGCTACCTGCAGCCGCAGTCGGCGTTCGCGCTGGATTACGCGGTCAACTCCATCGCCATGCCGATGATCGGCGGCACCACCACCTGGGTCGGCCCGCTGGTGGGCTCGATTCTGCTCGGCTCGGCACAGCAATACGCCACGGTCACCATTTCCTCGGCGGTCAACCTGCTGATCGTCGGGCTAATGCTGGTCGCTTTCGTCATCATCGCGCCCAACGGCTTGATCGGTCTGGTCAAGGAGAGCTTGCGCGCGCGGAGGCGGTCATGACCGCCCTGCTGCACGTCGACAATATCAGCAAACGGTTCGGCGGCTTCGTCGCGCTCGACGGCATCGAGATCGAGGTCGCGCCGGGCGAGCGGCTCGGGCTGATCGGGCCCAACGGCTCGGGCAAGAGCACGCTGGTCAATTGCATCTGCGGCACGCTGCAGAACGAGACCGGCACGGTGCGGTTCGAGGGCCAGGCGCTGGACGGGCTCGCCGCGCATCAGCGCACGCGGCGCGGGCTGGCGCGCAGCTTTCAGCTGCCACGTCCGTTCCACAGCGTCACGCTCGCCGATAATCTGCGCATCCCGCTACTCTACACCGTGCGCGCCCGCGAAGGCATGCTGCACGCCCACAGCGATCTCGAGGCGCGCTGCCATGAGCTGCTCGATACGGTCGGCCTCTTGCCGAAAGCCGGGCGGATGCCGCGCGACCTGACGCAGGTCGAGATGCGCAAGCTCGAGCTCGCGCGCGCCATGGCCGCCGAGCCGAAGCTGTTGATCGCGGACGAATCGATGGCCGGCCTGTCGCATTCGGAGATCGACGACATCCTGGCGCTGCTGGTGCGGCTGAACGAGCGCGGCGTCACCATCATCCTGATCGAACACATCATGAGCGCGGTGATGAGCTTCTCGCAGCGGCTCGCGGTTCTGGTGTCCGGCCGCAAGATCGCCGACGGCCCGCCCAAAGACGTGGTGCGCGATCCCGAAGTGGTGAGGGCGTATCTTGGGCAGTAGTCTCATCATCGAAAAGGTGCACGCCGCCTATGGCGCGGTGCGGGTGATCGAGGACGTCTCGATGACCGTCGACGCCGGCGAAACCGTGGCCCTGCTCGGCACCAACGGCAACGGCAAAAGCACGCTGATGAAATGCATCATGGGCATTCTGCGCCCAGTGGCCGGCCGCATCGTGGCGGAGATCGACGGCGAGAAGCACGACCTCATCGGCCTGCCGACCGAGCAGATCGTCGATCTCGGCATCGCGCTGGTGCCGGAAGGCCGGCGCCTGTTCGCGAAACTGACCGTTGAAGAGAACATGCTGCTCGGCGCGTTCCGGCCCAAGGCGCGCGCGCAGATCAAGAGCAATCTCGAGTTCTGCTATGAGACGTTCCCGCGCCTGGCCGAGCGGCGCAGCCAGCTCGCCGGCTCGATGAGCGGCGGCGAGCAGCAGATGCTGGCGCTTGCTCGCGCCTTGATGCTGGCACCGCGTATCCTGTTGGTGGACGAGCCTTCCGTCGGCCTGGCGCCGCTTCTGGTCGCGCGCACCATCGACGCCATCAAGGAGCTCAAGGACCACTACCAGCTCACGGTGCTGATGGCCGAGCAGAACTTCACCCAGGCCATCCGTATCGCCGACCGCGGCTATGTGATCGTGCACGGCAAGATCGCCTTCGAAGGCCGCTCGGCCGACGAGCTCAACAACAACGACTTGATCCGCCAGTTCTATCTGGGGATGTGAGCTTCCGCTCCCCGTTCGTTGCAAGGGAAAGGGAAAAGAAAAACGGCGCGGGAGAGATGGCCCCGCGCCGTTCGTTCGCAACGGTCGAAGCGCCGCCTACTTATGCGCCTTCTCGTAGGGATAGATCACCTTGCCGGTCGCCAGATCGGACGGGGTGAGCACGGTCTGGTAGCTCATGCCCTTCCAGGTATCCAGGCCGGCGCCCTGCTTGATGTCGTGGTACTGCACCTGCATCCAGCGCGGCTTGGCCCATTCGCCATCCTTGCCGAACTTGATGTCGCCCATCACGGTCGTGAAGGTGTGGGTGCGGATGTAGTCGGCGATCTTGTTGTCGTCGAGGCTCTTGGTCGCCGCGACTGCCTGGCCGAGCACATCGATATAGGCATTGCCCCAGCCGCCGAGGTAATAGCCGAGCGGATCGATCTTCAGCGCTGGCGCCCGCGACTGATACTTCTCAAAGAACGCCTTGGTCTGCGGGAACATCAACTTGGGTTCCGGCACCCAGGTCTCGTAATTGACGATGCCGTTGAGCGCCGGGCCGAGCTTGTTCTTGAACACGGTGGCCTGCAAGCCGACCATGGCGCCGCCGAACATCTTCGGCTTCAACCCGATCTCGTTGGCCGCGAGCACCATGCCGACCGAGTCGAGCGGATAGGAGCACACGACGACGAGATCGGCGTTCGACGCCTGAATCGCACGCACGACCGGCGAGAAATCGGTCGTGGTCGGCGGATAAGTCTTGTCGTAGACGACCTTGACGCCGAACTTCTTGGCGTTCTCGCGCGCGCCGTCGCAGGAGTTCTTGGAGAACTCGCTGTCGGCCGCCGCGAGCGCGACGGTCTTCGGCTTCGGATTCTGCTGCGCGGCAACCTGGAAGAAGCCCTCGGTGAAGGTCGTCTTCGGCGTCGGCCCGCTCGGCAGGATCGAGAAATATTTCGGGTAGTGGAACTCGCTGTTCACGGCGAGCGCGAACAGGCTGATGAACACCTTGCCCTTCTGGATGACGATCGGCATGGCGGGCGCCACCTGGTTGGTGGCGTAGCCGCCGAGCACGAGGTCGACTTTGTCGACGTCGAGCAGCTTGGTGTAGATGCTCGGCACCGTCGAGGGATTGCTCTGATCGTCGTAGTACACGAGCTTGACGGGACGCCCGAGCAGCCCGCCTTTGGCGTTGATCTCTTCCGCCCAAATATTCATGCCGAGCAGCGCCTGATTGCCGTTCGGCCCAAGCGGCCCGGTCAGCGCCATGCTGAAGCCGATCTTGATCGGCTCCTTGTCCTGCGCACTGGCAGAAACGACGAACAGCGCGCCGGCGATCAGGGCGATGGCCACCCCGACAACCGAGGCGAAGGCCCCCGATTTGAAATAACGCAGCATTATGTCCTCCCTGGTTGACGTTTGTTTTTTGTCATCATATCCGCAATTTCCAGCCACGCGCTAGAGGGTCGCGGGTGGGCGAAGGTGGGCTAGACCCCCTCCACCATGATGGTTTCCACCTCGCCGGCGCCGCTGCGCCGGAAAGCCGCCGCGGCATCGTATTCCGGCGAGGTGAAGCAGGCGACGCCCTGCTCCAGGGTCGGGAATTCGATCACGATGAAGCGGTGGAATTTGTGCGGGCCTTCCATGATCTGGAAGCGGCCGCCGCGCGCCAGCACCCTGCCGCCGAATTTGGCGATGATGCCGGGCACCAGGTCGGTGTATTTCTTGTATTCGACCGGGTCGTTGATTTTCGAACGCGCAACCCAATAAGCGGGCATGCTTTCCTCCTGCGTAGTGTCGTTGCCGTGCTTGAGACTGGCATAAGCCGGTCCGGCAAACATCGGTCATCGCGACATGCCGCGCAAGACGATCGACATATCTCTTCCATGGTCCGGCGCGACAACGGCGGCACATCGCGACCGGTGTTCGCAGGGTGGACAGCCGCCTCCGTTTGCGGCGCCGGCTCTCGGCGCCGCGGATCGTCCTTTTTCAGTCCGCAAAAAGCGGGATCGTGCGATTACGGCGTCGCCGCCGGCGCATTGCGGGCGTGCAGCGCCATGGCGATCAGCGCCGATCCGCCGAACACCATATTGATGCCGACCAGGAGCCCGATCGCCCAGGCCGCAGAACTCGGCAGGCCCATGAAGACGAATGCCGCGAGAATCAGATCGATGATGCCGCTCACCAGCATCCAGCCCCAGCGGCCCGACAATTCGTGCTTGTGGTCGAGCGCGAACATGATCGAGGCAACGCCCTCCATGATGAAGAAGACGATCAGCACCAAGGTCAGCGAGAACGCGCCGGTGACCGGCTGCGCCAGCAGCAACACGCCGACGACGATGCCGAGCACGGCGGAGAGCAGCGACCACCAGAAGCCGGGCGCCTGCCGCATCATGAAGGTGGTGAACAGGCCGACCACGCCGCTGACCAGAAACAGCCAACCGATGACGATGGTCAGCGCCAGCGTGGCGAGCGGCGGAATGGCGATGGCGGTCGCGCCCAGCACCAGCAGCACGACGCCCTCGACCAGAAACAGCACCCAATGCTCGTGCAGGGTGTTGGCAACCGCGCTTTGAATTCCGGCAATGTCAGGTTGATTGGTGGACATGGCAATCTCCCTTTAGCCCCCCACGCCATCATAAACGTTTATGATGACGGGTGACCGCCGCCCGGCGTAATTTATTTCTCCACCCAATCCGCGCATTTCTGCACGGCGGCTTCCGCCCCCCAGGGCTGGATCGGCACCGTCGAGGTGGAATTCTTCGGCGAGCCTTCGATCAGTTTGTCGCTGTAGACCATGTAGACCAGCACGTTGCGCTTGGTGTCGCAGCCGCGCACGATCTGCATCTTCTTGAAGAACAGCGAGCGGCGCTTGCGGAAGACATCCTCGCCCTGCTCGAATTTGGCCTTGAAATGGATCGGGCCGATCTGCCGGCAGGCGAGCGAGATGTCGGACACTTCCTCGGCGACGCCGATCCAGCCTTTCAGGCCGCCGCGCTCGGGCACCGTGAAATGGCAAGCGACGCCGTCGACTTCGGGATCGTCGATGCCGTAGGTGGCCAGCTTGTCGTCCGGCGTCAGCCACTTGAACACCGTCGCGCGCTTGAAGATGAGGTCCGGCTGTTCGGCTGCGGCCGCCGACAGCGCACCAAGCGCGGCGAAGGCGGCGACGAGACAAGCAAGAAATGCGCGCAAGAAACCCTCCATGGCGTTTCCTGCGAGATAGGAATTGCGCACAGCCGATGGAAGGGGCGCCACGCGCCCCTCCGGTGTCTATCGGGTCCAGGGAAAGAGATTGGAGGGGAAATCCGCCGCGGAGCGCCGCGGCCGTTCCTCGCGGAAATCCGGGCGCGGACTCGTGTCCGGCTCGACTACCTTGCGGTAGAGATGCCAGGTCGCGTGCCCGAGCACCGGCAGCACCACGGTCAGCCCAAGGAAGAACGGCAGCGAGCCGAGCGCCAGCAGCACCGCGACGATCAGGCCCCACGCCGCCATGGTGAGCGGATTGTCGATCACCGCCCGGATCGAGGTCAGCAGCGCAACCGCCGCGCCGACATCGCGATCGAGCAGCAGCGGAAACGACACCACGCTGATGGTCAGCACCACCACGGCGAAGCAGAAGCCGACGGCGTTGCCGACGATGATGAGATTCCAGCCGGCCGGAGTGGTCAGCACGTCATGGATGAAGCCGCCGAACGATACCGGCGGCGCGTAACCGAAATCGGCGACATAGATCGCGTTGGCGACGGCGAGCCAGACGCCGACGATCAGCAGCAGCAGAATGCCGAGCGCCGCGATGGCGCCGATCGACGACGAGCGGATGACGTCGAAAGCGTGCGTCGCCTCTCCCGGCAAGTCCGCCTCGCGCCGCCGGCTCAATTCATAAAGTCCGAGCGCCGCCAGCGGCCCGACCAGAACGAAGCCGGTCGCCAGCGGATAGAGCAGCGGCACGATCGAGTAGCCGAAGGCGAGCCGTGCCAGCACCAGACCGATGAGCGGATAGATCGCGCACAGGAACATGGCGTGCGTCGGCATCGCCATGAAGTCGTCGACGCCCTTGGCGAGCGCGTCTTTGAGGTCGGCAAAGCCGATACGCCGGATGGGCGGTTGCGCCGGAACTGTCCCAGCGCCAAGCAGGATATGCGAATGCGCCATGTTGGTCTCCTGAAACCCGGTGTTCAGGTGGACGCGGCGCGCGGAGATGACCAAGAAACCTTTCGACGGCTCCGTGTCGTCCCACGCGCCACCAATCGCTAGTGTAACCGACGTCGCCGGGTTCCGTTCCTCAAAATCGCGTGTGCGGGCGGCGCTACCGGATCACGCCCACAGCCGTTCGTTTTCCAGGCCCTTGTAGAGGCCGGCGACGTAGTCACCGTAACCGTTGAAGAGCAGCGTCGGCCGATGTTCGCCGGTGCCGATCACTTCCTCGCTCGCTTGGCTCCAGCGCGGGTGCGGCACCGCGGGGTTGACGTTGGCCCAGAAGCCATATTCGGACGCCTGCAGCGCCTCCCAATATCCCTTCGGCCGCTCTTCGACGAAGGAAAAGCACACGATCGACTTGATCGACTTGAACCCGTATTTCCACGGCACGGCGAGCCGCAGCGGCGCGCCGTGCTGCTTGCTCATCGGATGGCCGTAGGCGCCGGTGGCGATGAAGGCGACATCATTGGTCGCCTCGGCCATGGTAAGGCCTTCGACATAGGGCCAGGGGAACCAGGTCATGCGCTCGCCGGGCGCGACCTTCGGGTTCGTGAAGGTTTCCATGCGCACGTATTTGGCCGAGCCGAGCGGCTTGGCGAAGGCGACGAGTTTCGCCAGCGGGAAACCGGTCCAGGCGATCGCCATGCTCCAGGCTTCCACGCAGCGGTGCCGGTAGGTGCGCTCCTCAAGCGTCATCTTGCGGATGAGGTCGTCGATGCCGATCTCGAACGGCTTTTCCAGCAGGCCGTCGAATTTCACCGTCCACGGCCGGATCGGCAGCAACTGCGCCTGCTCGGAGACTTCCTTCGACGAATTGAACTCGTAGAAATTATTGTAGTGGTCGTTGATCTTCTCGTCGGTGATCGGACGGTCGAGCGCATATTTTTCGTTGCGCTTGGCGGGGTAGAGGTCGGCGCTCGGATCGGGCAGCGTGGCGAGATCGGTGACGCGCTGCGCGCCGGCGGCGACGGGCAGCAGCGCCAGCGCGCTGGCGCCGCCGGCCAGAAAGCCGCGGCGATTGAAGAACAGATGTTCGGGCGTGGCGAGGCGATCAGGAAGTTCCCAGCCGCGGCGGCGAATGACGTGCATAGACGAATCCCCTCGGAAACGACGCTCAAGGGGTACGGTGACGACGGCTCACTGGCAAATCACGCCTCTGTCATTCCGGGCGCCGCGAAGCGCGCGTCCCGGAATGACGATTGAGATTTACTCCGCCGCGCGCCGCGCCGCGATGATCTGGTCGGCGGTGCGCCCGGTCAGCTCGGCCATGTGGTCGAAATTGAAGGTGAACGAGCCGACGCCGGCAGTGGCCGAACGCACCTCGATGATGAGATCGCCGATCTCGGCTTCCGCCATTAGCGCGCGCACGGTGTCCCAGCCCGGCCAGCCTTCGCGCGTGTCGAAGCCGAGGATCTGGCCGCGCCGGCCGGCGAGGATCGCGTTCATCTTGGCGGTGGCCTCGCTCGGGCAGACGATCTCCACCATATGGATCGGCTCCAGCAGCACCGGCTGGCACTGCGGCAGGCCTTCGGAAATGCCGACCCGCCCCGCGATGTGGAACGCCATGTCGGAGGAATCGACCGTGTGGTAGGAGCCGTCGATCAGCGCCACCGCGAGATCGACCACCGGGAAGCCGAGCGGGCCGTGCTTGAGCCCGTCGATGACGCCCTCCTCCACCGCCGGGATGTAGTTGCGCGGCACCACGCCGCCGGTGATGCGGTCTTCGAATTTGAAGCCGGAGCCGCGCGGCAATGGCCTGATCTCCAGCACCGTGTCGCCGAACTGGCCATGGCCGCCGGACTGCTTCTTGTGCCGGCCGCGCACCGTGACCGGCTTACGGATCGTTTCCTTGTAGCCGACCGCCGGGGGTCGCGTGGTGACCGGCACCGCATAGCGGTCGCCGAGGCGTTCGGCGGCCACGCGCAAATGCATCTCGCCCTGCCCCCAGATCACCACCTCGTGGTTTTCGGCGTTGTGCACGACGCTGAGCGAGGGGTCCTCTTCGGTGAGCTTGGTGAAGGCGGCGCCGAGCTTGACGTCGTCCTTGCGCTCTTTCGCCTGCAAGGCGAGCGCCAGCACCGGCGCATAGGGCTTCACCTCGGTGAGCGCCGCATGCACCGTCTTGCCGGCGGTCAGCGTATCGCCGGTCTTGCCGCCATCGAGCTTGCCCAAGGCGACCGTCTCGCCGGCAGTCGCGGGCCCGCGCTTGTCGAAGTGCTGGCCCATGACCTTGAACACGCCGGACACCCGTCCGGCTTCGCCGTTCGGCGTATGGAAGACGGTGCCGTCGGTGACCTGGCCGGCGAGCAGGCGCGCGATCGACATCTTGCCGCCATGCGCGGTGTGGAAGGTCTTGAGCACCAGCGCCAGCGGATCGCTGCCGGACAAGTTCTCGATTTTGGCGCCGAGCCGTGCCGCGGTCTCGGCGACGCCCGGCGCTTCATGACGCAGCGCCTTCAACAGGCGCAGCACGCCGTTCGAGCGCGTGGCGACCCCGAGCAGCACCGGCACGACCTGGCGTTCGCGCAATTCCTTGGCGAGATCGTCGAACACCTTGTCGCGCGGCGGCTGGATGTCTTCGAGCAGCTGCTCCATCAACTCGTCGTCGTGGTCGGCGAGCGTCTCCAGCATGGTGAAGCGCGCTTCCTTCTCGCGATCGAGATCCTCACCCTTGAGCTCGATCACTTCGGAAGCCGCGTGCTCCTTGTAGACATGCGCGCGCTCGAGCGCGAGATCGACGAACCCGGCGATCAGGTCGCCGTTCCAGATCGGAATCTGCCGCAGCAGCAGCGGCACCCGCGATGCCGGCTGCAAGAGCTTGAGCGTTTCGCGCACGCGCTTGTCGGCCTTGTCGATCTTGTTGAGGTAAAGGAAGTGCGGAATGTTGAGGTCTTCCAATTCGCGCAAAATCAACTGCAACTGCGGCACCTTCTTTTCGTCGGCCTCGCAGACCACGACTGCGGCTTCGACCGCCGGCAGCACCGCGCGCATGTCATGAATGAATTCGATGGAACCGGGGCAATCGATGAACGTGTAGCTGTCGCCCATGAAGGTGGTGGTGGCGACGGACGCCTCGACGCTCATCTTGTGACTGCGGGCTTCCTTGCTGGCGTCGCCGACGGTGGTACCCGCATCCACCGTACCTTGCCGCTGCACCGCGCCGGTGCGCGCGAGAATGGCTTCAAGAAGTGTGGTTTTGCCGCTTTGAAACGGGCCCACCAGCGCGATGCACCGTGGACCCCTGGGACCCGTGCCGTTCTGTCCCATAATACCTCCCTTGCCGGCCGGGAGGTCGGACCAAATATCCCGGCCCTGTCACAGCATCGTCGCAGTAGTGTGCGCGGCTGGCAAGAGCGATGACGTAAGAAACGAAACGGCCGCCCGGACGGCGGCCGTCGACGTCGTCGCAACATTTTTACTCAGTGCGCCGCGTGCAATTCGAGTGAGGCGACGCCGGCCGCCAAGTTGAGACCGGTCTGGCCAGTCACCGACAGAGGCTGCAACGCGACCGTGCGATTGGAGCCGCCGATCAGCACGTTGCCGCCGAGACCGACCGCAATCGTCGCTTCGGCCGTCGCGCCGCTGTAGACGCCGGCGAGCGCACCGGGACCGTACGACGACGGCGCGTAGACCGCCCACACCATCTGCCCCGCGGTCGTTGCGCCGATGTCGAGGCCCAACTTGGTGATGTTGCCGATATAAGCTTCGGCCGGACCGGCCAGACTCGGACTGAACAGGCACTGCACGCCCTTCTTCGAGCCGATGATCATGCCGAGACCGCCGGATACATCGCACACCAGTGTGCCTGCTTTGATTCGATCTTGCGCGGAGGCACCACCGATCACGGTGACGAAGCCCAACGCCAGAGCGCCCAGTCCCAGGACAATGCGACGCATGCAAACCCCCTTTGTGACGACCATTGGATCGCGCAACAGTGAGCGGAACTTGGCGCGGAGTCAAAAGGAGAAGCGAGCGCGGTATGTCGATAGAGCGGCGCGCCGAAGAGGCGCCGCTACTTCAAGTTCCCGCAGAACCTTTGGATGCGCCGGCAGGCTTCTTCCAGGTCCTCGGTCTTGGTCGCATAAGAAATGCGGAACGCGGGGCCCAAGCCGAACGCGGTACCCTGCACCACCGCGACGCCCTCGGCTTCCAACAGCTCGGTGACGAAGTCCTCGTCGCTCGCGAGCTTCTTTCCGCTCGGCGCGGTCTTGCCCATGGTGCCGGCGCAGGACGGATAGACATAGAACGCGCCTTCCGGCGTCGGGCACTTGATGCCGTTCGCCTGGTTGAGCATCGACACCACGAGGTCGCGCCGCTCCTTGAAGATCTTGTTGTGCTTGGCGATGAAATCCTGCGGCCCGTTGAGCGCCTCGACCGAGGCCCATTGCGAGACCGCCGCCGGGTTCGAGGTGGACTGCGACTGCACCATGGCCATCGCCTTGATCAAAGGCTCCGGCCCGCCGGCATAGCCGATGCGCCAGCCGGTCATGCAATAGGCCTTCGACACGCCGTTGATGGTGAGCGTGCGCGGATAGAGCGACGGCTCGATCTGCGCCGGCGTGGTGAACTTGAAGTCGTCGTAGACCAGGTGCTCGTACATGTCGTCGGTCATCACGTGCACGTCGGGGTGCTTCACCAGCACGTCGGTGAGCGCCTTCAATTCGCCGCGCGTGTAGGCGGCGCCCGACGGGTTCGACGGCGAGTTGAGCAGCACCCATTTGGTCTTCGGCGTGATCGCGCGTTCGAGCTGTTCGGCCGTCAGCTTGAAGCCGGTCGCCATCGAGGTCGCGACCGCCACCGGCTCGCCGCCGGCGAGCAGCACCATGTCGAAATAGCTCACCCAATAGGGCGCGGCGAAGATCACCTCGTCGCCCGGGTTGAGCGTGCAGATGAACGCGTTGTACAGCACTTGCTTGCCGCCGGTGCCGACCGTGATCTGCGACGGCTTGTAGTCGAGGCCGTTCTCGCGCTTGAACTTCTTGGCGATGGCGTCCTTGAGCTCGGCGATGCCGTCGACGTTGGTGTACTTCGACGCCTTGCCGTCGCGGATCGCCTTGACCGCCGCTTCCTTGATGTTGTCGGGCGTGTCGAAGTCCGGCTCGCCGGCACCGAGCCCGATGACGTTGCGGCCCGCCGCTTTGAGCGCGCGCGCCTTGTCGGTGACGGCGATGGTCGCCGACGGTTTCACGCGCTTGAGCTGCTCGGCAAGGAAGGCCATCGAAAGTCTCCAAAATCCCGGATTCGCGGCGGTCTGCCAGTGTCGTACCGGGGCAAAACGGCGACAGCAAGACGCAAAGAATGATGCATTCATCAAGCCTGTTGATGGCCTAACGCTCCCTTAAGCCTGCCCTGTTAGACCCTTCGGGCATGGCCGGATTCATTGATCTTTTGCGCTCCGGTAATTGGCTGACCCGCGAGCGGGTGCGGTTGGTCGCCCTCGCGCTCATTGCCGCTTTTGTCGTCGGCGCCGGCTTTTTGATCGCCACCTCGAACGGCCTCAACGACCGCTTCGGCCGCCCGCTCGGCACCGATTTCTCCAATGTCTACGCGGCCGGTACGTATGTCCTCGACGGCGAGCCGGCGGCGCCGTTCGGCCCGGCCAAGCAGTTCGCCCGCGAGCAGGCGATCTTCGGGCAAGGCACGCAATTCTACGGCTGGCACTACCCGCCCTACTTCCTCGGCCTGGCGGCGCTGTTGGCGGCGATGCACTATTGGCTGTCGTTGCTGGTGTGGCAGGGCGTGACGCTCATTCTGTACTTGCTCTCGATCCGCTTGATCGTCTCGACATCCTCACCCTCCTCCACCAGGGGGGAGGTGAAGAAAGAGTGGCTCCTGCTCACCCTCGCCTTCCCCGCCGTGTTCATCAATCTCGGCCAAGCGCATAACGGCTTCCTCACCGCCGCGCTGATCGGCGCCGCGCTGGTGCAACTCGACCGCCGCCCGATCCTCGCCGGCGTGCTGATCGGCTTGCTCGCCTACAAGCCGCAATTCGGCGTGTTGATTCCGCTGGTGCTCGTCGCGAGCGGACGCTGGCGCACCTTCGCCGCCGCCGCTGTCACCGTGGCGCTGATGACGCTCGCCGTCACGCTCGCCTTCGGCAGCGAGGTGTGGAGCGCGTTCTTCGCCTCCACCAAATTCACCCGCACTGTCGTGCTCGAGCAGGGCGGCACCGGCTGGTACAAAATTCAAAGCGTGTTTTCCTGGGTGCGCATGTGGGGCGGCGGCATCGCGCTTGCCTACGCGGCGCAAATCGCGGTGACGCTGGCGCTCGCCGCCGCTTTGATCTGGCTGTGGCGCAGCCAGGCCGCTTTTTCGCTCAAGGCCGCGGGCCTGCTGATCGGCAGTCTCCTGGCGACGCCCTACAGCCTCGACTACGACCTGATGGTCTTGGCGCCGGCAATCGCTTACCTCTGCGCTGACGGTTTTGCGCGCGGCTTTGCGCCGTGGCAGAAATCAATTCTTGCGGCGCTGTGGATAGTTCCTGTCGTCGCCCGCTCGATTCCGCAGGCAACGCTTATTCCGCTAGCAGTTCCAATGATGTTGCTGGCGATGATGGTATTGCTGCGCCGCGTCATGGACGACTGCGGCGCGCCGCGACTCTGGCATTTAGCCGCGCGTCCCCTAAAATAACTCCCCAAGAGCCGACTCAAACGGCCGCCACCGTCATAGGGAGCGCCGCTCATGCAGCTCAACGCCGAACAGCTTCGCGCCTTCGACGACAAGGGTTACGTCTTTTTCCCCAACTGCTTCTCCGAAGAAGAGATCGCGCTGCTGCGCGCGGAAGCGGAAGCCATTCTCAAGCTCGATCGCCCGGAGGTCTGGCGCGAGAAGACCGGCGCGCCGCGCACCGCCTTCGCCGCGCACATGTTCAGCGAGGTGTTCGGCCTGCTGGCGCGCCATCCGCGTCTGGTCGAGCCGTTGCGGCAATTGTTCGGCGAGGAGGTCTACGTCCATCAGTTCAAGCTCAACGCCAAGGCCGCCTTCGAAGGCGACGTCTGGCAGTGGCATCAGGACTACGGCACTTGGCAGCGCGACGACGGCATGCCGGACGCGCGCGCCATGAATATCGCCGTGTTCCTCGACGAGGTGATGCCGATCAACGGCCCGCTGCTTTTGATCCCACGCAGCCACAGGCAAGGCGTCTTCGCCGCCGGCCATGACAAATCGACGACGTCCTATCCGCTGTGGACGCTCGACAAGGACACGGTGACGCGGCTGGCGCGCGAAGCCGAAGGCGCGGACGGCGTCGGCATCGTCGCGCCGACCGGCAAGCCCGGGTCGGTGCTGATGTTCCACGGCAACCTGGTGCACGCCTCGCCGCCCAACATCACGCCCTACCCGCGCAAGATCGTTTATTTGACGCTGTGCGCCTGCTCGAACCACATCACCAAATTCACCCGGCCGGAATTCATCGCGCATCGCGACTTCACGCCGATCGTGCCGGTCGAGGACGATGCGCTGCTGGAATACGCGCGGGCGCACCGCGTCGCGGCGGAATAAAATTTTAGTAATCGTGCGCACTGCAAACGGTTCATGCCGCGCTGCGTCATAAATTTGTGACGACGTGTACGTTGACGCTGCGCTATCGTCATTGAATTGCCGGACTTCGCTTGCTCTATATCGTTGCGCGCACGCGGAGCGCTTCGGGGCCACCAACGATGTACACGCTCTATTCGGATCAGCGTTCCGGCAACAGCTACAAGGTGCGTCTCGCGCTCGCCCGCCTCGGCATTCCGTTCAAGCTGGTTGAAGTCGACATCCTGCAAGGCGCAAGCCGCACGCCGGAATTCCTCGCCAAGAATCCGAACGGGCAGATCCCGCTGCTCGAAGTCGCGCCCGATCGCTACCTCGCCGAATCGAACGCCATTCTCTGGTACGTCGCCGGCGGCACCACGCTGGCGCCGGAGGACCGCATCGACCGCGCCGAGGCGATGCAATGGATGTTCTTCGAGCAGCACAGCCTGGAGCCGAACATCGGCGCCGCCTATTTCTGGCTGTCGCTGATCAAGGGCGGGCGCGAACTGCAGCAGCACGCGCTCGAGGACTGGATGGAAAACGGCTATCGCGCGCTCGGCGTCCTGGAGATGCACATTGCCAGCCGCCGCTTTTTCGTCGCCGACCGCTTCACCATCGCCGACATCGCGCTCTACGCCTACACCCATGTCGCGCACCAGTGCGACTTCGACCTGTCGCGCTTTCCGGCGGTGCGCGCCTGGCTCGCCCGGGTGGCGGCGGAACCCGGCCATGTGGCGATGGATTGGCAGCCGGAAGCGCTCAGCGCCGCCGAATAGGGCGTATTTTACCTTTCATTAACCATACCGTCACGAAAACGCCGCGGTTCCTAACGCGCTTTGCCGCAATGGAGCCGAATACCTGCCGGCATTTCGCGGCAATGTCGGAACCGTTGGACAAGCCGATTCGTTGACAGGACGATTATGCCTGCGCCCGTTGAACATACCGGTTTCACGCCGCCGTCTGCGCGCAAGCTCGGCGGGGGGCGGCGCATCGTCACGTGCGCCGAGTTGGTGGCGATCCTCGGCTTGGCGCTCTCCACCATCGTTGCCGCCACCGTGGTGTCGGCCGGCATTGCGCGCGCCGACGTCGCCGGCGACGTGGTTGGTCACGAAGGCAGCGTGTTCGGCGTGGCCTTGCTGCTCGGCTTGGTCTTTCTCGCCATGGGCGGCGTCACCGTCCTGTCGCTGCCAAGCCACAAACCGAAAAAGCACTAGAGCTCTTCGCATTGTCGGACCCGTCGCTTCCCCACAGTGTTGACGCGGGACCGGTGCGGACGGGCATGCGCCAACGCGCGCGGCCAGCTCAGGGTGACGGACTAATGTCACCACTTGTGAAAAACAAAAAACGCGCCCGCGGCGATGAGCGTGAAACCGAAGCCCTGGCTCCAGGTGATCGGCTGCTTGAGATAGACGTAGGAGAAGCCCGCGAAAATGACGAAGGTGATCACCTCTTGGATCGTCTTCAATTGCGCCGGGTTGTAGACGGCGTTGCCATAACGATTGGCCGGCACCGCCAGGCAATATTCGACGAAGGCCATGCTCCAGCTCAGCAGGATCACGTAAAACAGCGGCACCTCCTTGAAGCGCAGGTGCCAGTACCAGGCCGTGGTCATGAAGACGTTGGAGCCGGTCAGCATCAGGATCGGCAGCAGGTAGGGCGAAATGGCGGGCATAGAATCCTCTGGAATAGCCGCATTGCACGGTAAAAACTCCCGTGCCACGGCTATTCGGATGTCATAGCCACGTCACAGGCGAAGGCTATCCATATAATGGTTCTGTCGCTTGTTGAGTTCGAGTAATCCCCTTTTTTCGCGGTCCCGTGCGGCTGACCCTGCTCTCCGGGACCGCATTTTTTTGTCCGCCTGTGCTAGTCTTGGCGGGTCATGCGCACCTTTCCGCTCGTCGCTGCCGGCGCGTTTTTGCTGACGGCCGTTGCGGCGGCGGCGCAAACCCGCGCCCAGCCGCTGAGCGGCTACAAGCCGGTGGCCATCGCGCTGCCGCAGCCGGTCGCCGACGGCGCCTTCGATACGCTGCGCAAGCAGATCGGCGAAGCCGCGCAGCGCAAGGACCGCGCCGCGCTCACGGCGCTGGTGGTGGCGCGCGGCTTCTTCTGGCTGCGCGACAACCGCAACATCGCCGACAAGCGCAAAGCCGGCTTCGACCTGCTGGCGGCGGCGCTCGGATTCAACACCAAGGAAGGCGTCGGCTGGGAGCTGCTGGCGAGCACCACCGAGGATCCGACCGCCTCGCCCGCGCCCGGCTTCCCCGGCGCACTGTGCGCGCCAGCCGAGCCGGCCTACGACCGCAAGGCCTTCGCCGGCCTGCTCGCCGCGACCAACAGCGACATCACCGAATGGGGCTATCCGGTATCGGAGGCAATCGAAGTGCATGCCGCGCCGCAAGCCACCGCGCCGGCGATCGAGAAGCTCGGGCTCTATTTCGTGCGCATGGTGCCGGAGACCGCTTCGACTCCACCGTCCTGGCTGCGCATCGCCACCCCGAGCGGCAAAGCCGGCTATGTCTCGGTCGATTCCGTCGCGCCGATCGGCAACGACCAGATCTGCTACGTGAAGAACGGCGGCGTCTGGAAGATCGGCGGCTATGTCGGCGACGGCGAGCCGCAATAGAACTCGTCATACCGGAGGCCGCGCAGCGGCGACCCGGAATCCAGAATAGTATGGGCGCTCAGCCGTAGCGCAGCTTGGTGACGAGGATCGGCAGCATCAGCGCCAGCGTGACGGCGTCGGAGCCGATCAGCGGCCAGTCGCCGATGGCGACACCGTAGATCAGCCACAGCGCCACGCCCGCGGTGAAGCCCGCCGTTGCCACCAGCGACAGCGCGCGCGTCTCCCGCTCGCGGATGACCTTGAGCGCCTGCGGCAGCCAGCACAGCGTGGTGAGCGCCGCGCCGGTCACGCCGATGAGCTCGATGAGCGGCACGTTCAGCATGGGGCTTGCCATAAAGCCGATTCGGCTCTGCAATGTGACAAATGGCCGACACCGCGACCTCATCCCGCCGCCTTGCTTGCGCACGCTGCGGCGCGGCGTTTGAATGCGCTCGCGCCGGCGATTGCTGGTGCGCGGCCGAGCCCTACCGGATGCCGCTCACCGCAGCCGGCGAGAGCGAAGATTGTCTGTGCCCGGATTGCCTGCGTAAGGCTGCGGCCGAAGCCGCCGCGCGCTGAGCCCGGCGCCCCGCGCTGTCATCATACTGTCATCGGCGAAAGACCCACTCGCTCGGCCGATCGAAGGCAAGCGGAGGACGAACGCCATGACCACCAGCCGTGCCGCCGCCGAGACCGTGGACGCCACCCCGGAATCCGGCATCATCTGGATCTATCACTTCGACGCCGACGGGTGCGCCGAACTCGTGCCGCGCGAGGCGGCTGACCAGGCGTTGGCCGATCAGACCGGCTGGACCTGGGTGCATCTCTCGCTCGCCGACGCGCGTTGCCGCGTCTGGATTGCCCAGAACACGCGGCTGTCGGAGCTGGCGCGCGAGATGCTGGTCGGTCCGGACGAGCATCTGCGTCTCGATCTCTTCGGCCACGAGATCGTCGGCGTGGTGCCGGACCTGCAGCAGGAGATCGCCCAGGCGACCGACGCCATCGTGCGCCTGCGCTTCGCGATGACCGAGCGGCTGCTGGTCACCGTGCGTCGCACGCCGGTGCATTCGGTGGAAATCAACCGGCACGCCATCGAGGCCGGCAAGCGCTTCCCCAGCGCGGTATCGCTGCTCGATGCCGTCATCGATCACTTCGCCGATGCCGTCGGCCACATGGCGGAGCGGCTCGGCAGCGAGCTCGACACCATCGAGGACACGGTCATGGGCGACGAGCCGCCCGACCATCGCCCGCGCATCGGCCGCGTGCGCTTGCAGGCCGTGCGCGTGCACCGGCAACTGTCGCTGTTGCGCGGCATGTTCCACCGACTGGAGCCGCGCGTGGCGGCGCAGCATCCGGCGGTGGCGCAGGCGATGCGCGCGCTGGCGCAGAAGCTCGACGCCATCGATCAGGAGGTCGGCTCGCTGCAGGAGCGCGCGCGGCTGCTGCTCGAAGAGGTTGCCGCGCGCATGACCGAGATCACCAACCGCCGGCTGTTCACGCTGTCGGTCCTCACCGCCTGCCTGCTGCCGCCGACGCTGGTCACCGGATTTTTCGGCATGAACACCAAGGACCTGCCTTGGCAGAACACCGACGGCGGCACGTGGATGGCGTTCGGCGTCGCGCTGATCGCCAGCGCGGCGAGCTACTGGGCGCTGCGCAGGATGCGCGCTTTCTAGCGCATGATCCCGAAAAGTGGGTACCGGTTTTCGGAAAAGATCATGCGCAAAGAAAAAATGGGCAGCGTCCCGCCCTTGCGGCGTGCGGCGTAACACTCATAATGCCGCTCCCGCCAAACGGACGAGAGCCATCATGATCCTCGAAATCGCCCAGATCGACGTGAAGCCCGGCATGGAGAACGACTTCGAGGCCGGCGCGAATGCCGCCGTGCCGATCTTCAAACGCGCCAAGGGCTGCAAATCAATGACCTTGCAGCGCTCGCACGAAATGCCGCAGCGCTACCGGCTGTTCGTGCAATGGGAGACGCTGGAGAACCACACCAAGGATTTCCGCGAGTCCGCCGACTTCCAGGAATGGCGCAAGCTGGTCGGCCACTGCTTCGCCACGCCGCCATATGTCGAGCACGTGCGCGAAGTGATGCGCGGATTCTGAGCATGAAGCGCAGCGTCGAGCGCATCCTCACCACGCACACCGGCAGCCTGCCGCGCAGCAAGAAGGTGGTCGAGCTGATGCTCGCCGAAGACAAGAACCCGGGCGCGCATCGCGCCGAGTTCCAGGCCGCCGTGCGCGAAGCGGTCGCCGAGATGGTGCGCAAGCAGGTCGAAGCCGGCATCGACATCATCAACGACGGCGAACAGGGCCGCCCCGACTACACCGCGCATGTGCTGCGCCGGTTGAGCGGCTTCCACGGCAAGAGCACGACGCCGCTCGGCACCGGCGACAACGAATTCCCCGAGCTCGCCGA
>DATJVE010000207.1:0-12258 GCA_035501975.1 Pseudolabrys sp.
GGCCTTCGCGCATTGCATGCGGAAATCCGCGGCGAATTGAAATTCCCGATCGGCAAGCGCGAGTTCACGTTGTCCGCCATCGCCGACCGCATCGAACAGCGCAAAGACGGCAGCTACGCCATCCTCGACTACAAGACCGGCTCAGCGCGCACCGAGAAACAAGTGCGCACCGGGCTCGCGCCGCAATTGACGCTGGAAGCGGCCATTTTGCGCGGCGGCGGCTTCAAGACGACTCCCGCCGGTCCGGTGTCGGAGATCACTTACGTCACGCTCAAAGGCGGCGAGCCGGCGGGCAAGCCGAGCGAAATCGTATTCAAGGAGGGCGACGCCAACAGCCAGGCCGACCACGCACTGGCACGGCTCAAGGAGCTGGCGGCGAAATTCGAGAACGCGGCGGAGCCCTATCGCTCCCTGGTGCACCCGATGTGGACGACGCATTACGGCGACTACGACCACCTCGCCCGCGTCAAGGAATGGTCGGCGACGGGTGGTGGGGAGGAGGAGCCGTGACCGCACGCATCATCCCACCCGAGGTGCTGCGCGTGCAGGTCGAAGCCGCCGACCCGGACGTGTCGGCCTTCGTCTCCGCCAATGCCGGCTCGGGCAAGACCTATGTGCTGGCGCAGCGCGTAATCAATCTGCTGCTGCGCGGCGTCGATCCGGCCAAGATCCTCTGCATCACCTTCACCAAGACCGCCGCCGCCAACATGGCGAACGAGGTGTTCAAGCGGCTGGCCGGCTGGACCGCGCTCGACGACACCGCGCTCGACCGGCAGATCGAACGCTCGACCGGCCGCAAGGCCGATGTGCGCGACCGCATGCGGGCGCGCCGGCTGTTTGCCTCGGCGCTGGAGACGCCGGGCGGGCTGAAGGTGCAGACCATCCACGCCTTCTGCACCCGGCTGCTGCACCAGTTCCCCTTCGAAGCCAACGTCGCGGCGCGCTTCACCGTGCTCGACGACGCCGCCACCGCGCAACTGCTCGACCGGCTGACGCTGGGTGTCCTGCTGGAAGCCTCGGCCAAGCCCGAGAGCGCGCTCGGCAAGGCGTTGGCAACGGCCATCGTGGTCGCCGCCGACCAGACCTTCAAGGACGTGATCGGCGACGCTATCCGCGAGCGCGACTCGATCGAAGCCTGGATCGAACGCGCCGGCAGCCTCGAGGCCGCACTGACGCAAGTTTCAGAGACGCTCGGTGTCGGCCCCGGCGAAACACGGGAGACGCTCGAACAGGAATTCTTCTCCCATTCGCTCATTCCGGCAACGGACTGGCCGGCGCTGATCGACGTGCTGGAAAGCGGCTCCAAATCCGACACCAACCACATCGCCGCACTCAACACGGCGCACGCCTCGGCCGGGCGCGATCGGATCGACAGTTACCTGAAGGTCTTCTGCACGACCGAATTGGAGCCGCGCAAAAACATCATCACCAAAGGGCTCGCCGCCGAGCACCCCGATTGGCTGGCGCGGCTGATGGACGAGCAAGCCCGCGTCTGCGCTTTGCTCGCGCGCGAGCGCGCGCTCGCCGCTCGTGACCGCACCGCGGCGCTCATCACCATCGCCGCCGAGGTGATCGCGCGCTACCGCCGCGACAAGGACCGCCGCGCGCTGCTCGACTACGACGACCTGATCGACAAGACGCTCGACTTGTTCGCACGCTCGTCGGCCGCCTGGGTGCTCTACAAGCTCGACCTTGGCATCGACCACGTGCTGATCGACGAGGCGCAGGACACGAGCCCCAAGCAGTGGGACATCGTGCGCACCATCGTCTCCGAATTCGCGCCCGGCGGCGCCCGCCCGAATGTCAGGCGCACGGTGTTCGCGGTCGGCGACGAGAAGCAGTCTATCTTCTCCTTCCAGGGCGCCGCGCCGCTCGCCTTCGACGCCATGCGCCGCGAGTTTGGCCGGCAGTTCAATACGCCGGAGCAAGGCTGGCGATACCTGCGCTTCCACCATTCGTTCCGCTCGGGCGGCAACGTGCTCGGCGGGGTCGACCGCGTGTTCAGCACGCGCGAGGTGTACCTCAGCGTCACCAGCGACGAGGCCGGCGTGCCGCCGCATCAGTCGCTGCCCGATGCGGCGCCCGGGCTGGTCGAACTGTGGCCGCCGATCGCGCCCGCCGAGCGGCGCGAGATCGAAGGCTGGGATGCGCCGTTCGACACCGAGAGCGAGCAAAGCCCGCGCGTCAAGCTGGCGCAGCGCATCGCCAAAAACGCCAAGCTGTGGCTGGCGCGCGGGCAGAAAGCCGGCGACGTGCTGGTGCTGGTGCGCCAGCGCGGTGCGCTGTTCGAAGCGATCATCCGCGCGCTGAAGAATGCCGGCATCGCGGTCGCCGGCGCCGACCGCCTGGTGCTCACCGAGCACATCGCGGTGATGGATCTGATGGCGCTCGCCGATTGCGTGCTGCTGCCCGACGACGATCTCAGTTTGGCCAGCGTGCTGCGCAGTCCGCTGTTCGGCCTGAGCGACGAGCAATTGTTCGCGCTCGCCTGGGAGCGCAAGGGCTCGTTGCGCGCGAGCTTGCGCGCCAACGCCGACTTCGCCGAAACCTCGCGCGCGCTTGACGAGCTTGCCACCGACGCGCGCCGGCTGACGCCATTCGGCTTCTTCGCGCGCGTGCTGGGGGCGAACAGCGGGCGCGCGAAAATCTTGCGCCGCCTCGGGCCGGAGGCGAACGACGCGCTCGACGAATTTCTCAACCTCGCGCTTGACTACGAGGCGCGCGAGACGCCGTCGCTGCAGGGCTTGGTCAACTGGCTGCGCGCGGCGCAAAGCGAAGTGAAACGCGACATGGAGATGGTGCGCGACGAAGTGCGCGTGATGACCGTGCACGGCGCCAAGGGCCTGGAAGCGCACACCGTCATTCTCGCCGACACCACCACGCCGCCGACCGGACCGCGCGATCCGCGGCTGCTCAGTTTGGAGGATGGCTCGCTGATCTGGGCGACCGCGCGCGGCAACGACGTCGGCCCGATGGGCGAGGCGCGCGCAAAGGCGCAGCAGGCGGCGCGCGACGAATACCGGCGGCTGTTGTACGTGGCGATGACGCGCGCCAAGGAGCGGCTGGTGATCGCCGGCACGCAAGGCCGCAACAAGATCCCTGACGGCTGCTGGTATCAGCTCGTCGACGATGCGCTGCGCGGCGACTGTGTCAGCGAGCCGGCCGACGACGGCGACAGCGAGGTGCTGCGCTTCCGCAAAGGCCCGCCGGCCGAAGCAACGGCGACGTCGCCGACGGCAACGGCCGCGCCGGCCGGCGTGCCGGACTGGCTGCGCGTCAACGCCAGCTCCGTCATCTCCGGCGTGCGCACCGTGACGCCGTCGAGCGCCGAAGCGGAGGCGGGCCGCGCACCGGCTGCCGACACGCGCGCCGCGGCGCTCTTGCGCGGCTCCCTCACCCACCGGCTGCTGCAATCGCTGCCCGATATCCCCGCGGCAAGAAGATCGGCGGCGGCGGAAGAATTTCTGGCCCGCTCGGGGCAAGAATTACCGGAAGATGTGCGCCGAAAAATAAGAGAAGAAGTGGATGTTCTGCTCGCCGATGCGCGCTTTGCCGGGCTCTACGGCCCTGGCAGCCGCGCCGAAGTCGCTATCGTCGGCCGGCTCGATGTCGGCGCAAAAACCGTGCGGGTCTCCGGTCAGGTCGACCGCCTCGCGGTGACGCAAGGCTCTGTGTTGATTGCCGATTTCAAGACCAACCGCCCGGCGCCGCGGCGAATCGAGGACGTGCCGCCAAGTTACGTCCGCCAGCTCGCGCTCTACCGCGCCGTGCTGGCAAAGTTGTACCCGGACAAATCCGTGCGCGCCGCGCTGATCTGGACGGAAGTCCCTGATCTCATGGAGCTTTACGCAGAGGCGCTGGACGCGGCGCTGGCGGAGGTCACGTCCGCGCGATAGCGGCTTGACGCTGCGGGATCGCGTTCATAGGTTCCTGCCCTCGCGAATTTTCCGGCGCGATTCTGCGCCTCTCATCCACACGAGGGTATCGCCATGGCCGTCGGCAAAGTGTCGGACGCAAGCTTCGAATCGGATGTCCTGAAGTCAGCCGAACCCGTGGTCGTTGATTTCTGGGCCGAATGGTGCGGCCCCTGCCGCATGATCGCGCCGGCGCTGGAAGAGATCGCCGGCCAGCTCGGCGACAAGGTCAAGATCGTCAAGCTCAACGTCGACGAGAACCCGAACACCGCGGCGAAGTACGGCATCATGTCGATCCCGACGCTGATGCTGTTCAAGAACGGCGAGATCGCCTCGCGCCAGGTCGGCGCCGCGCCGAAGCAGAAGCTGCAGCAATGGATCAGCGGCGCGGTTTGACGCGCGCAGCCTGAGGATTTTTCCGCGACGGCCGGCCAAGACGCCGGCCGTTCGCTTTTTAGGTTGGCAAGGTGCCGTTTTCGCGCAGCACTTCGCCGGCAAGATAAAGCGAGCCGGTAATCAAAATCCGCGGCGGCGGGTCGAGATCGAGTTTGCGCGCGGCATCAAGCGCTTCCTCGAGACTGTCGCGGCTGGTGGCCGGCAGCCCGATGGCACGGGCGGCATCGGCCACGGCTTCGGCGGTGAGGCCCTTTTCGGCGCCCAACACCGGCACGGCGATCACGCGGCGGGCAAGCCCGGTGAAATTGCTCAAAAAGCCCGCGCAATCCTTGCTCGCCAGCATGCCGATGATCAGCACCAGCGGGCGCGAGACGCGTTCCTCAAGGTCGGCGAGCGCCGCCGCGATGACACGGCCGCCGTCGGGATTATGCCCGCCGTCAAGCCATAGCTCGCTGCCCGGCGGTGCAAGCTCGACCAAGCGCCCAGCGGACAGCCGCTGCAGCCGCGCCGGCCAATCGGCTTTGACCATGCCGGCCTCGTAAGCGGCCGGTGCGATCTTCAACGGTTTGATCGAGCGCAACGCCGCGATGGCAAGACCGGCATTCTCAAACTGATGGCGGCCGTAAAGCTTCGGCGCCGGCAGATCGAGCAGGCCCGCTTCGTCCTGATAGACCAGCCGGCCGCGCTCCTCGGTCGCGGTCCAATCCTCGCCGGCAATCTTCAAGGGCGCGCTGAGCCGCGCGGCTTGGCGTTCGATGACGGCGAGCGCATCGCGCGCCTGCGCCGCGATGATGGCCGGCGTCTCGCGCTTGAGGATGCCGGCCTTTTCCGTCGCAATCGCCTCGATCGTGCTCCCAAGAAAATCAGTATGATCGATCGCGATCCGGGTGATGACCGTGGCGAGCGGGTGCTCCACCACATTGGTCGCGTCGAGCCGGCCGCCGAGCCCGACCTCCATGAGCAGGACGTCGGCAGGATGGCGCGCAAACAGAATCATGCCGACCGCCGTCGTGATCTCGAACACCGTAATCGGCGCGCCGCCATTGGTGCGCTCGCATTCCTCCAGCGTCGCGCTCAACTCCTCATCGCTCACCAGCACGCCGCCACCCGCGTGTCCGAGCCGGTAGCGTTCGTTGAAACGCACCAGATGCGGCGAGGAGTAGACATGCACGCGCCTACCCGCCGCCTCCAGAATCGCGCGCATGAAGGCGACAGTCGAGCCCTTGCCGTTGGTGCCGGCGACGTGAATCACCGGCGGGAGGTTTCGTTCGGGATGACCGAGCGCGGCGAGCAGCCGCTCAATGCGCTCGAGCGACAGATCGATCCGTTTGGGGTGCAATGCGGCGAGCCGCGCCACAATCGCGTCAACCGGCGGCGTCATGGCGGCGCGCTCACGCGTGCGCCGGAACCGGCAACTGCGGCTGCGCGCCCGGCGCCGGCGCTTTGGTCAACAGACGGCACAACTCGGCGAGCGTCGCGCGCAATTTGTGCCGATGCACGACCATGTCCACCATGCCGTGCTCGGAAAGATACTCGGCGCGCTGGAAGCCTTCCGGCAATTTCTCGCGGATGGTCTGCTCGATCACGCGCGGGCCGGCAAAGCCGATCAGCGCGCCCGGCTCGGCGATCTGCACGTCGCCCAGCATCGCGTAGGAGGCGGTGACGCCGCCGGTGGTCGGATTGGTCAGGACGACGATGTAGGGCTTGCGCGCCTCGCGCAGCATCTGCACCGCGGCGATGGTGCGCGGCAATTGCATCAGCGAGAGGATGCCCTCCTGCATGCGCGCGCCGCCGGAGGCCGCGAACATGATGAAGGGCGTCCCTTTCTGCACCGCCGTTTCCAGTCCTTTGATCACGGCCTCGCCGGCCGCCGTGCCGAGCGAGCCGCCCATGAAGTCGAAGTCCTGCACCGCGATCACCACCGGCAGGCCGTCGAGCTTGCCGAGCCCAAGCTTCACCGCGTCGTTCAGACCCGTTTTGGTCTTGGCGTCTTTCAGGCGGTCGGCATAGCGGCGCTCGTCGCGGAACTTGAGCGGATCGACCGGCACTTCCGCTACTCCGATGTCGAGCCAGGTGGCGCCATCGAACATCAGCTTCAGCCGCGCCGAAGCCGAGATGCGCATGTGATAATTGGAGCTCGGAATGACGAACTGGTTGGCCTCGACGTCCTTGTAGAAGACGAGCTGCCCCGTCTCCGGACACTTGATCCAGAGATTTTCCGGCGTCTCGCGGCGCAGCAGGCTGCGAATCTTCGGGCGGACGACGTTGGTGATCCAGTTCATACTTTGCCTATATAGGCCCGATTCGTCAGAATTATAACCGCTACTCGGCGGCGACGCGTCGCGCCGAGCGCACGCCGTCGGCGAGCGCCGACACCAGCGACGTCACCGCTCTGACGGTATCCGGCCCGGCTTTGCCGTTTTGGTCGAGGCTTAAGCGCAGCGCATCGACCAGCGCCGAGCCGACCACTACGCCGTCGGCACCCGATGCGATGGCGCGGGCATGCTCGGCGGTCTTCACGCCGAAACCGACCGCCACCGGCAATTTGGTGTGCCGCTTGATCCGCGCAACCGCCGTGGTGACTTTGCTCGTGTCGGGCGCGGCCGCGCCGGTAATGCCGGTGATCGACACGTAATAGACGAAGCCCGAGGTGTTGTTGAGCACGGCCGGCAACCGCTTGTCGTCGGTAGTCGGCGTGGCCAAGCGAATGAAGTTCAGCCCGGCTTTGAGCGTCGGCAGGCAAAGCTCGTCGTCTTCCTCGGGTGGAAGATCGACGACGATCAAACCGTCGACGCCGGCGGTCTTGGCATCGGCGAGAAACTTGTCGACGCCGTAGATGTAGATCGGATTGTAGTAGCCCATCAAAACAATGGGAGTGGTGTCGTCGCTGTTGCGGAATTCGCGGACCAGCGCGAGTGTCTTGGTCATGCGCTGGCCGCCTTTGAGCGCGCGCACCCCGGCCGCTTGGATCGCCGGGCCATCGGCCATCGGATCGGTGAACGGCATGCCGAGTTCGATCACGTCGGCGCCGGCCTTGGGCAGCGCCGTGGCGATGGCGAGCGAGGTATCGTAATCGGGATCGCCTGCCATGGTGAAGGTCACCAGCGCGGCGCGACCCTCCTTCTTCAGCGCGGCAAAGCGGCGATCAATGCGCGTCGTCATTTCTTCTTGCTTTCGAGGAAGGTTTCCACGCTGGCCAAGTCCTTGTCGCCGCGGCCGGAGAGGTTGACCACCATCAGGTGATCCTTCGGTTTCGACGGCGCGAGGTCGAGCACGCGGGCGAGCGCATGCGCCGGCTCCAGCGCCGGGATGATGCCCTCGAGCTTGCTGCACAACTGGAACGCGGCCACCGCTTCGTCGTCCGTGGCCGAGAGAAATTTTACCCGGCCCATGTCGTTGAGCCAGGCGTGCTCCGGCCCGATGCCGGGATAGTCGAGACCGGCGGAAATCGAATGCGCCTCGATGATTTGCCCGTCGTCGTCCATCAGCAGATACGTGCGGTTACCGTGCAGCACGCCGGGCCGGCCGCCGGCGACGGAGGCGGCGTGCTGGCCGCTCGGCAGGCCATGGCCCGCGGCTTCGACACCGTAGATTTCGATTCCACGCTCATCGAGGAAGGGGTGGAATAGGCCCATGGCATTGGAGCCGCCGCCGATGCAGGCGATCAGCGAATCCGGCAGGCGGCCTTCGGCGGCCTGCATCTGCTCGCGCGTTTCGCGGCCGATGATGCACTGGAAATCGCGCACCATCGCCGGATAGGGATGCGGGCCGGCGACGGTGCCGATGCAATAGAAGGTGTCGCTAACGTTGGTGACCCAGTCGCGCAACGCCTCGTTCATGGCGTCTTTCAGCGTCTTGGAGCCCGACTCGACGGCGCGAACCTCGGCCCCGAGCATCTTCATCCTCAGCACGTTCGGCTTCTGCCGCTCGACGTCGACCGCGCCCATGTAGACGATACAGGGCAGCCCGAACTTGGCGCACAGCGTCGCGGTGGCAACGCCATGCATGCCGGCGCCGGTCTCGGCGATGATGCGGGTCTTGCCCATGCGCTTGGCCAACATGATCTGGCCGAGCACGTTGTTCACCTTGTGCGCGCCGGTGTGATTGAGCTCCTCGCGTTTGAAATAAATCTTCGCGCCCTCGCAATAGTCGGTTAGCCGTTCGGCGAAATAAAGCGGCGACGGCCGCCCGACATAGGTCGCGAGATAGCCGTCCATCTCCTTCTGGAATTTCGGGTCGGCCTTGGCCTGCGCGTAGGCCTTCTCCAATTCGAGGATCAGCGGCATCAGCGTCTCGGCGACGAAGCGGCCGCCATAGATGCCGAAATGCCCGCGCTCGTCGGGGCCGGTGCGGAAGGAATTGGGCTGCGGCGCGGTCATGCAATCACCTTCGAAGCGAGCGCGGCCTCGGCCGCCCGCGCCGCGCGGATGAAGGCGCGAATCTTGTCCGCATCCTTTTCGCCGGGCGCCCGCTCCACACCGGAGGAGACATCGACGCCCGGCGCGCGCGTGACGCGCAGCGCGTCCGCCACGTTATGGGCGTCGAGCCCGCCCGAGAGCATGTAAGGAATTCCCGGATCGATGCCTTTGAGCAATGCCCAGTCGAACGGCGTGCCGAGCCCGCCGGGCCGCGTCGCCTCCTGCGGCGCGCGCGCATCGAAGATCAGCCGGTCGGCGACCGTCTTGTAGAGATCGATACGCGCCAGGTCTTTGCGCTCGGCGATCGGGATCGCTTTCATCACCGGCAGGCCGAAACGCGCGCGCAAGGCGGTGACCCGCTCGGGCGGCTCGACGCCGTGCAATTGCAGCATGTCGGGCCTGAGCGCTTCGACGACGGCGGCAAGCGTCGCGTCGTCGGCATCGACGCTGAGCGCGACCTTGCCGGCGCGGCCTTTCACGCGCGCGCCCAATTCCCGCGCGGCGGCCAAGCCGAGGTTGCGCGGGCTCGGCGCGAAGAACACGAAACCGACCAGGTCGGCGCCGGATTCCAGCGCCACATCAAGCGCTTCCGGGGTCTGCAGCCCGCAGATTTTGATCGTCAAGCTCATGGTGGGCGGGTTCTACCGCCTTATGCATCCCGCCGCAAAGCCGAACCGGAGACGCCGTTAAGGCATCGGCGGCGGAATTGCGGCGAGCGGGCTTGGCGCCGCCGGCGAGGGCTTCTCCGAGGCGGCGAAACGGCGGCGGACGGCGTCCATCTCGTCATGCAGCGCGCGCACCTCGCCGTCGAGCCGACGGGCGGCGCGCCGCCATTTGCTTTGCCGGATCCAGGCGGCGATGCCGCCGACAATCACGCCGAGTATCAGCACGGCGAAGATGGCCGCGAACAGCGGCAGGGTCGCCGCATAGGCCGGGTTAGCCGACGAGAAAGGATCGAACGACACCGTCACCGTCTGCCGGTTGGCGACCGCAAAGGCGATGATCACCGCGGCCAGCGGGACGACGATGATGGCGGTGACGATCTTGCGGAACACCAATGCCTCTCTAAAACGCCAGTGGCCGGGCAAGCCCGGCCACAACAATAGCACCCTGGCAAGCCCTGGAAACCGGCGGCCTTACGCCGGGCCGGTCTTGTTCAGCCGCTCGCGCATTTCCTTGCCGGTCTTGAAGAACGGCACCGATTTCTGCTCGACCGAGACATGCGCGCCGGTGCGCGGATTGCGCCCGGTGCGGGCCGGCCGGTGCTTGACCGAGAAGGCGCCGAAGCCACGCAGCTCGACGCGGTCACCGCGCGCCATGGCGCTGGTGATCTCGCCGAGGATGGCGTTGACGATGTTCTCGACGTCGCGCTGGTAGAGGTGCGGGTTCTGGGCGGCGATACGTTGCACAAGCTCAGACTTGATCATTGCGGCCGCCTTGCTCGCTCACTGGTCAATTGTCGGAAGCAGGGTGCCAAAGCGCCAAGAGACCGTCAAGATTGAGTCTTTCGACCGCCTGCACCGCACCCCATGCCTCGATGCGGTGCGCAACGGCGGAAAGACCCACCGCCTCGAAGGTCCAGGCGGCGACGTGCAGGAAGGAAAGCTCGCTGAACCTCGGTTCCAGCGAATAGTCGCGCACCGGCGTCGAGGCCGGGATCTTCTTCTCCTTCTCCAGCCAGGCGAGCGCGGTCTTTTCGTTGCCGAGATCGTCCACCAGCTTCAAACCGACGCCCTGGCGGCCGGTGAAGACGCGCCCGTCGTCGACCGCGGCGAGCTGCGTATCGTCCATTTTGCGGCGGTTTTTAACCAAATCCTTGAACCAGGCATAAGAGTCGGTGACGATCGCGGCGATGGCCGCGCGCGCCTCCGGGCTCGTCGGCTCGAAGCCGTTGGGCGCCGCCTTCAGCGGCGAGGATTTGACCTCCTCGACCTGGATGCCGATGGTTTTGAGGATTTGCGTGAAGTTCGGATACTGGAACAAGACGCCGATCGAGCCGACCAGCGAGGTGTCCTGGGCGATGATATGGTCGCACGACAGCGCGGCGATATAGGCGCCGGAGGCGGCGAGCCCGTCGACCACCACCACCATCGGCTTCTTCGCCTGCAAGGCGCGCAACGCGTCGTATAGCTGCTCGGAGCCCGCCGTGGTGCCGCCGGGGCTATCGATATGCACGATCACGGCCCGCGCGCTCGACCGGCCGAGCCGCTCCAGCGCCTCGACGCGGTCCTGGTTGCCGCGGATCAGCCCCTGCACCTTGATGCGGGCGATGTAGTTCCCGGGCACGGCGAGCCGCAAGCCCGGCACCAGCGCGACGCCGAGGCCGATGACGCCGGCGAGCGCGATCAGCAGCGCGCTGACGCGCCAGAAGGTGAGCTTACGCCGCATGCGGCGGCGATCGACTATGGCATCGGCATCGAGCGACATGGCGATATCCTGTGTGAACCGGCCGTTTCAGGCGCGAGCGGAGCAACCAGCCCCGAAGGACGATCAAGCATACCCATTGGGGCGATTCTTGGCACGCCGCTCCGGCAAAGCAAAACCCCCGGGGTGGCCCCCCGGGGGTTTCACGATTTCAACGATGCCAAGCCTCAGTCGCCGGCCTTTTCGGTCTCGGCCTTGTCGTCGGTCTTGTCGTCGCGCTGCTTGAGCGCGGCGCCCAGGATGTCGCCGAGCGAAGCGCCGGAGTCGGCGGAGCCGTATTGCGCCAGCGCCTCCTTCTCCTCGGCCACTTCCAGCGCCTTGATGGAGACGCCGACCTTGTGGGTCTTGCGGTCGAACTGGGTGACGCGGGCATCGACCTTCTGGCCGACCGCGAAGCGTTCGGGGCGCTGCTCGCCGCGGTCGCGCGCGAGATCGGCGCGACGGATAAAGGCGGTGAGATCGGTACCGACGATCTTGACCTCGATGCCGGCCTCCTTCACCTCGGTCACCTCGCAGGTGACCACCGAGCCCTTCTTGAGATCGCCGGCCTGCTCCATCGGGTCGCCGCCGAGCTGCTTGATGCCGAGCGAGATGCGCTCCTTCTCGACATCGACGTCGAGCACCTGCGCCTTGACCATGTCGCCCTTCTTGTACTCCTCGATCACCTGCTCGCCCGGACGCTTCCAGTCGAGGTCGGAGAGGTGGACCATGCCGTCGACGTCGCCGTCGAGGCCGAGGAACAGGCCGAATTCGGTCTTGTTCTTGACCTCGCCTTCGACCGTCGAGCCCGGCGGATGCTTCTCGACGAAGACCTCCCACGGATTGCGCATGGTCTGCTTGAGGCCGAGCGAAATGCGGCGCTTGACCGGATCGACTTCCAGAATCTGCACCTCGACCTCCTGCGACGTCGAGACGATCTTGCCCGGGTGCACGTTTTTCTTGGTCCACGACATTTCCGAGACGTGGATGAGGCCTTCGATGCCCGGCTCCAGCTCGACGAAGGCGCCGTAGTCGGTGATGTTGGTGACGCGGCCCTTGAAGCGGGCGCCGACCGGGAACTTGGCCTCGATGCCCTGCCACGGATCGTCGAGCAGTTGCTTCATGCC
>DATJVE010000208.1:0-24422 GCA_035501975.1 Pseudolabrys sp.
CCCCGCCGCCTCGTAATCCGCGTCCAAAATCCCCGACGCCAGCCCAGCCCCGCGCGCAACCAAAACCTCCGCGCCAAGACCCTGCAACTTCTTCACCGTCTCCGGTGTCCCCCCAACACGAGGTTCTAAGGGGTCGGACTCACGTGCCACGGCAATCAGCATTTAGTCCTCCACGTTACGCCCGGTCCACTTCAGTGCGGCGAAAGCCCGGCGAACGCGAAGATCAAAAAGCAGATCGCGAAAGCCACGTAGCTCGACATTTTCGAGCCGCTCAACAAGCCAGACACCACGCCGACGATGGCGAAAAAGAAGATCGGAATTGCCCAGAACCACTGGCCCATCACGCCGCCGACCGCGAGGCCGAACAGCAGATTGATCACATGGATGATGCCGACAAAGGTAAACAGGACGAAGCGCTCGTAGGTAGCCTCATGCGCCGGATAGTCGTTTCCGGTCGCGGTGGCATATTCGACGGTGCCGTGGTCGGCCATGATGAGAGGTCTCCAGGGATCGCAATGGTGGGAGGCAGTCAGGTAGCGCAAATGCCTGCCTAGAGCAACGGTTGCGGCCCTCGAAGCGGTTGAAGAAATCGAATTCGGGCGCTGAATATCATCCCGCGGAGGCGCGGTTTTGATCCGGATCAACTCTGCTGAGGGATTGGTCAGGCTGCCGAAGACTTAAGCCCGGCCTCGCTCAGCGCGGCCGCCTGGCGGGCAGCCACCTGCGCGATCGAGAAGCGTTCGATCGCCTCATTGAACAATCGATGGAAATTGAGTTCCGCGGCAAGGTGCAAAAATACCGCGCCAAGGCCGATGGCGGCGCGATCCATGAAGACGAACTCGCGCGGGACCATGACCGGCCCGCGTTTCTTCAACACCTGGTGCACCTGGAACGCTTCCTTGCGGCCGTATTCCGACGGCTTCACCCCGTCGGCGATGGTGCGCACGCGGTCATCGAGCAGCGGGCCATAGATGAAGCGTGCCCAGATATTGAGCGCCTCAATCAGTTCGCGGTTGAGTCGCTTGAAGCCCCACACCTGGTAGGCACGCACCACGAGCTCGTCGTCGTCATGCAGCAGGCCGCGATAGAGATCGACCACCCCGCCGACGAAGCTCGGCGGGAAGATGCGGATGCAGCCGTAGTCGAGGAGATTGATGCCGGTCGGCTTGCCTTTGCCGTTGTCGAAGACGGTGTAGTTGCCGAGATGCGGGTCGCCGTGGATGACGCCGAAGCGGCTGAACGGATGCCACCAGGCGGTGAACATGGCGGTGGCGAGCCGGTTGCGCGTGCTGAGCGGATCGTCCTTGTGCGCGAGCAGTTTGTCGCCGGTGAGCCAATCCATCGTCAGCAAGCGGCCGGTGGACAGCTCGGGCCGAACATCGGGCACGCGGATCGACTCTTCGTCTTTCAGTATATTGCGGTAGAGCGCGACGTGCTTGGCCTCGCGCACGTAGTCGAGCTCCTCGCGCAGGCGCTCGGCGATTTCCTTGGCGATCTCGGTGGTGTCGAGCGCGGGATCGAAACGCTTGCGGATCGCGAACAAGAGATTGAGTTGCCGCACGTCGGCTTCCACCGCCGACTGCATGTCGGGATACTGCAGCTTGCAGGCCAATTCGCTGTTATCGAGCGCGCGGGCGCGGTGCACCTGGCCAAGCGAAGCGGCCGCCGCCGGATGGTGCTCGAAGCTCTTGAACTTGCTTTCCCAGCTGGCGCCGAGTTCGGCGCTCATGCGCCGCTTGACGAAGGCCCAGCCCATCGGCGGCGCCTGGCTTTGCAGCTTGATCAGCTCGTTGGCGTATTCGGGCGGCAAGGCGTCGGGAATGGTGGCGAGCAGCTGCGCCACCTTCATGATCGGACCTTTCAAGCCGCCGAGCGCGGCGGCAAGTCCGATCGCATTGGCGGCGCGGTCCTGCTGCACGCCGAAAAGCCGTGCGCCCGCCATGCGCGCGGCCACGCCGCCGACTTTGGTGCCGACATTGGCGTAGCGCTTGGCGCGGGCGGTGAAGCGGTTCTTTTCGCGGTCGGTCAATCGACTGGTCTCGGATGGCGCGCGACGATTGACCAACATCTGGGACGAAACAAGGCGATGCGCAAGCGCTTGGGCGACGCCGGTCGGCGCCGCCCTAGCCGACGTGGGTGAAGCGCTACTACTTTTGCAACACCTTGGTCGAAGGAACACAGAGCACAAAGGCTCCTCCGACGACCAGGACCTCCTTGCCGAATTGATTGGTGATGAGCGCGGTGCGTTCGGGCGTTTTCGGCCCTTCGTCCTCGTAGCAGACATAGTGCGTCTTGGTGTCGCGCGCCTTGAGATCGTTCTTGTCGGTCGGCGCGCATAGGAAGAGCGGCTTGAGCGGCTTGAGCACCTTGGCGACCGACGAGCCGAACTGGTCGTGCAACTTCACCTCGCGCGGCTTGAACGGCGGCTCCTTTTCGGTGACCCGGTAGCATTGGTAGTGCGTCGGATTGACGCCGGGCGGATTCTTTTGCGCTTGCGCCGTTGCGCTCATCGCGGTTGCGACAGCGGCGGCGATCATTATCGATACGATCGTCTTCATGGATGTCTCCCCCGTTTGGCGAGCGGCCGAACGCATCGGCCGCGCCGTGTAACTAATGGTTTATTTGCAAATTACTTATCTCATAAGTTGTATCGCGAGACAACCATCACCCGTGCGCTGTTGCGCTCAAATTCAATCGAACGATACTAAATTACGCGCGATCGAGCGTTTCCAATTCGTCGATCAGCTTGGCGATGACGCCCAAGCCGCCGTCCCAGAACGTGGGATCGCGCGCGTCGAGGCCGAAGGGCGCGAGCAACTCGCCGTGATGTTTGGTGCCGCCGGCGGCGAGCATGTCGAGATAGCGCTCGGCAAAGCCGGCGGCCGAATGCTCGTAGACCGCATAGAGCGAATTCACCAGGCAATCTCCAAAAGCATAGGCGTAAACGTAGAACGGCGAATGGATGAAATGCGGGATGTAGCTCCAGAACGTCTCGTAGCCGGGCTTGAGCTCGATCGCCGGCCCCAGGCTCTCGCTCTGCACCGACATCCAGAGTTCACCGATCTTGTCGGCGGTGAGTTCGCCGCTGCGGCGTTCGAGATGCACCTTGCGCTCGAACGAATAGAAGGCGATCTGCCGCACCACCGTGTTGATCATGTCCTCGACCTTGGCGGCGAGCATGGCCTTGCGCTGCTTCTTCTCGGTGGTCTGCGCCAGCAGCTTCTTGAAGGTGAGCATCTCGCCGAACACGCTCGCGGTTTCCGCGAGCGTCAGCGGCGTCGGCGCCATCAGCGCGCCGTTTGGCGCCGCCAAGACCTGGTGCACGCCGTGGCCGAGCTCGTGGGCGAGCGTCATCACGTCGCGCGGCTTGCCCTGGTAGTTGAGCAGCACGTAAGGATGCGCCGAGGGCACCGTCGGATGCGAGAACGCGCCCGGCTGCTTGCCGGGGCGCACGCCGGCATCGATCCATTGTTTTTCGAAAAAGCGATCGGCGACCTCGGCCATCTTGGGCGAGAACGCGCCATAGGCGGTGATGACCGTCGCGCGCGCCGCGTCCCAAGGGATCGTGCGCTGCACGACTTTCGGCAGCGGCGCGTTGCGATCCCAATACGGCAGCCGCTTCTTGCCGAACCAATTTGCCTTGAGCGCGTAATAGCGGTGCGACAGTTTCGGATAGGCGGCGCGCACGGCGGCGACCAGCGCCTCAACCACCTCCGGCTCGACCCGGTTCGACAGGTGGCGCGCGTCGGCGACGTCCTTGAAGCCGCGCCAGCGGTCGGAAATCTCTTTGTCCTTGGCGAGCGTGTTGGTGATCAGCGTGAACGGCCGCAGATTCTGCTTGAAGGTCTTCGCCAGCGCCTGCGCCGCCGCCTTGCGCTTCTTGCCGTCGGCGTCCTGTAAAAGATTGAGCGCGGGCTCGATGGTCAGCGACTGGCCGCCGATGCGGAAACGCAGCGCGGCGACGGTCTCGTCGTAATTGCGGTTCCAGGCGGAATAGCCGGTGACCGACTTCTCGTGGAACAGCTCCTCGACACGGTCCTCGAGCTGGTAGGGCTTCTCCTTGCGCACGTCCTCGATCCACGGCCGGTAATGGCCGAGCGCCGGATCGGCCATGGCGGCTTCAAGCTTGTCGTCGTCGATGCGGTTGAGCTCGAGCGTGAAGAACAAGAGATGCAGCGAGGCGGCGGTGATGCGCTCCTGCATGTCGCCATAGAACTTGGCGACGGCCGGGTCGGCGGTGCTGCCGGCATAACGCAGCGAGGCATAGGACATGATCCGGCCGAGCGTGTCGTCGAGCGCCTCATAGCGCTTGACCGCCGCGGTCAGCGCTTGGCCGGCGTCCGGCCCTGCCGCCAGCGCGGCGAGCTTGCCCTTGAAGTCGGCCTCGAAGGCGAGGCTCCGCGTCTCTGCGTTTTCCAGGTCCCACTTCAATTCCGGGCTGTCGGGCGCGGGATAGAGGTCGTTGAGGTTCCATTCCGGCAGCGTGCCGAGCTTGGGGGCTTTGCGGGATGTTTTCGCGGTCTTGGCCATGGATTGAGCGTTCGTCGGGCGGGCAATGGGCGGCAGGAGCACCATCTAGGCGACCCGCGGCACATTTAACAGCCCATTAAGCCGGACCGGCGACATTGCACCAAATCGGCACAGTCGCCGAGCGTCGCGAGGTCCAATGTCCGAAACCGTGCTCATCGTCGATGACGACCCCGTCCAGCGCCGCCTGCTCGAGGCCATGGTGCAGCGCTTCGGGCATCAGGCTCTGACCGCTGAAGGCGGCGACGCGGCCCTGCGCATGTTGGATGGGACGCCGCCGGTCGACTGCGTGGTGCTCGACCTCGTGATGCCCGACCTCGACGGTCTCGGCGTCCTCGCCCACATGCGCGAGGCCGGTATCGATATCCCGGTGATCGTGCAGACCGCTCATGGCGGCATCGACAATGTCGTGTCGGTGATGCGCGCGGGCGCGACCGACTTCGTGGTCAAGCCGGTCAGCCCGGAGCGGCTCCAGGTGTCGCTGCGCAACGCGCTCGCGACTAAGGCGCTCGCCGGCGAACTGCGCCGCCTCAAGCGCAGCCGCGACGGCACGCTCACCATCGCCGACGTGATCACACGTTCCGACGCCATGCGTCCGGTGCTGCGCGCGGCGGAAAAAGCGGCGGCTTCCGCCATCCCCGTCATGATCGGCGGTGAATCCGGCGTCGGCAAGGAATTGATCGCCCGCGCCATTCACGGCAGCGGCGCGCGCGCCGCCAAACCATTCGTCGCGGTCAATTGCGGCGCCATGCCGGAGAATCTCGTCGAGTCGATTCTGTTCGGCCACGAGAAGGGCGCGTTCACCGGCGCCACCGAAAAGCACACCGGGAAATTCATCGAGGCGGACGGCGGCACGCTGTTCCTCGACGAGGTCGGCGAATTGCCGCCCGCGGCGCAGGTCAAATTGCTGCGTGCGCTGCAAGAGGGCGAGGTCGAGCCGGTCGGCAGCCGCAAGTCGGTGAAGGTCGACGTGCGCATCATTTCCGCCACCAATCGCGATCTGGTCGCCGACGTGAAGGCGGGACGTTTCCGCGAAGACCTGTTCTATCGCCTGCACGTATATCCGATTTCCATTCCGCCGTTGCGCCAGCGCAGCGAGGACATCCCCGAGCTCGCCCGCCACTTCCTCGCCCGCCTCTCGGCCGAGGAAGGCAAGCGCGTGCGCGCGATCGAGCCGGAAGCGCTGCGGCTGCTCGCCGCCTATCGCTGGCCCGGCAACGTGCGCCAGCTCGAAAACGCGATCTTCCGCGCCGTGGTGCTGACCGACGGCGAGCAAGTCGGCGTGCACGAGTTCCCGCAGATCTCCGCGCAGGTCGGGCCTGACGCCCTCGCCGCGCAGCCGATGGTCGAGGCCGCGCCGGCGATCGCCGCCGCGCTGCCGGATGCGCACGAGGTTGGCGGTCATGGACCGGCCACGGCTTCGTTGCATCTGCTCGATGCGCAAGGCGAGGTGCGGCCGCTGGAAGAGATCGAGCGCGAGGCCATCCGCTTCGCCATCGCGCACTACCGCGAGCAGATGTCGGAAGTCGCCCGCCGCCTGAAAATCGGCCGCTCGACGCTCTACCGCAAGCTGGAAAGTCTGGGGCTCGAGCAAGACGACAAGGCAACGGTGTAAGCCGGCAAACGGCGCGTCTTATCCGGGCAATGGCCGTGCGTTAGTCGTGTTGCAAGGTCGAGAAAACGTGTAGCGTTGGGTGGGGTTTATTGTGATGCGTACAAACCAATTCGGCCGGCTGCTGTCGGCAACGGCGCTGGCACTGGCCGTGACCACGCCGCTCTCCGCGGCCACCGGGCCCGACAAAGTCGATGCCGTCGCGCCGCCGGCCGCCGCAGTCGCGCCGCCGGTCGCTCGCGCTGCGGTCGCGCCGGCCGCCGCCCCCGGCATCCGCGGCACGGTCGACGACAAGAGCATCGACGCGCAAATCGCCGACAAGCTGCGCGCCATCATCACCTCCGGGCAGTTCGACAAGCGCATCGACCACGTGCTCGAGCGCGAGGCAATGGCGGCGTTTTACGCCGCGCGCAATTACGCCCCGCTCTGGATCGCCGACGCCAAGCTCGACACGCGCGCCAAATCGGTGATGGCGCAACTCGGCAACGCCGCCGCCGATGGACTCGACCCGGCCGATTACCCGGTGCCGGCCTTCGGCGCCGCCAGCGGCCCCGAGGCGCTGGCCGACGCCGACCTGACGCTGACCTATTCGACGCTGCTCTATGCGCGGCATCTGGCGACCGGCCGGATCGCACCAGACCGCGTCATCAATGAAGTCGATTATGGCGATCACACACCCGCGCCCGCCGATATTTTAAAGAAACTTGGCGACGCGACCGATGCCGGCGCGGCATTGGAAAGCTTCAACCCGCCGCATCGCGGATTCCTGGCGCTGAAGGCGAAGCTTGCAGAATTGCGCCGCAGCACGGCCTCCGAGCCGGTCGAGCCGGCGGTCGAGCCCGCCAAAGGCCGGCGCGCCGCGAAAGCGGCCGGCCCTGCAGTGTCGAAGCAGGCCGAGATCGCCACCGTGCTCGCCAATATGGAGCGCTGGCGCTGGCTGCCGCGCGACCTCGGCGAAACCTATGTGATGGTCAACATCCCGGACTACACGCTCAGGGTCGTGCATGACCATCAGGAGGCGTGGCGCACCAAGATCGTCGCCGGCAAGCCGCAGACACCGACGCCGCTGCTCTCCGCGCGGATGGACAACGTGCTGGTCAATCCGTCCTGGCACGTGCCGCAGTCGATCATCAAGAACGAGTTTCTGCCGCGCTACGGCCGCGACCCGAACATCTTCGCCCGCATGGGCCTGGAGGTGAAGCGCAACCACGACGGCACGCTGAGCGTGACGCAGCCGCCCGGCGCCGGCAACGCGCTCGGCCGCATCAAGTTCAACTTCCCCAACGAATTCTCGGTCTACTTGCACGACACACCGCAGAAGCAGTTGTTCGCCGCCGACAAACGCGCTTTCAGCCACGGCTGCATGCGGGTGGAGAACCCGACCAAATTCGGCGAAGTCATCCTCCATCTGGCGATGAACGGCCCCGCGCCGGACGCGCGTGAGCTCAATGCGCTGTTCGGCCGCGGCGAGCGCACCTTCAAGCTCGAGGCGCAGCCGATGGTGCACCTCACCTATCAGACCGCCTTTGTCGACAATGCCGGCAGGCTGCAATTGCGCGAGGACATCTACGGCATGGACGAGCGCATCCGCAGCATCCTGCAAAGCGACGAGCGGCGCATCGCCGACCTCGCGCTCCCCAAGGACGGCAAGCATGGCGAGGAGAGCGAGCAGGCCAATCAGGCCGTTCTGCGCCGGGTCGAGCGCGGCGAAGCCGCGGACGCCTTCGCCTATTTCGACAATCTGCCCAGCCTGCCGCCGCATAGCGAGCAACGGCACGCCGCTGCGCGCCCGCGCCAGCAGGCCGAGGCCGCCTCGGCCGGGGTTCATCCGCAAGCCCCGCAGGCACCCTTCCCCTTTTTGGCCATTTTCGGCCGGTAGCAAGGGACCCTCAGGGCGGGGGTGGACGCTAAGCACTCGGTAACCCTTCCCGAAAAAACTGCACGACTGTCTGCCGCGGCGGAGCGCTGCGCGGGGGGAGCGGGTTTGAAACCGCCAAGATCACGGATGACGGCAGTGTCGGTCGACGCTTGGCGCGAGCGTGGATTCGCTGTGTCCGTTGCGCGCGCCGGCCTGCGCCTCGGCGTCGCCGGAATGCTGCTGCTGGGCGCCAGTAAGTCGCTGCAGAACGCGGTCGCCGAAGGCGACACCCGCACCCTTTCCTTCCATCACGTCCATACCGGCGAAGACATCACCATCACCTACAAGCGCGACGGCCGCTACGACGACGCCGCGCTGCAGAAGCTCGACTGGTTCATGCGCGACTGGCGCAAGCAGCAAGAAACCCACATGGATCCGCATCTGTTCGATCTGTTGTGGGAGACCTACCGCGCGGTCGGCGGCAAGGAGCCGATCCAGGTCGTCTGCGGCTACCGCTCGCCGGGAACCAACGCCATGCTGCGCGCGCGGTCGCGCGCCAGCGGCGTCGCGCAATTCAGCCAGCACATCAACGGCAACGCCATCGATTTCTATATTCCCGGCGTGCCGCTCGCCGAGGTGCGCGCCGAGGGCCTGCGCCTGCAACGCGGCGGCGTCGGCTTCTATCCGACCTCGGGCTCGCCCTTCGTGCATATGGACACCGGCGCCATCCGCCACTGGCCGCGCATCCCGCGCGAGGAACTGGTCAGGATCTTCCCTGACGGCCGCACCGTGCATATTCCTGCCGACGGCCATCCTCTGCCCGGCTATGCGCTGGCGCTCGCCGACGCCGAGCGTCATGGCGCGGTGCCGTCCGGAACTTCGCTCGAAGCCGCCCGCGCCGCCGGCGTGATCACCGCGAGCGAGGAAGAGAAGGCCGTCGTGGCGAGCCAAGACGAGAACGCCGCCGCGCGGCAGCCCAAGCGCAGTGTGCTGGCGCGGATCTTCGGCGGCGGCCAGGACAAGGATGAGCAGGCCGATCAGCCGGCGCCGAAGCATGCGCGCGCGCCCATGGCGGTTGCGAGCCTGAGCCCGCCCAGGACCAAGACAGTGCCGGTCGAACCCATCGTGCCGCTGCCGGCGGCGCGACCAAAGGCGGTTGCCGTGGCGTCGATCCTGCCGCGCCCGCGCCCGGCGGCGCAGACCGTGACGACGGCCTCGCTGTCGGCCGATGTCTTCGGCAACCGCGGCTATTGGCGTGGCGCGGTCGAGCCAGGTCCGGCGTTGCCGGCGCCGATCGCGGCCGGCACCCGCTATGACGTGGCCTCCGCCCTGGCGGTCCCGGCCGACGAAACGTCGGCCTACGCAACGGAGCCGGCGTCGCCGCTCGCCGTGCGCACGCGTCCGATGGGCTCGCGATTGCCGCAGATGGCGGCGGAAGCGCGCGTGATCCCGGCCTCGTCCAACAGCACGATGGTCGCGAAGCCGCCGCTGACGGCGGCGCAAGCCATGGGCATCGCAAGCTCGGAGAGCCCGTGGCTGCGCGCGGCCATGCTGACACCGACGGTGAACCTGATGACCGCGACGCGCGTCGGCGCAGTTGATCCGCGCTGGCTGCAGGACTTCCTGCATAAACCGGCACAGGCATTGACGATGACGTTCTCGGCCGACCCGAACCTCGGCATGGTCGCCGATCGATTCAGCGGCAGCGCCGTCGTATTCCTGGCGACGACCACATTTACGCTGCCGCAGACGACCGCGTCGCTGCGCTAGGCATTCTCGTGAATTTTGGCTTATCGCACCTGGCTCGCGTGGCCGGGAGACGGCGGAGCTACTGCAGCATCCCCAGCGCGTGCATGTAGGTCTCGAGCACTTCCTGCTCTTCGCGGCGCTCGTCGGTGTCCTGCTTGCGCAGGCGCACAATGGTGCGCAGCGCCTTGACGTCGAAACCATTGCCCTTGGCCTCGGCGTAGACGTCGCGGATATCGTCGGAGGTCGCCTTCTTCTCCTCCTCGAGCCGTTCGATACGCTCGACGATAGCCTTGAGCTGGTCCTTGGCGAAGCGGGTGGCCGGTTGTTCTTTTTCTGCGGTGGCGCTGGCGGGCATCGACGTCTCTCCTTGTCACGAACGTGACAGGAAGCTTTCGGAGTTGCCCTCTCTCAGGTCAAGCAAAGCGCGGCGTCATCCACGCTGTTCACATCCTGCGTAAGGATCAGTGCTGGGGCCTGGACTTTTCAAACGAAGCTTTTTGCTCGGCCGAGGCCTCTTTCTGGTGCTTCTTGCGCCAATCCTCGTAGGGTTCCCCGTAGACGATCTCGCGGCTCTCGTCCTTGGACATCGCCACGCCGCGGCTGTCTGCGGCGTCCTTCATCCAGTTCGACAGGCAATTGCGGCAGAAGCCGGCGAGATTCATCATGTCGATGTTCTGCACGTCGGTGCGCTGGCGCAGGTGCTCGACCAGGCGCCGGTAGACGGCGGCCTCCAGTTCGGTGCGGGTCTTGTCGTCCATGCGGCTATCCTCGCTTTCCACCCAAAGATAGGCGCGTGGCGCCGCGGGTTCCAGATCGCTATTGCGCCTCGCGCAGTTCCGGGTGCTTCGCCAGCCGCGCGGTGTTGAGCCGGTGCACGATGAAGCAGGTGACGGCCGCGAGTAGGAAGGGTACGGCACCCCACAGATAGAGATGCTGCACCGGCCAGCCGATCAACAGGGCGCCAGCGAGCGGACCGACGATCGACCCGATGCGCCCGATGCCGAGTTGCCAGCCGGAACCGTTGGCGCGCAGCGAGGTCGGGTAGATCAAGGCGCCGACGCCGTTGAGGCCGGTCTGGATGCCGAGCACGAGCAGGCCGGCGAAGAACGTGGCCGTGAGCAGCGCCGGCGAGGAGGTCATGCCGGCATAGCCGATCACCGCCACCACCGGCACCGCGAGCGCGAACAACACGGCGAGCGCGAGGAAGCGGTGGCGCTGGAACCACCAGCACAGGCCGATGGCGCCGACAGTGCCGCCGACCTGGAGCAGCGCGCCGGCCAGCGCACCGGTCGCCGGTGGCAGCTTCGCCGCGCCCAGCACCACCGGCGTCCAGCTGATGAGGAAGAAGTAGCCCATCAGGTTGAGCGCGAACAGCAGCCAGACCAGCGGCGTGATCAGCGCCAGGCCGTCGTGGAAAAGGTAAGCCGGGTTGAAGCCGGGAAACTGCTTCTCGTCCTCGATCACGAACCTGGCATTGGCCGGCACCGCGTAGCCGGGCTGGATGGATTTGATCGTCGCTTCCATCTTGGTCCGCTGGCCTTCATGCAGCGCCATGTATTTGATCGACTCGGGCAGGCCCATCCAGGCGACGAGCGCGATGATGATCGGCACGATGCCGCCGATGTAGAACAGAATCTGCCAACCGTGTGTCGGCACCAAAGCAGCGGTGACGAAGCCGGGAATGGCGCCGCCGAGCGGCACGCAACTGACCGCGAGAATGGCCAAGGTCGCGCGCATCTGGCGCGGCGCGGACTCGGCGTTGATGGCGACGGCGTTGGGGATCACACCGCCGATGCCGAAACCCGCGAGCAGCCGCAGCCAGAACATCTGCGTGAGATCGGTCGAATGAGCGGCCGCCAGCGTGAACACGCCGAAGATGATGTTCGACCAGATGAGCGCCGCCTTGCGGCCGTAACGGTCGCCGATCCAGCCGAAGACCGCCGAGCCGAACAGGATGCCGATCAGGCTCGCGGAAAAGACCGGAGCGAGGGCGCCAGGCTTGAGACCCCACTCTTTCACCAGGCTCGGCGCGGCGAAAGCGATCGCAGTGATGTCGTAGCCGTCGATCAGCACCATGAAGAAGGACCAAGCCAACAGCTTGATCTGGAACGAGCCCAAGCCGCGCTGGTCGAGCAGACGCGACACCTGAACGACGGCGACATCCGACATGACGGTTTCCCTCCCCGGAGAATTCTTTTGTGCAGGTCTCCCTCGACCCTTCCGTGAATCTTATTCCGCTACCGCCGCCAGGGAAAGCCGGGTGTCCCGCCTGTCAGGACGGGGAAACCGGCAAGATCAGCTCGGAGGGATACGCCGCATCGTGATGGATGGTGTCGCTGCCGATCTTGTCCGGCCGGTAATAATGCGGCCACAACGCTTCGGTGACCGGCGAATCGCCGTTGACGATCTCGAGCCGCAGGCGATGGCCTTGCTTGATCAGGTAGGCCATCGGCTCCAGGCTGATCTCGAATTTGTAGGTCACGTGCGGCGTCAACGGCTGCGGATCCGTGTGCGAATGATACGGCACCATGTCGGTGCTGTATTTGGGATCAAGCGCGCGGTGCGAGGCGCGCAGCCAGCCGCGTGTGATCAGCTCGGCGAAGGGGTTGGGGCCTTTGGCGCGATCCTCGCCCGATTGCGGGAACTGATCGGACAGCTTGACGAAGAAATCCGTGTCGCGCCCGGTCGACGACGCATAGAGCACAAGCTTGATCGGGCCGCAGATTTCGAGGTCGCGCTCGAGCGGCGCGGTGGTGAAGGTCAGCACGCGGCGCACCGGATCGAAGCCACCGGCAGGACCGGTCGGGCCGAAGCCGACCACGCCAGCGACCCAGCCCGGATTTGGATATTGGTAGCTCGTCGACGGCGCGCCGGCGGGTGGCTGCGGCGCCAGGCCGCCATCGTTCAGCGAGGTGACGCTGCCGGACAGCGATGCATTGAGGAACCAGCGCGTATAGGCGATGTCCGGCGGCGGCCAGCTCTCGGCGCTGCGCGTGACGTCGGCGCCGCGCACCTGGTATTGCACGTTCGGACGCGCCAGATAATCCGTGCTCTTGCCTTTGAGATAGCAATCGTAGAATGGCAGCATCACATTTTTGTGGAAATCGACGCTGGAGAATTCCGCCGCCGCGGCCCAAGCGTTCGGCACGCCGGACATGCGCAGTTTCTTCGGCCCGCTGGCGCGCAGATAGCCGTCGATGTTGCCGCGCGTGTGCAACTGCATCTTGCCCCAGACGCCGCTGGAATAGAGCGGCACCTTGATGCGATCGAGCACTTCGAAGGCGCTGCGCTCGCGCCAGAAGTCGTCGTAGGTCGGATGCGCGGCGATCATGCCGGTGAGATCGGTGTCCTGGTCGCGCGAGGGGCCGCTCGCCGGAAAGCGGTTGATGAAGCGGTTTTGGTACCACCAGTAACCGGGAAAGAAGTCGCACGGGATGCCGCCGTGGTAGCAGCCGGCGCGATAGGCGTCGGCTAGGCCGTCATGCGCGGCGATACAGGCGAGCGCAGGCGGCGCCAGCGCGCCCATGAACCATTGCACCATGCAGAAATACGATTGGCCGATGCCGCCAACTTTGCCGTTGCTCCACGGCTGGGCGCCGATCCATTCGATCACATCGCAAAGGTCGTTCTGTTCGCCGCGGCCGAGAAATTCGAATGGACCGCCGGAGCGGCCGCTGCCGCGCACGTCCATATGCACATAGGCGTAGCCCTGTTCGACGTACCATTCGATCGGCCCGGTCTCGCGCCACAGGAATTGCGCACTCGCCGGCAGCTTGTTGTTGTCGAAGCGGTAGGGCGCGGCGCCGAACAGCGCCGGGAACGGGCCGGCGCCGTCCGGCCGGTAGACGCGCACGCCGATGGATGTGCCGTCGCGGGCGGCGATTTGTACAATGTCGTCGATCATGGGTGCCCCGGCTCCCGTCGGAAGTCGTGGTATCTATGCATGGTTTTGCCCCGCGGGGCAGCTAGGATCGGACATGGACGCCTCCTTGCGCACATTTCTCGCGGACTTGTTTCGCGCCGCCGTCGCCGCGGCGCATCCCTCGACCTTTCTGCCGCCGCTGTTGCCTGCCGCGCCCAAGGGCCGGCTCATCCTGCTCGCCGCCGGCAAGGCGGCCGGCTCCATGGCCGAGGTCGCGGAAGCGCATTATCTCGATCGCCTGCGCATCGCGGCCGAGCGCCTGAGCGGCGTCGCGGTCGCCCGGCACGGCTATGGCAGGCATCTGCGCCGCGTACGCATGATCGAAGCCGGCCATCCGATCCCCGACCAGGCCGGGCTCGAAGGCGCCGAGCGCGCGCTGGCGCTCGCCGACGGCGCGGACGCCGACGATCTGGTGCTGGCGCTGATGTCGGGCGGCGCCTCGGCCAACTGGATCGCGCCGGCGGACGGCATCACCTTCGCCGACAAGCAGGCGGTGACGCGCGCGCTGCTGCGTTCGGGAGCGAATATCGGCGAGATCAACACCGTGCGCAAACATCTGTCGCGCATCAAGGGCGGACGGCTTTCGCGCCACGCGCATCCGGCAAAGCTCATCGCCATCGCGATCTCCGACGTGCCGGGTGACGATCCGTCGGCGATCGGCTCGGGGCCGACGGTGCCCGATCCGACCACGCTTAGCGACGCGCATGCCGTCGTTGCTAAATACAAGCTCGAGCTCCCGGGCCACGTCATCGCCGCGCTCGCCGATGCTCGCAACGAAACGCCGAAGCCGGGCGATCCGATCTTCGCCGGCACCGATTTCGTGCTGGCGGCGCGGCCGGCGGATTCGCTGCGCGCCGCGGAAGCCGTCGTGCGCGCGGCCGGTTACGACTGCGTCATGCTGGGCGATCGCGTCGAGGGCGAGGCGCGCGAGGTGGCGGCGGCGCACGGTAAGCTCGCCCACGAATTGCGCGATCAGGGCCAGCGCGCGGTGGTCCTGTCGGGCGGCGAATTGACGGTCACCATCCGCGGCAAAGGCCGCGGCGGACCCAACCAGGAATATGCCCTGGCGCTGGCGATGGGGCTCGCCGGCATGCCGGCGGTGGCGGCGCTCTCGGCCGACACCGACGGCACCGACGGCGGGGTCGGCGACGTCAACGACCCGGCCGGCGCGTTTATCGACGGAGGGACCGTGGCGCGGGCCAAAGCGCTTGGCCTCGATCCCGCCGCGTTTCTTGCCGACAATAATTCGACCGCGTTTTTCGCCGCCCTTGGGGATTTGCTCATGACCGGACCGACCTACACCAACGTGAACGACTTGCGCGCCATCGTCGTTGACAGGGTGTGACCGATCACGCGACAAAACGCGACGAATGATAAGCGACGACAGCTTGACCGCATTGCCCCGCCATTTTGCCCCACGTTGTAGCGTCGGCGCGCTCGCGCTCGCCGCCGTACTGCTCGGCGCCTCGGTGCTCCCGGCCAAGGCCGATTTCCGGCTGTGCAATAACACCGGCAGCCGCGTCGGCGTGTCCTTGGGCTACAAGGACGCCGAAGGCTGGACCACCGAAGGCTGGTGGAACATCTCGGCGCGATCGTGTGAAACGCTGCTGCGCGGTCCGCTGGTGGCGCGCTATTATTACATCTACGCGGTCGATTACGACCGCGGCGGCGAATGGTCGGGTCACGCTTTCATGTGCTCACGCGAGAAGGAATTCACCATCCGCGGCACCGAGAATTGCCTGGCGCGCGGCTTCGACCGCACCGGCTTTTTCGAAGTCGACACCTCCGAACAACGCTCGTGGACGGTGCAGCTGACCGACAACGCCGAGCAGAAGCCGGCCCAGCCGCTTCCCGTGCGCACGCCGCCGGCGACGCAGCGGCCGCCGGTCGCGCCCTCACCACCAGCCGCCGCGAGCCCTAAGCCATGAGGCGCCTGCGCCGGGCCAAGATCGTCGCCACGCTTGGGCCGGCCTCATCCGACGCCGACATGATCGCGCGCTTGTTCAAGGCGGGCGCCGACGTGTTCCGCATCAATATGAGTCACACCAGCCAGGACCGCATGCGCGAACTGGTCGCCATGATCCGCGGCGTCGAGCGCGATACGGGACGGCCGATCGGCATCCTGGTCGATCTGCAGGGACCCAAGCTGCGGCTCGGCACCTTCGCCGGCGGCTCCGCGATGGTGACGAGCGGTGCCACCTTCGTGCTCGACAGCGATCCGGCTTCCGGCGACGCCACGCGCGCCTTTCTGCCGCATCCGGAGATTTTCGCGGCGGTCGCGCCCGGGCGCACGCTGTTGATCGACGACGGCAAGGTGCGGCTCACCGTCACCGCGGCCGAGCCCAGACGCATGGTGACGCGCGTCGAAGTGGCCGGCAAACTGTCCGACCGCAAAGGCGTGAGCCTGCCGGATTCGACCATTCCGTTTTCCGCCCTGGCCGAGAAGGACCGCTCCGATCTCGAGGCCGCGCTCAATGCCGGCATCGACTGGGTAGCGCTGTCGTTCATCCAGAGGCCGGAGGACATCGCCGAGGCGAAGAAAATCACGCGCGGGCGCGCCGCGGTGATGGCCAAGATCGAGAAGCCGCAGGCGGTCACTCGCCTGTCGGAGATCATGGATCTCGCCGACGCGCTGATGGTGGCGCGCGGCGATCTCGGCGTCGAAATGCCGCTGGAAAAAGTTCCCGGCGTGCAAAAGCAGATGACGCGCATGGGCCGCGTCACCGGCAAGCCGGTGGTGGTGGCGACGCAGATGCTGGAATCGATGATCAGTTCGCCGGTGCCGACGCGCGCGGAAGTGTCCGACGTCGCCACCGCGATCTTCGAGGGCGCCGACGCGGTGATGCTGTCGGCGGAATCGGCCGCCGGCAAATATCCGGTGGAAGCGGTCGCCACCATGAACCGCATCGCCGAGGAGATCGAAAGCGACCCGATCTACCGCACCATCATCGATGCGCAGCGCGCGGTGCCGGAGGCGACCGGCGCCGACGCCATCGCCGACGCCGCCCGCCACATCGCCGACACGCTCGATCTCGCGGCGGTGATCTGCTGGACCGCATCCGGCTCGACCGCGCTGCGCGTGGCGCGCGAGCGGCCGCGCCCGCCGGTGGTGGCGCTGTCGCCCAACATCGCCACCGGCCGCAAGCTCGCGGTCGCCTGGGGCGTGCACTGTGTGATCACCGAAGACGCGCAGGACGTCGACGACATGGTCGACCGCGCCAGCCGCATTGCGTTCGCGGAAGGCTTCGCCAAAGCCGGCCAGCGCGTGATCATCGTCGCCGGGGTGCCGTTCGGCACGCCGGGCGCGACCAATATGCTGCGCATTGCTTATGTGGGCGCGGAGGAAGAGTAACCACTTACCGATTTTCCGCGACGGCGGAGGTTATTCGCATCGGGCATTGCTGCCCTCAGCCGCCTGAGCGTCGACACGCGATCTATTCGTGTTATTGAAGCGCTCCATCAGAATCAGCTGCATAGGAGCCGGGGCCGTGAGCACGCAATCGAAGATTCGCACCGTCATTCGTGTGTCGAGCGGCAATTTCCTGGAAATGTACGATTTCTTCGTGTTCGGCTATTACGCCGCCGCGATCGGCCACGCGTTCTTCCCGGGCAACAGCGAGTTCGCCGTGCTGATGTCGTCGTTCATGACATTTGGCGTCGGCTTCCTGATGCGGCCGCTCGGAGCGATCGTGCTCGGCGCCTATATCGACCAGAAGGGTCGGCGCGCCGGCCTGTTGCTGACGCTAGCCCTGATGTCGGTCGGGACCGTGGCGATGGCGATCGTGCCCGGCTACGAAACGATCGGCTATGCCGCGCCGGTGCTGATCGTGCTCGCGCGCCTGCTGCAGGGATTTTCCGCCGGCGTCGAACTCGGCGGCGTCTCGGTCTATCTCGCCGAAATGGCGACCCCCGGCAACAAGGGTTTCTACGTGAGCTGGCAATCCGGCAGCCAGCAGGTCGCGGTGATCTTCATCGCGCTGCTCGGCGTTGCGATGGCGCAGGTGCTGCCGCCGCAGGAGATCGCGGCCTGGGGCTGGCGCATTCCGTTCCTGATCGGATGCATGATCATCCCCTTCATCTTCATCATCCGCAATTCGCTGCAGGAAACCGAGGCGTTCCTCAAGCGCACGCGGCATCCGACCGCCGGCGAGATCCTGCGTACGGTCGTGGTCAATTGGCGTATCATCCTGATCGGCATGTTGATGGTGACGATGACGACGGTGTCGTTCTATTTCATCACCGCTTACACGCCGACCTTCGGCAAAGAGGTGCTGAAGCTGAGCAGCACCGCCAGTCTCATCGTCACGCTGTGCGTCGGCATCTCGAACCTGTTCTGGCTGCCGGTCGCCGGGGCGATCTCCGACCGCGTGGGCCGCAAGCCGATCCTCATCCTCTGCACGGTGCTGTCGCTGCTCACCGCCTACCCCACGCTCGCTTGGCTCGCGGTCGAGCCGACGTTCGGCAAGCTTTTGATTGTCGAATTGTGGCTGTCGACGCTCTACGGCGTCTACAACGGCGCGATGGTCGTGTACCTGACCGAGATCATGCCGGCGCATGTGCGCACGGCCGGATTTTCCTTCGCCTATAGCCTGGCGGTGGCGTTGTTCGGCGGCTTCACGCCGGCGGTCGCCACGTATCTCATTCACGTAACCGGCAACCGGGCGATGGCCGGCGCCTGGCTGATGTTCGCGGCGGCCTGCGGGCTGATCGCGGCGTTTGCCGCCAAGCCGGCGAGCGAAGAGACGCCGACCGTTCCTTTGCGAGCCGCGAAAGCGGCGGCTTGAGGCGAGGCCGGCGCTAGATATCCCGGCCCTCGACCTTTTCCTGCAGCTGCTTCACCACGTCGGGGATATGCTCCAGCCGCGGATAGATCGCCAATGCGCGGCGATAGACTTCCAGCGCCTGCTTGTCGGCGCCGAGGTCCTGCATGATCAGGCCGAGGCCGGAGAGCGCGCCGAAATGGCGCGGCTCGCGGCGCAGCACTTCGCGGATGTCGGCGAGGGCGCGGCCATAGTCCTTCTTCATGTAGTAGATGGTGGCGCGCCGGTTCCAGGCTTCCACGTAGTTTGGCCTGATCTTGATCACGGCGTCGAGCAGTTTGATCGCGAGATCGATGTCGTGCTGCCCCAGCGCGGTCTGCGCGCGCCCCATCAACAGCGATGTGGTGTCGCTGCGCGTGGCCGCCCACATCGCCCAGATCCGCGCCTCGACCGCCTTGGCGGTGACGTCGTCGGGTGCGACTTTCAGCGCCCCGAAGAGGAAATCGAGATTGTGCTCGTTATTGCCGCGCTGGACATGCGGCAGTTTCTTCGGCGGCTGCACCCAATCGCTCGGCGCCGCGACGGCGGGCCCGGCAAAAGCCGCGGCCATGACGAACATGCTTGCGAGGAATCGCGAGCGCATGCGGCGGAGTTTAATGGCTCCGCTGCGGCAAATATAGGGCGACGAAAGAACGAACGGACCGAGCCTTAAGCTCAGCCTTGGCGCGCCTTGAAGCGGCGGTTGGTCTTATTGATGATGTAGACCCGGCCCTTGCGCCGCACGATGCGATTGTTGCGGTGGCGGCCGCGCAGGGATTTCAGGGAGTTCCGGACTTTCATGACGATCTCTGGGTTCTCTGGTTGGCCGGGTTCATAGCAGCCTAGCCGCCGCTGTCAACGCGAGCGACGGCGCCCGATCGGCGCACCGGCCTTGCGCGGCGGGCGTGGCCGACGGCTGAAATATCCGGCAAATCAAGACTTTATTGGGACACTGGACATCGTTCGCGGTTGCTAGGACTATTCCCGGCGGCGGAACGAGTGCGAAGGGCGTCAGCATGAAAAAGGCGATCGCATCGGCGGCATTGTCGCTGCTCGCGATCCTTGCCGTTCGGCTTCCGGCGGATGCCCGCCGCGCCCCGGACCGCCTCGATGCCGTGCAGTACCGCAAAGGCATGGCGGCGTTCGACCGGCACGATTTCACGACGGCTGGCCTGCTGTTGCGGTTGCCGGCCGAGCACGGCAATGCCAGCGCACAGGCCGTCCTGTGTTTCCTGCACATCTATGGCCGCGGCGTGCCGCAGAGCTATAGCGAGGCGGCGTTCTGGTGCCACCGCTCCGCCGGGCAAGGCAATGCGGAGGGGCAATATCTTCTCGGCCTCCTCTACAACACCGGCCGCGGCGTGCCGGAAAGCTATGTTGAGGCCTACAAGTGGCTGAACATCGCCGCCGCGCATGCCACGGGCGCCAAGCGCGACTACTCCTACCGGATCCGGGATTCGGTCGCGGCGAAAATGTCGCCGCGCCAGGTCGCCAAGGCGCAAGCGCTCTCGATTGGCTGGCGGCCGGTGCGCGAAGGCCGCGGCGCGGTCGTGGTCGTCGAGCCCTGTCCAGAGGGCGACGCCTGTCCCGAACGCTGACGCTTTCCTGAAGCGCTAGAGCGGCTCACCCGGCGGCGGGACCGCTGGCGGCGCTACGGCATTGTTCGCCGGCAGGCGCAAAGTTTCCAGCCGGCCATTTTTGTCGAGCGTGACTTCGCGCGCTTTCACCGAGCGCAGTTGCCAGCCGGCGTGGCTTTCCCCGGTCTTCATGCGCACGAAGCCGTGGGTCGATTGATCGAGAAAAACGCCGATCCCTTCGTTCTCGCCGACGACCGTGCCGATGAGAGTCAAATCCGGAGGTGCGGGCGCGGCAGGAGCGGCGGCCCGAGGCGCGGCGGGTGGCGGCGCCACGACAACGGCGGGCGGCGCCGGCGGCCGGCGCGACGGCGTGAACAAAGGTCGGTTTCGGGTGTTGGACAGGGAGCCGAGCGGAATGGCCCACAGCGGGTTGCCAATCTGCGCGCGTTCCGGCGCGGCTTTGGGCGCAGCCTGATCGAGATCGACGGTGCCGCGATTGCCGTCGAATTGCGGCGCGCTCTCGGGCGACGGCGCGGCGATCGCCGGCAGGCTCGCCGCACCGGCAATGCAGAGGCCGCAAAGGGCCCGCAGGAGCGCCTGTCCTGTTTTCATTTGGCGCCTTTCCACTGGCCGGTGACCGCGAGCAAGATGCGCATGCGGGATTCGGCGGCGACCGCCGAGGGCTGCGGTCCCTGGGCGACAAGCTGGTCGACAAAGAGGAACGGCATGCCCGCTTCGAGATCGTAGAGCAGCGTCTGAAGGCTCGCCTGCTCCATCTCGCAGGTGATGAGCAAGGTCACGAAGCCGTCCTTGGCTTGCGTGCCCTGAACGTCCACCTGCGATGACTGCACGGTGCCGCCGTTCTGCGTAACGGCGCCGGCGACCCGCTGCAGCAAGGTCGCGCCGGCGACGGTGATCGTCTCGCCGCCGAGGAAGGGCGAGCCGGCCGGTATCGCGGCGGTTGCGCCGGCTGCCGCGGCCGGGCCCTGTTGATGCGCTTCCAGCCGCTCGAGGATGCCGATCGAATCGGCGAGCGCCGCGCGCTGCTCGATCAGGCTCGCCAGCGACAGCCAGATGATGGCGCCGAAGACGACGATCAGCGCCGCATAGGCGGCAATCGCCGCGGCTGGATAGCGGGCAAAGAAGCGGTTGATGGCGAGATCGGGGGTCATGACGGCGGCGAGAACACCGGCTTGATGCGCGCTTCGATGTGATAGCGATCGCCGGGATCGGACGGCGAGCGCGTGGTCGGCGCAAAGAACGTCGCACGGCTGAAGTGCGGCGACTGCTCGATCAGGCCGATCAGCGACGGCGCGTCGCTGGTGATGCCGACGATCTGCATCTTGTCACCTTCGATGCGCAATTCGGTGACGTAGGTGTTGTCGGGCAGCACCTTCGACAGCGCCTCGAGAACGATGACGTCGGCGGGGGTCTGATTTTTGCGGCGCGCCAATTTCGTCATGGCGCCGGTGGCGACGGCGTCGTTGCCGGCGCGGATGATGCCGCGACGTTCGGCGATGCGGCGCGTCATGTCGTTCTGCCGGCTTTGCAGTTCGCCGCCGATCATCACGTCGGCGACGAGTGCGAGGCCGGCTAGAACCGCCGCGATCGTCAAACCGGCCGCCAGCCGGCGCCGCACCTGGCGGGTTAGAAGCGCACCCGCCGCCGACTGTTCGAACACCGTGATGGCGCCGCTCGCGGCGTCCTTCGGCGTCGTCGACACGACGGCCGACTTGACGCCGAGCGGGCCGAAGGCCTGCACGAGCGCAACGATTTGCGCGCGGGGCGCGGCGGCAACGGTCACCGCGATTTTGTCGCTGCCGAGTTCGGCCGGCTTGCTCGAACCGACCACCGCCTCATTCGCAGTCCACGGCGTGATGCGGTCGATCTGCTCGCGCACAATGCCGTCGAGGAATTCGGCGGCGCGCTTGGGCAATTCGAGCGTGCGAAACAGAAAACGCTCCGGCCGCAAGGCAAGCTCGACCCGGCAGTCTTTCAAGGCTGCGGCGGTCTCGCCGCTGCAAGCGGCGGTGCCACCGGCAATCTTGACCGGCGCCGGCTTGCCCGCCGGCGTCTCGGCCGTGAACGTTCCATCCGGCTGTTCGGTGAGACGCACGACTTTCGCCGCCGACAGCCGGCCGAACGCAGCGACGACGGCTCCGGCGACGCAATCCATCCAGCCCGAAAAGCCGGCGGCAATTTGGCGAAGAAAGTTCATTGCAATACGCTCTCGATCCTTTGCCGTTCAGCCATCGAAGTCGTCCGTCCAGGATAATACGCGATAGGGGTCGGGCGCGTCCTCCAGCAGCAGAATAACCGCTTCGGCATTGACGCGGCGGCCGCCCGCGAGGCCGACATGGACCCGCACTCGGGTGGCCTTGCTGCCTTGCAGGGTGGCGCTTCCCTGCGCGGGACCGAGCACCTGCAAGACGCTTTCGGGGTTGGCTGGCCGCACCGCACGTTGGGTCAAAACCGCGTTCAGCCGCTCGGTGGTCATGCCCGGCAGCGCGGCGACGACCTCGGGCGCGGCATCCATGACGTTCACCGTGGCCATGCCGCTGAACACGGTGACAAAGCCGAGCGCGCGCTCGACCATGACCGGGGGCAATCCAAGCAGCAGCCAAAGCTCCTGCACATTGGCGAACGGCGCCAAGCGAGGATCGTAGCGCCGACCGGCGTTGCGATAGTCCGTGGTCTCCTTGCCCGGATCGAGGTCAACGTTTGTCGACACCGCGGGCGAGCGCCAGCCGACGACGCGCGCGGCATAGGCATCGGCCGCGTCGGGCGCCGCGCCGAGCGTCCTGAACAACCCCGCCAACAGCGCCTGCGGCGCCGAGTTGAGATCGATCCGCGCCGCCTCCGAGACGAAATCGACGGAGACACTCGCGTTGCCGAGACTGAAGTTGAACGCGCCGCCGGTCGGCCGTTCTTCGGGTTTTTCGGCGTCGAGGTAATAGGCCGTGAGTTCGAGCGCCGCAGAAACGGATGCGTCGGCTTGAATGCGGTCGTTGCTGACCTGCAGGCCGGTCGCGGCGTTCACGACATAGAGCGTGTAGATCGTCGCCAGGACGGCGAGCCCGCCGAGAATCCAGAGCACCGCGACCAAAATGAATCCGTCGCGGGAGACGCGGCCGCGGGATGGCCTGTGCGGCGGTTTGTTCATTGGGCCGACCCCGCGGGAGCGTTCGCCGTGCGGCGGGCGGACGGGTAGAGGCATTCATTGACCGACTTTGCCGAGGCGCATTCGACTCGCGCATTGACGTGGAGCATCGCGGCCGTGGAGACCGCGAGCGTGCGTTGCGTCGCCGCGTCACGCACCAGGACGCGAATGGCGACCGGCAGTTCATCCGCGTTGTGCCAACTGCTGAGCCAGGCGCGGTTGGGTCCGGCATACGAGAAGGTCGCCCGATAGGGCGAGCGAAAGAGCACGACCGGGTCGGAAAAATTCGTCAGGTCGCGGATGGTGGCGGATTCCGGCAGCGCCACGAAGGGCGCGCGCGTGCGCACCAGGGCCACGCCCTGCTTGTCGGACACCGTCGAGATCTGCACGACTTCGAGACCTGGCTGCGTGTTGGGCCCGATCGCTGTGCGCACGAAGCGCACGCCGAATTCGTCGCCGTCGAACAGCGGTCGCTTGGCGTTGCGGTTTGCGGTCACGAATTCGGCCGCGGAAAGGTCGGCGACGAGGCGCTCGATCCCCTGGCCGAACAGCTCGGTGCGCTGCACGCGGGCAAAGGCGCGATTCCAGTTCGGCAGCCATTGCGAGGTGACGGTCGCAAGCGTGGCGAGGATGCCCACCATCAGCACCATGGCGATGAGCATCTCGATCAGGGTGAACCCGGCTTGCGATCGTCGCTGCATGGGGCTCATTCCGGCGCTCTGCGGCCGAGCCGCACCGTGGTGACCGTCAGGCTGGCTCCGTCGGGCGTGCGCACCGTGACCGCGGCGGTCAACGGCACCCAGGGCGATGGCACTTGCGCCTCGAGCCGGCCGGGGAACGGCCGCACATTGACGCGCCAGAACTGGCCGTCCCGTTCGCCGCTCAAGGTGCCGACCTTGAGGTCGTTGCGGCCGGGCAGCGCCGTCTCGATCGCGCGCGCCGTCTCGACCAGCACGAGGTGATCGTCGAGCGCATGGGTGCCGCGCACGGCGGCGGCGACCAGCGAGCCGACCGACAGCAGGATCGCGGCAATCACCGCCAAGGTGACGACCACCTCGATCAGGGTGAAGCCGGCCGCGCCGTGGTCGGTTTTAGAGGGCGCCGAGCGGAACAATTTCAACGCCTCCGGTGAACCAGTTGACGCGGATCTGGTAGCCCTCGCCCAGCCGTGTGAGCGCGATGACGCCGCCGCACGACATGCCGGAGGCGAAGAACACG
>DATJVE010000209.1:0-4848 GCA_035501975.1 Pseudolabrys sp.
GTGAGCGCGGACAGGCGTGGCGCCGCCAGCATGGGCGTGCGCAGCACGGCACCCGTGATCACCCGCCGGGCCGCCTCGATATCCGCAAGTGTGATGCTCAAAATCCGGCCTCCGTGGCATCCGAGGCACCTTGCCGCAAGCGCGACCGGCGTTCCAGGACTTCCGGCAGCCCCTTGCGCGGGCCCGATTCTTTCGCCATCTCGAGGCTTAAGGCGCGCAATCGAAGGGACCAAAATGGCCATCGACGTCAAGCCCCACGCTTACGATCCGGCCACGAATCCTGAACTGTTTGAAGGGGTTCTGGCGCGACGGGTGGTCGCGTTTGTGATCGATTTCGTTATTATCGCCGTGCCCGTCGTGCTGGCGGCGATGTTCATCTTCGCTTTCGGCGTGGTTACCCTGGGGCTCGGATTCGCCCTCTATTGGCTCTTGTCGCCGGCGACCGTGGTCTGGGCGCTCGTCTATTTCGGGGTCACACTGGGCGGCCCGCGCTCGGCCACCATCGGCATGCGCATCGTGGACCTGGAAATGCGCACCTGGTACGGCGCGCCGGCCTATTTCGTGCTCGGCGCCGTGCACGCGGTGGCCTTCTGGTTTACGGTGTCATTCTTCACGCCGTTCATCCTGCTGGTCGCTTTTTTCAACCAGCGCCGCCGGCTGTTGCACGACATCATGCTCGGCACCGTGGTGATCAACAGCCCCGCGCGCGCCGCCTTGCGCAGCGCGCCGGCCCGATAAAGGGCTTTGACGGCGGGCAACCGCCGCGCGATGCTAGACGCGAATCCGACGCAAGATGGCGGCCTATAGGACGTGACCCAGCATTCCCGCGATACGCCGCAATTCTACCTGACCGCGCCCTCGCCCTGCCCCTATTTGCCCGGCCAGGAAGAACGCAAGGTGTTCACTCACCTGGTCGGCGAACGCGCCGGCGAGCTCAACGATCTGCTCACCCATGGCGGCTTCCGCCGCAGCCAGTCGATCGCCTATCGGCCGGCTTGCGAGAGCTGTCGCGCCTGCGTGTCGGTGCGCGTCGTGGTCGGCGATTTCGAACCCTCGCGCAATATGCGCCGCATCGCCGAGCGCAACGACGATGTGATCGGCGACATGCGCGCGCCGGCGCCCACCTCCGAGCAATATTCGGTGTTCCGCGCCTATCTCGACACCCGCCATCACGACGGCGGCATGGCCGACATGACGGTGCTCGACTACGCCATGATGATCGAGGACAGCCACGTCGACACCCGCGTGGTCGAGTATCGCCGGCGCGGGCCGGACTCAGGCATCAACGGCCGCGGCGCCGGCCAGTTGCTTGCCGTCGCGCTCACCGACGTGCTCTCCGACGGGCTGTCGATGGTCTATTCGTTCTTCGATCCCGACGCCGGCGAGCGCTCGCTCGGCACGCTGATGATCCTCGACCACATCGCGCGCGCCAAGACGATGGGCTTGGCATACGTCTATCTCGGCTATTGGGTGCCGGGCTCGCGCAAGATGGACTACAAAGGCCGCTTCCTGCCGCAGGAACGGCTAATGCCGTCGGGCTGGAGCCGGGTAGAAAAATCGCTTTAGTGCAGGCCCGGGATCGGCACGCCGGCAAGCTGTGCAATCAGAAACGCGTTTAGCAACAGCACCAAGACGGTCGCGATTACGGCGGCGATGCGCGTCAGCCGGTCGTTGACGAACTTGCCCATGATGTCGGCGCGGCCGGTGAAGATCAAAAGTGCGATCATCGGCAGCGGCAGCGCGATCGAGAGGATCACCTGACTGACCACCAGCGCTTCGGTGGCGTTCACGCCATAGGCCACCACCACGAAGGCCGGCACCATGGTGATGACGCGGCGCAGCCAGATCGGGATACGGAAGCCGACGAAGCCTTGCATGATCATCTGCCCGGCCATGGTCCCCACCACCGAGCTCGAGATGCCGGAGGCGATGAGCGAGAGCAGGAAGATGCCGGCCGCGCCGATGCCGAGCAGCGGCGCCAGCGTGTGATACGCGGTTTCGATCTCGGCGACGTCCGGATGGCCGGCGTGGAAAGCGCCCGACGCCATCATCACCATCGCCATGTTGACCAGGCCGGCGATCACCAGCGCGATCACCACCTCATGGTTTGAGATGCGCACCAGCAGTCGGCGTTGGTGCTCGTCGCGGCCCGGGGTGCGCGTCTGCGTCAAGCCGGAATGCAGATAGACCGCGTGCGGCATGACGGTCGCGCCGATAATGCCGACCGAGATCAGCAAAGCCTCGGCGTCGGGAAGCTCCGGCTTGATCGAGTGCAGGGTTGCGGCGCCCCAATCGACCGGGGCGATGAACACTTCGATGAGGTAGCAAAGCCCGATGATGCCGACCAGGCTGGTGATGATCAACTCGATCGGGCGGAAGCCGCGATTTTCCACCAACAGAATGGCGTAGGTGATGATCGCCGTGACCCCCATGCCGGCGATCAGCGGCATCTTGAAAAGCAGCGACAGTCCGACCGCGCCGCCGAGGAATTCGGCGAGATCGGTGGCCATGGCGGCGACCTCGCTCACCACCCACATCGCCATGACCACTGGCTTGGGGAAATGGTCGCGGCACATCTCCGCGAGATTGCGCCCGGTGATGATGCCGAGCTTGGCCGACAGCGCCTGGAACAGCATGGCGATGAGATTGGCGAGCAGCACCACCCAGAGCAGGGTGTAGCCGTATTTGGCGCCGGCCTGGATGTTGGTGGCGAAATTGCCCGGGTCCATGTAGGCGATCGAGGCGACGATCGCCGGCCCGGCGAAGGCCAGATACGCCGCCCGCCCGCGGCGCTCGCCGCTCAGGATGGCCTGCGCTGCCGCAACCGTACGCTCGGTCAGCGATCCTCGACGGGCGTTTAGTCCGCTCATGCCCTTGGCCACTCCAGCCTCGACCAAAAAGTGTAGCTATTGCTACATTTAACAATATGCAGCGAAGAATGGATGTCAATACACATATTGTAGCCGGTGGAACAATCCGATACACTGCCGTGGCTGCGCCGATGTGGCGTGTCTTGTTGCCATCGCGCGGTTGCGGGAAGCGTCATGTTGCCGACGGCGAAGAAAAAAGCGGCGCAAGTCGCGGTCAAGCTGCCGGCCGAACTCACCCAGGCGCGCCGGTTCGGCAAGACCCGCTCGGCGCAATCGGGAGCCTTACTCGAGGACTACGTCGAGCTGATCGACGACCTCCTGACGACGAACGGCGAAGCCCGCCCTACCGATGTTGCCCGTCGCTTCGGCGTTTCCCACGCTACCGCCATCAAGACGATCGTGCGGCTGAAGCGCGAGGGTCTGGCCACGGGCCGCCCCTATCGCGGGGTATTTTTGACCCCAGAAGGGCAAAAGCTCGCGGCACGCGTCCGGGCCCGCCACCGGCTCGTCGTGGATGTATTGCTCGCGTTGGGCGTGCCGGCCGAAGCTGCGGAAGCCGACGCCGAAGGCATCGAGCATCACGTTTCGGAAGCTTCGCTCCGAGCATTCGCGCAGTTCCTGGCGTCACGAGGGCAAAGCTAGATCGTCTGGCATCGACCGTAAAAAGACGGCGTCCACGGCCGGTCCAAACTTACTCGTCCTCTGTTGCCTTGCCGGCGGTCGCCGGCGCGTTGAACTTGTTGTTGGTGAGGAAACGGTCGGGCCTGATCTTGCCGGCAGCGCCGCGGTCGCCGCGCCAACTGGCCAGTTCCTTCAGCGTCAGGGTGAAGCTGCGCCCAGCGGTGTCGATCCAGGTGAGGCCATCGGCGCCCTTGAAGGTTTTGACGTCGGAGAGCCCCTTCTCCTTGTAGCGTTGCAGCCGCACGCCGCGGCCGCGCGTCATTTCCGGCACCTGCTCGATGGGGAAAATCACCATTTTGCGGTTCTCGCCCACCGCGGCCACCAATTCGCCCTCGACCGTGGTCAACGCCGCGGCCTTGTCGCCGCTCTTGAGATTGAGCACCTGCTTGCCCTTGCGCGTGGTGCCGAGCACCTCGTCCTCCGGCACCACGAAGCCATTGCCGCCGTAACTCGCCACCAGGAACTTGCGGCCGCCCAGGTAGGCCAGCGCCGCCACAATGTCGGCGTCCTGCTCGATGTCGAAATAGAGGCGTATCGGCTCGCCGTGGCCGCGCCCGCCCGGCAGCTTCGAGGCTTCGAGCGTGTAGAACTTGCCGTTGCCGGCGAAGATCAGAATCTTGGCGGTCGTCTCGGTCGGGAACGCGAATTTCAGCGCGTCGTCGGTCTTGAAGCTGACGCCCTTGAGATCGTCGACATGGCCGCGCAGCGCGCGGATCCAGCCCTTCTCCGATACGACGACGGTGATCGGCTCGCGCACCACCATCGCCTCTTCGATCGCCGCCTCGTCGTGCTCGGGCGCCTCGCCGAAACTGGTGCGGCGCTTGCCGAGATCGGTCTTCGGCCCGAACTTGACCTTCAACTCCTTGATCTCGGCGGCGATGGTCTTCCATTGCTTGTCGGTTGAGCCGATCAGCGCCTTGATTGATTTAAGCTCTTCACGCAGCGCCTTGTCCTCGGCGCGGATCTCCATCTCCTCCAGCTTGCGCAAATTGCGCAGCCGCATGTTGAGGATGGCGTCGGCCTGCACGTCGGAAAGCTTGAACTCCTTCATCAGGACGGGCTTGGGCTCGTCCTCCCGGCGGATGATCTTGATGACCCTGTCGAGATTGAGATAGGCGACGAGGAAGCCGCCCAGCACTTCGAGGCGATGCTCGATCTCGGCCAGCCGGTGCTTGGAGCGGCGCACCAGCACGTCGCGGCGGTGATCGAGCCATTCGCGCAGAGCCTCGGCGAGGCCGAGCACCTGCGGGATGCGCCCCTTCACCAGCACGTTCATGTTGAGCGCAATGCGGCTCTC
>DATJVE010000210.1:0-17862 GCA_035501975.1 Pseudolabrys sp.
CGACCGTTCATTTCTAGCCGCGACAACTGATGTTGTCGCCCGCGCATCGGGCGTGTGCGTCGAATAACGGACGACACTATGACTCAACGGCTGACTGATTGGCCACCTGCGCGTTCTCGGCGTTCTTCTTCACGTGGCCGCGGCGCACGCCATGGACGAGCGTGTGGCGTTCTTCCAGATCGACGGCGGCATCGCCGTCGGCCAAAACACGCCCCCGGGGTCGCTGCAAAGCGCGCCGCGCCGCTGCCGCCGACGCGCGGCCCGGCGGCCAAGACATCGCAGCCGGCGGCGGCGCCCAAGCGCACCGCCGGCAAGAGTGGTGGCGGTCCGGTCGGGCGGATGCAGGCATCGCTTGCCTCAGCCGTCAACGAACCGGCGGATTGGAAAGAATTCTGATCCCACCGTCCGGAAGAAGCGGCGGCTGCCCTCACGGCCGCCGCTTTTTTCGTTTCCGCGCGCCGCGCTAGGCCACGCCGCCTTCGCCCGGCGCCGCGGCGTGAATGGCGAGGGCGTGCACGCCGCCCTTAAGTTCGCCGGCGAGCGTCTGATTGATCAGCCGGTGGCGCTGCAGCGGGGTCATTCCTTTGAACAGTTCCGACACTATATAGACGCGGAAATGAGTTTGCCCGCCCGGCCGGTGCCCGGCATGGCCTTCATGCTGGTGCGATTCGTCCAGCACCTTGAGGCTTTGCGGGGCGAAAGCCTCGGTCAACTTTTTTGTGATCACATCCTCGATGCGCATGGCACGCGACTTAGGCGAGCCGCGCGCGATGTCAAGTCTTGAAGCTGTCACCGGCAAGGGCGCATAATATTCGGTCATGAAAATCGACTCAGGCCTTTTCGATAAAATCCGCGTCAAGCCGGATAAGGATCGCCGCCCGAAAACCGGCGGCCCGCTCTGCCAATGGGCGGGCTGCAAGGAGAAGGCGACGCATCGCGCGCCCAAGGGCCGCGACAACGAAAAGGACTACTGGCGCTTCTGTCTCGAGCACGTGCGGCAATACAATCAGTCGTACAATTTCTTCAAAGGCATGAACGACGCCGCGGTGATGGCCTACCAGAAGGACGCCATCACCGGCCACCGCCCGACCTGGAAGATGGGCACCGGCAAGGCGCGCGTGCGCACCGACTCCCGCGCCTTCGCAGCGGGCGGCGATCCGTTCGGCCTGTTCGGCGAGGGCCTGCGCGCCGAGCAGAAGGCGCGCGCGGAAGCGCGGCCCGTGCGCAACGCCGAGCGTAAGGCGCTCGACACGCTCGGGCTCGACGTCGGCGCCACCAAGCATCAGGTGAAGATGCGTTTCAAGGAGCTGGTGAAGCGCCACCATCCCGACGCCAATGGCGGCGACCGCTCGACCGAGGACCGGCTGGTCGAAATCATCCAGTCGTACAATTATTTGAAATCGGTCGGCTTCGGCTAAGGGCTAAAAGAGCAACCCAGCCCCGCCTTCCATTCAGGGCCGGCCATCCCTATCTCATTGATATTACTGATGGGGCTATTCAGGAGGGGCGGGTTTTTCGGCCGCTCGCCGTCTGCTAAGTTGCCCCTATCACAGCCGGACCACGACGAGTCGGGGCGTAAACAGGCTTCGGGGGATCGCGAAGCCCATGGAGGTTCAATTGACTGCTGCAACTGAAGAAAACGCCGGCCTGCCCGACATGAAAGTGTCGATCCGCCAGGTCTTCGGCATCGACAGCGACATGGAAGTGCCGGCCTATTCGCAAGCAGACGAGCACGTGCCCGACCTCGACCCCGATTACCGTTTCGACCGGCCGACCACGCTCGCCATTCTCGCCGGCTTCGCCAAGAACCGCCGCGTCATCGTCACCGGCTACCACGGCACCGGCAAGTCGACGCATATCGAGCAGGTGGCGGCGCGGTTGAACTGGCCCATGGTGCGCGTCAACCTCGACAGCCACATCAGCCGCATCGACCTGATCGGCAAGGACGCGATCGTCATCAAGGACGGCCAGCAGGTCACCGAATTTCGCGACGGCATTCTGCCCTGGGCCTATCAGCACAATGTCGCGCTCTGCTTCGACGAGTACGACGCCGGCCGCCCGGACGTGATGTTCGTGATCCAGCGCGTGCTCGAGTCGTCGGGCCGGCTCACGCTGCTCGACCAGAGCCGCGTGATCAAGCCGCATCCTGCCTTTAGATTGTTCGCCACCGCCAACACCATCGGTCTCGGCGATACCTCCGGCCTTTATCACGGCACCCAGCAGATCAATCAGGCGCAGATGGACCGCTGGTCGATCGTCACTACGCTGAACTACCTGCCGCACGACAACGAGGTCGAGATCGTGCTGGCCAAGGCCAGGCACTATCGCAACGAGCAGGGCCGCGACATCGTCAGCAAGATGGTGCGCGTCGCCGACTTGACGCGCAACGCCTTCATGAACGGCGACATCTCCACGGTGATGAGCCCGCGCACGGTGATCACCTGGGCGGAGAATTCCGAGATCTTCAACGACGTCGGCTTCGCCTTCCGCCTCACCTTCGTCAACAAGTGCGACGAGCTGGAGCGGCCGATCGTCGCCGAGTTCTATCAGCGCTGCTTCGGCACCGAGCTGCCGGAAAGCTCGGTGAACGTGGCGCTGTCGTAAGTTTCACCTCTCCCCGCGCGCGGGGAGAGGGAGAAGGATTATGGCCTCCAACAGCAAATCGAAGCCTTCGCCGAAGGACTCCCCGACCGAGCCGTTCAAACGGGCGGTGACCGGCTGCCTGCGCGCCATCGCGCGCAAGCCGGAGCTGGAGGTCGCCTTCGCCGCCGAGCGCCCCGGCCTGATGGGCGGCAAGGTCCGTCTGCCGGAGCCGCCGCGCAAGCTCAGCCGCGCGGAAGCTGCGATCGTGCGCGGCCATGCCGACTCGATCGCGTTGCGCCTTGCCTGCCACGATCCGGCGGTGCATCGCCGCCTGCAGCCGGCCGGCCAGCAGGCGCGCGCGGTGTTCGAGGCGGTCGAGCAGGCCCGCGTCGAGGCGATCGGCGCGCGGCGCATGGATGGCGTCGCCAAGAATCTGACCGCGATGCTGGACGAGCGCTTCCACCGCGGTAAATTCGACCAGATCACCGATCGCGCCGACGCGCCGATCGAGGACGCGCTGGCGCTGCTGGTGCGCGAGCGGCTCACCGGCATGGCGCCGCCGGCGGCGGCCAAGCGCCTGGTCGACCTCTGGCGGCCGCTGATCGAGGATCGCGCCGGCAGCGACCTCGACAAGCTCGAGGATCTGGTCGAGGACCAGCGCCAGTTCGGCGACGCCGTGCACGATCTGCTCGACGCGCTGGAAATGGGTGACGACCGCAGCCGCGATTCCGAAGACGAAGACGAGGAAGGCGAAGAGGATCGCCGCAAGCAAGACTCCGGCGAGGATGGCGAGGCCGCCGACGCCGACGAGATGCAGCGCATGAGCACGGAGGATACGCAGGTGTCCGCCGAGGACATGCCCGACGCCGCCGCCGAAGCGGCCGAGGCGCCGACCGCCGACATGGCCGACGACACCGACATGGGCGACGCCGAAACCCCGGGCGAGCCGCAGCGGCCGCGTCAGTTCGGCGATAACAAGCCGCGCGGGCCGGACTATCGCGCTTTCACGCTGCGGTTCGACGAGACGGTGGCGGCCGAGGACCTGTGCGAGCCGGAGGAGCTCGATCGGCTGCGCGGCTATCTCGACAAGCAGCTCTCCAATCTGCAGGGCGTCGTCGCCCGCCTCGCCAACCGGCTGCAGCGCCGGCTGATGGCGCAGCAGAACCGCTCCTGGGAATTCGATCTGGAAGAAGGCCTGCTCGATCCGGCCCGGCTGTCGCGCATTGTGATCGATCCCATGCACGCGCTTTCGTTCAAGGCGGAGAAGGACACGCAGTTCCGCGACACCGTGGTGACGCTGCTCCTGGACAATTCCGGCTCCATGCGCGGGCGCCCCATCACCGTCGCCGCCACCTGCGCCGACATCCTGGCACGCACGCTCGAGCGCTGCGGCGTCAAGGTCGAGATCCTCGGCTTCACCACGCGCGCCTGGAAGGGCGGGCAGTCGCGCGAGCAATGGCTCACCGCCGGCAAGCCGGCCAATCCGGGCCGGCTCAACGATCTGCGCCACATCATCTACAAGGCGGCCGACGCGCCGTGGCGGCGCGCGCGCAAGAACCTCGGGCTGATGATGCGCGAGGGCCTGCTCAAGGAGAACATCGACGGCGAGGCGCTCGACTGGGCGCACAAACGGCTGTTGGCGCGTACCGAGCAGCGCAAGATTTTAATGATGATCTCCGACGGCGCGCCGGTCGACGATTCGACGCTTTCGGTCAACGCCGGCAATTACCTGGAGCGGCATCTGCGCTGGGTGATCGAGGAGATCGAGACCCGCTCGCCGGTCGAACTGATCGCCATCGGCATTGGCCATGACGTCACGCGCTACTACCGCCGCGCCGTCACCATCGTCGACGCCGAGGAGCTCGGCGGCGCCATGACCGAGAAGCTCGCCGAGCTGTTCGAGGAAACCGCGCCGGCCGAACGGCCGCGCGTTTCGCCGCGCCGCCGCCGCGTGGCGTGAACGGCGCCTGCCGGCGTCCACGGACGATAATTATTGGTCATTCCGGCTTCGCGCCTACGGTGCGCCCCGGAATGACGAACTGGGCGCTCAGTCCGCCGCCTTCTTCTTCGCGATCTGCCGCTTGAGCTCGAGCATCTTGGGCGCGAGGTCGACGTCGTTGGCCTTGAGCAGGAAGGCATCGAGCCCGCCGCGGTGGTCGACGCTTTTGAGCGCGTTGGCCGATACCCGCACGCGCACCTTGCGGCCGAGCGCGTCCGAGATCAGCGTGACGTTGCGCAGGTTGGGCATGAACCGCCGCTTGGTCTTGATGTTGGAGTGGCTCACTTTGTGCCCGACCAGCGGCCCTTTACCGGTCAGATCGCAACGCCATGACATGGCTTGTCCCTCAGCAATGCGCCGGCGCATCCCGCGCCGGACCGTTCGAGAAATCGTGGAATTGGGCCGGACGTATAGAGAGCGGGCAAAGAAGCGTCAAGCCGCGGATTGAAGCCGCTTTCCGGGCGTTTTACGTGCCGGTTAGGCGCCCGCGCCGGGTTCTCGGGAGAAATCGCCGGTCAACAAACATTCGACTTATTCGACGCCGAGTTAAGCACGCCCTGGACCGGCCGCTTTCCTGTGGGGCAAGGGACGGCTTGTCGGCGCGCCACTTGCAAGAGATCACTTGCAAGAGACTTGCGACCGCCGGTTAAATGCCCGGTCGGCGTCCGCGTCCAAAGAGGATGAACGTTCGTGCTGGCCTTGCGCCGCTTCTTGCTTCTTCTTCTGCTCGCCGCCGCGGTGGCCTCTCTACCGGCGGGCGCCCGCGCGCAGGGCAAGCTCGAGGCGCAGTACGAGGTCTCGATCGCCGGCATCCCGATCGGCAAGGGCACCTGGGTGATCGACATCACCGACACCCATTACATGGCGGCGGCAAGCGGCGTCACCACCGGGCTGGTGCGCGCCTTCACCGGCGGGCAGGGCACCAGCGCCGCGCACGGCACGCTGCACGCCGGCGAGCCGATCGTCTCGACTTTCGCCTCCACCATCGCCGCCAGCCGCAAGACCGACGAAGTGCGCCTCACCGTCGCCAACGGCGTGGTCAAGGAGTCGCGGGTCGATCCGCCGCTCGAGACCGAGCCGGACCGCATTCCGATCACCGACGAGCATCGCAAGGGCATCCTCGATCCGATGACCGCCTCGCTGCTACGCACGCCGGGCGCCGGCAATCCGCTGGCGCCGGAGGCCTGCCAGCGCACGGTGGCGATCTTCGACGGGCGCTATCGCTATGACCTGCAGCTCGTCTACAAGCGCATGGACCACGTCAAGGCGGACAAGGGCTATGCCGGTCCGGTGGTGGTCTGCGCCGTTTATTTCACGCCGATCGCCGGCTTCATCCCCTCGCGCTCGGCGATCCGCTACCTCGTCAGGCAGCGCGACATCGAGGCCTGGCTGGCGCCGATCGCCGGCACGCGCGTGCTGGTGCCCTATCGCGTGCAGAGCCCGACGCCGATCGGCCACGTGGTGATGGAGGCGACGCAATTCGTGTCCGCCCCGATCGCCGCCCGCGCCTCGGTCAACGGGCTGAAGACGCAGTAAGAGATTGTCGTTCCGGGACCGCGCGAAGCGGGGGACCCGGAATCCATACTCCGCAGCGCTCGGGTTATAGATTTTGGGTTCGCGGGGTTGCAGCCGCGCCCGGAATGACGAATCGCGCTTGACTCTTCCCGGCGAACCCGGGAAGCGCGCGCGTTAACGTTTTGAGGTGGCCGAAAGCCCTTGAATCGGCCGTTCGCTACCCGATCTTGTAGGGGTACAGGTAGCGCTCGCCAGATATCGCCGTGAACGAAGCCTTACAGCGCCAGAGTCAGTGATTCGGGCGCGGTTCGTTCCAGACTCGTTCTAAAGCTTAACCGGAGGCGTTTTCTGTCGTCGCATTGTGATACAGGAAGCTTTTGGTGGGGCCGCAAAAGCCTCACCGCCAGTCTGGACGCGTAATGGCCATCTCCTTTTCCTCTCCGCCCAATCGGGCCTCGCGCGCCCGCGGCGCCGGCGTCACCGCCGTGCTCGGACCGACCAACACCGGCAAGACCCATCTCGCCATCGAGCGCATGTTGGCGCATTCCTCCGGCATGATTGGCCTGCCGCTGCGGCTCTTGGCGCGCGAGGTCTACAACAAGGTCGCCGACCGCGCCGGCAAGGACGCCGTGGCGCTGATCACCGGCGAGGAGAAGATCAAGCCGGCCAATCCGCGCTTCTGGGTCTGCACGGTCGAGGCTATGCCGCGCGATCTCGACGTCGCCTTCCTCGCCGTCGACGAGGTGCAGCTCGGCGCCGACTTCGAGCGCGGCCACGTCTTCACCGACCGCATGCTGAACATGCGCGCGCGCGAGGAGACGCTGGTGCTCGGCGCCGCCACCGTGCGGCCGATGGTCGAGAGGCTTCTGCCCGGCGCGCACATCATCAGCCGGCCGCGGCTGTCGATGCTCACATACGCCGGCGAGAAGAAACTCACCCGCCTGCCGCCGCGCTCCGCCATCGTCGCGTTCTCGGCGGACGAAGTTTACGCCATCGCCGAATTGATCCGCCGCCAGCGCGGCGGCGCCGCCGTGGTGCTCGGCGCGCTGTCGCCGCGCACGAGGAACGCGCAGGTCGCGCTCTATCAGTCGGGCGACGTCGATTACCTGGTCGCCACCGACGCCATCGGCATGGGGCTCAATCTCGACGTCGATCACGTCGCCTTCGCCGCCGACCGCAAATTCGACGGCTACCAGTTCCGCAAGCTCAATCCGGCCGAGCTCGCGCAGATCGCCGGCCGCGCTGGCAGAGCCACCCGCGACGGCACCTTCGGCACTACGGGACGTTGCGATCCGTTCGAGCCGGAACTGGTGCAGGCGCTGGAAAGCCACACCTTCGAGCCGGTGCGCATGCTGCAATGGCGCAATTCCAATCTCGATTTCGCCTCGATCGGCGCCTTGCAGGCCTCGCTGGCGGCGACGCCCAACGAGCCGGGGCTGACGCGCGCGCCGATCGCCGAGGATATTCTCGTTTTGGAACACGCCGCGCGCGATGAGCATGTGCGCGCGCTGGCCAGTTCGCCGGCCGCCATCGCGCGGTTGTGGGATGCCTGTCAGGTTCCCGATTACCGCAAGATCGCCCCGGCCACCCATGCCGAACTGGCGGTGACCCTCTATGGATTCCTGATGCGAGAGGGTAACATCCCGACCGATTGGTTCAGTCAGCAGGTGGCGCAGGCCGACCGTAGCGATGGCGGCATCGACACCCTCTCCAACCGGATCGCGCATGTCAGAACTTGGACGTATGTCGCCAACCGCCCCGATTGGCTCGCCGACCCGGAGCATTGGCAGAACGTCACCCGCGCGGTCGAAGACAAGCTGTCCGACGCGCTGCATGAGCGGCTGGCCGAACGTTTCGTCGACCGCCGCACCAGCGTGTTGATGCGGCGGCTGCGAGAGAAGGCCACTTTGGAAACCGAAATCGGAAAGTCCGGAGAAGTTACCGTCGAGGGGCACGTCATCGGCCGTCTCGACGGCTTCATGTTCGCGCCCGACGTCTCGGCCGCGGGCTCGGAAGCGAAAGCCCTCAATGCCGCCGCGCAGAAGGCGCTCGCCGGCGAGATCGAGCAGCGCGCCACCAAGCTGTCGCAGGATTCGAACGAGCACATCGTGCTGGCGAGCGACGGCGCCCTGCGCTGGACCGGCGACGTGGTCGGCAAGCTCGTTGCCGGCGACGACGTGCTGCGTCCGCGCGTGCGCATCGTCGCCGACGAGCAGTTGACCGGGCCGGCGCGCGAACTGGTGCAGACGCGGCTCGATCTCTGGCTCAAGACGCATATCGAGAAAGTGCTGGCGCCGCTTTTCTCGCTCGCCGCCGCCGATGACGTGACCGGCATCGCGCGCGGCATCGCCTACCAACTCGTCGAAGCGCTCGGCGTGCTCGAGCGGCAGAAGGTGGCGGAAGAGGTGAAGGGCCTCGACCAGCCGGCGCGCGCGACATTGCGCAAATACGGCGTGCGCTTTGGCGCCTATCACATTTATCTGCCGATCCTGCTCAAGCCGGCGCCGCGCGCGCTGGCGACGCAGCTGTGGGCGCTCAAGCACGAGAGCCCGGATGCCAAGGGCGTATCCGAGCTGCTGCATCTCGCGGCGAGCGGGCGCACCTCGATCCCGGTCGACAAGGAAACGCCGAAGCCGCTCTACCGCACCGCCGGCTATCGCGTCGCCGGCGAGCGCGCGGTGCGCGTCGACATTCTGGAGCGGCTCGCCGATCTGATCCGCCCGGCGCTCGCCTGGCGCGAGACCTCGCCCGGGCCGAAGCCGGACGGCTATTTCGACGGCCGCGGCTTCACCGTCACCGGCGCGATGACCTCGCTCACCGGCGCGTCTGCCGAAGACTTCGCCTCCATCCTGCGCTCGCTCGGCTATCGCCTCGATCGCAAGCCAAAGCCGGCGGAGCCGGCGCAAACAAAGCCGCCCGAGCCGGAGAAGTCGGCCGAGCCCGCACCGCCGAGCGAGAGCGCGCCGTCTTCCGAAACGCCGGCCGAGGCGCCCGCCCCCGCGACGGGCGTGCCGGTCGAGCTGCCGCAGGTCGAATCGCCGCCGGCTGAAATGGCCGCGAGCGAGCCGACAGCGGCAGAAATCGCGGTCGTGGCCGCGCCGGAAGTTCTTCCCGAGAACAAGAGCGAGGAAACCGCTTCTTCCGCCGAACATCTTGCCGCAAGAAATTTGGAAGAAGTGGATCTTCAGCCCGCTGCGGCCGCTCCCGCCGAGCCGGCGATGATCGAAGTCTGGCGTCCCGCCGGCCGCTTCGAGAAACGGCCGCATCGTCCGCGCCGCCCGCAGCGCGCCGCCAAAGCAACGGAACAGGCTGCGCCGGCAACCGCCGAAGCCATTGCGCCGGCTGAGCTTTCCGCCGCGCCGGCGCCGGCGGAACGCGCCGGGCAGCCGCGTCGTCCGCACCCCGAACGCGAGCGCCGCGACCGCGAGCAACGGCAAGAGCGTCACGAACGCCGTGAGCGCATGGAACGCCTGGGGCAGCGCTCGGAGCGCAAGGACCGCGGCGACCGGCCGCGCCGCGACCGTGGCGATCGTGTCGAAAAAGCCGAGCGCGATCAATATTATGCCAAGCCGCACGGCAGCGGCTTTGAGCGCCGCGACAAGCAGCCGGATCCCAATTCGCCCTTCGCCAAGCTCGCCGCGCTCAAGCAGCAACTCGAGCAGAGCACGAAAGAATCGTAGCGCGCCTTTGGACCGCCAACGGATCGATAAATGGCTCTGGCATGCGCGCATGGTGCGCACGCGCAACGCCGCGGCTTCGCTGACCGAAGCAGGTTTCGTGCGGCTCAACGGCAAGCGGGTGACCGCGCCCGGTCATGCGGTGCGCGTCGGCGACGTCGTGACGCTGGCGCTCGACCGCGCGGTCAAGGTGGTGCAGGTCGAGGGCTTTTGCGACCGGCGCGGGGCCGCGCCCGCGGCGCGCGCGCTTTACCGAGATTTGACAATGGGTTCCGCGGACAAGGCCTGCCCTTAGCCCAGGTATTCGGCTAGGGTCGCGCGCCGAATGCCCGCGAAACCTGAGGCCCCAAGCCGCGAATCGGTATCTTGCAGCCTCAATGGCGTTGCGTTAGGCAGCGCTACGGATCGTGTGCCGGAGTTGTGAATGACCTACGTCGTCAACGAAAACTGTATCAAGTGCAAGTACATGGACTGCGTGGAGGTGTGTCCGGTGGACTGCTTCTATGAAGGCGAAAACATGCTGGTCATCCACCCGGACGAGTGCATCGACTGCGGGGTCTGCGAGCCGGAGTGCCCGATCGAGGCGATTAAGCCGGACACCGAACCGGGCCTCGAGAAGTGGCTGGAACTCAACGCCGAATACGCCAAGGTCTGGCCGAATATTACGGTTAAAAAGGAACCGCCGGCCGATGCCAAGGACTGGGACGGCGTGCCGGACAAGTTCAAGAAATTTTTCTCGCCTAATCCGGGCGCGGGCGACTGAGCATTTCTTAACGGGACATCGCTCGGAACGGCCGCGCCGGCGCCGGAATTAACCGGTATGACAAAATTGCAGATTTATTACCGCCAAATTGCGGTATTGCGATGCCATAAGGCTTTGATTTTGGCCAAAAATGTGCTATATAGCCAAAATCGTCCGATGAAGATGAAAAACGCCGCTACGGATGTGCTCCCGCCGCCCGGGAGCCTTATTTTTCGCGGCTACACCCAAGGTCTTTAGGTAAGAGGGCGTGAATTCCACGCGTGAGCAGTGGCAGGAAAAACGCGTCACAAAGCGAAGAAGGGTTCTTCCGGCATGAGCCGGAGACCGAAAAAGTCCGCCGATGCGCGGCGGACTTCGCAAGCCTCGCGCGGCGCCGTCCGCAATGGGGCTCCCGCAGCCAAGATTGCCGGCAGCCGCAAAGGGGCCGGTGAAGGAGTTATGCCCGGAATGGCTACCAACAAGAAGACTACTCAACGACAAGGCTTCAGGACTAACGAGTTCATCGTCTACCCGGCCCATGGAGTCGGCCAGATCCTGGCTATCGAAGAGCAGGAGATCGCAGGCGCCAAGCTCGAGCTGTTCGTCATCAACTTCATCAAGGACAAGATGACGCTGCGGGTTCCGACCGCCAAGATCGTGTCGGTCGGCATGCGCAAGCTGGCGGAGGGTCCGCTGGTCAAGCGCGCGCTCGACACGCTCAAGGGCCGCGCGCGCATCAAGCGCACCATGTGGTCGCGCCGGGCGCAGGAATACGAAGCCAAGATCAACTCGGGCGACATCGTCGCCATCGCCGAGGTGGTGCGCGACCTGTACCGCTCGGAGACCCAGCCGGAGCAGTCTTATTCCGAGCGGCAGCTTTACGAAGCCGCCCTCGACCGGCTGTCGCGCGAGATCGCGGCGGTGCAGCGCGTCACCGAGACCGAGGCGATCAAGGAGATCGAGGCGGCGCTCGCCAAGGGCCCGCGGCGCGGGCCGAAGCCGGCCGACGAAGTGGACGCCGAACCCGCCACCGAGGAAGAGGCGGCCTGACTGCCGCAGCCTCGCGCCACCAACGAATGACAAAGCCCGGCAGCGATGCCGGGCTTTTTGCTGCTAGGGCCATGCGCGGCTTGACACCCGCCTCAGATAGGATTCTATTCCATTGCAGTCTTGCTCGTGCGGATCCATTCTAGAGCGGTCCTTTGCGAGCGGTGGAGCGCCGGGAGGCGCAGCCCCCTCCGTCAATGGGGGCGCGCGCCCCCCGTAAGCGGCGGCCCCGGGTAACCGGGATGCTGCCGCGGGCGCGCGGCGGACGCGGTTAATGTCCGCCAAAGGGCGCTGCGCCAAGCGCCCTGGCGCCTCCCGGCGCTCCATCCCTCTTTTGAGGGAACGGAAAAAGGGACACCGGCGCACCCGGCGCCGCAAAGAATACGGGCGATGACGCTTGGCCGGTTGGTTGCCGCTTCGCTTCGGCGGGTTACAATGCGCGCGCAAACTTCAATCGAACGCGAATGGAATAGTCGATGACCGCCAATCCCGGCTACGTCGCGCCGACCAAAGAAGCCGGCGCGCTTGGCGTGCATTCGCTCGACCAGTTCGTGCTTGCGGTGCCCGATGCCAGCGTGGCGCAGGATTTCTACGGCAATTTCGGTCTCGACGTGGTCAACAAGACCAACACGCTTGAGATCAAAACGTTCGGTCATGAACACCGCTGGGGCTCGATCGTCGAAGGCAAGCGCAAGGCGCTGCATCATCTGTCGTTCGGCTGCTACGCGGAGGATCTCGCGCGGCTCAAGGCGCGCGTCGAAGGCAATGGCGTCACGCTGATCGATCCGCCGCCCGGCTTTGAAAGCAACGGCTTCTGGTTCCGCAACCAAGAGAACATGCTGATCGAGGTGAAGGTCGCGCCCAAGGTCTCGCCCGACGGCAAATCGCAGAGTCAATGGACGTCATCGCCGGCCGGCGTCGCCGGCGCCGCCATCCGACAGAATTGGCCGCCGGTGCGGCCGCGCCGGCTCTCGCACGTCCTGACGTTCACCCGCGACGTCGACGCCGCGATCCGGTTCTACGAGCGCAATCTCGGTCTGCGGCTGTCCGACCGCTCGGCCGATCTGGTCGCCTTCATGCACGGCATACACGGCAGCGACCATCATCTGCTGGCGCTGGTGAAATCGTCGGCGCCCGGGTTCCACCATTGCAGCTGGGACGTTTCCGGCATCAACGACATCGGGCTCGGTGCCATGCGCATGCACGACAAGGGCTGGACCAAGGGCTGGGGCCTGGGGCGCCACGTGCTCGGCTCGAACTATTTCCACTACGTGCGCGATCCGTGGGGCAGCTTCGCCGAATATTCCTGCGACATCGATTACATCCCCAAAGAGCAGCTCTGGCCGGCGGCCGACCATAAGCCGGAAGATTCGTTCTATCTCTGGGGCCCCGACGTGCCGCCGGAGTTCACGATCAATTACGAGGCGGAGGAGGGGTGAGTTCCCGAAAGCTGCTTGACGTATATCAAGCGTGCGGCCATACGGCGCCCGTAAGGTTCGCGCTCGCTCGCCACCAGATGCCGCGCCATGAACGACGATATTCTGCTCGCGCTCAAACAGGTGATCGACCCTGAGCTTGGCCTCAACGTCGTCGACCTCGGGCTTGTCTATCGCGCCGAGCGGGGCCCGCAAGGAATCGAAGTCACTATGGCAATGACCTCGCCGGCCTGCCCGCTGGGCGAGATGATCGTCGAAGAAGCCAAGCTGGCGTTGCAGACGCGCTTCCCCGACGCCGCTTCGGTCCAGGTCGAGCTCGTGCGCGAACCTGCCTGGACGCCCGATCGGATGACGGACGAGGGACGGCGGCAGCTCCGCCTGTCTTGAGCCGATGAGCCCGGCGGCTCCCGTCAGCGCATCCGGCAGCCCGCCGCGCCGTCGCTGGCGTCGCTATCGCTTCGTTCCGCTGGGCTGCGCGGCGCTCGCGTTGCTTCTCGGCTTATGGACCGGGCTCTGGCGGCTCGGGCTCCCGTTGCCGGGCGCCTTCCCCGCGCTCGCCGAATTCCACGGCGCGCTGATGATTGCCGGCTTTCTTGGCACCTTGATCAGCCTCGAACGCGCGGTGGCACTCGGCCGCTGGTGGGCCTATGTAGCGCCGGCCGTCTCGGCCATCGCCGCCGTCCTGCTCATCGCCGGTGCGACGCATTACGCCGCGCTGGCGTTTCTGCTCGCCGGGTTGGCGCTGACCTTCGACTCGCTGGTGGTGGTGCGGCATCAGCCGGCGCTGTTCACGATCATGCTGGCGGTCGCATCGGCATGCTGGAGCATCGGCACGGCGATCTGGGCGCTGGGCAGCCACGCCAGCGAAGTTACCGGCTGGTGGCTCGCCTTCCTGGTGCTCACGGTCGCCGCCGAACGGCTGGAGCTCAGCCGTCTGCTGTCGCCGCCGCCGCTCAGCCAGGCGATGTTCGTGCTGGCGGTGCTGGTCATCCTGGCCGGAGTTGCGCGCGGCGAGCTTGCCGGCGAGCGCGCTGACATCAGCGGCCTCGGCCTGCTGGCGCTCACCGCGTGGCTCATCAAGCACGATATCGCCAGGCGCACGGTCCGCATGCGCGGACAGACGCGCTTCTCGGCTGCCTGCATGCTCAGCGGCTATTTCTGGTTGGGCGCGGCCGGCCTGCTTTTGATCCTCGTGCCGCCCGGCAGCGCCGCCTTTTCATACGATGCCGCCGTGCACGCCGTCACCGTCGGTTTCGTCCTCTCCATGATCTTTGCTCATGCGCCCATCGTGCTGCCCGCGGTGGTTGGCCTGCGGGTGAAATACAGCGCCGCGCTCTATGCGCCGCTCGTGCTCCTGCATCTGTCGCTGTTGCTGCGCATCGCGACCGATCTGCTGGCTTGGACAGACTGGCGCGGTGTAACCGGGCCGATGACCGTGCTGGCATTGCTTGGCTATGCCGGCACGCTGATCGTCGTGTCGCGCGGCAAGCGGCCGGCCTAATCCAGCACCAGCTTGACCTTGCTGCCCGGCTTCAGCGCGTCACGCGGGCCGAGGCCGTTGAGCACGCGGAAGCGATCGAGCGCGTGATCGGCGATGGCCATGCGGTGCGCCAGCGTCTCCACCGTGTCGGCCGCGCCGACGGTGACGATCTTCAACCGCAGCGGATGCACTTGCGCGCTTTCCTGCAGGCTCATGCGGCGGAAGCTCGCGATCGACTCGCGGAACGAGCGGTCGACCTGCGGCGTGCGGTTCTTCGCCGCGAAGATGAAGCGATAGACGTCGCTGCCGAAGCGCACGGCGAACAGCCGGAACGACCACTCGTCGCCCTTGGCGGTCGCGGTCGCCGCCGGGAAGCCGTTGACGGTGAATTCCTCGACGCTCGCCGGATCGACCTTCTCCATCCAGCCGGATTTCAGATAAGCGGGCAGCGACTGCTCGGCCGGCACGCTGACCACGTCGAGCCGCAACGCCTCGTCGCCGCCCTTGAGGCCGAGCACCGCCTGCGCGGTGTTGTCGAGCGAAAACCCCGGCGGCGCCAGGAAGGTGAAGCCGAGCTTGGGGTGCAGGAAGCGGCGGCCGCGGACGAAGCCTTCGCTCGGGTCTTCGCCATAGGGGAGGCCGTCGAGATCGCCGAGATATTGATCGCGGTCGCGCTCGCCGGCGCCGGGACCGCTGAACTGCCGCGCATTGGCGAGCGCATTCTTGATGCGCTCGGGCGTCGCCGGATGGGTGGTGAGGAAGTCCGGCGCGCGCGCCTCGCTGCCGGCGGTCTTGAGTTCGGCGTTGCGCTGCATGTCGTTGAGGAAACGCGAGGCCCCGTACGGATCGAAGCCGGCGCGCGCGCAAATGCCGACGCCGATGCCGTCGGCCTCGAACTCCTGCGCGCGCGAGAAGGCGGCGAGTGTCAGCTTGGATTTGGCGAGCGCCAGCGCGCCCATCTGCGGATCGCTGAGCACGTCGCTGACCACGTGGCTGATGAGCGCGGCCTGCTTGGCCTGGTCCGCGCGGATCGCCGCGTGGTTGGCGATGACGTGCCCCATCTCGTGCGCGAGCACGGAGGCGAGTTCGGCCTTGTCGTTGGCGAGCGCGATCAGGCCGCGGGTAACGTAAAGGTGGCCGTTCGGCAGCGCGAAGGCGTTGATCGCCGGCGAGTTGAGGATGGTCACCTTGTATTTGATGTCGGGCCGCTCCGACGCGGCCACCAGCCGGTCGACGGTCTTGGCGATCTCCGCCTGCAGCTTGGCGTTCTCGTAAATGCCGCCATAGGAGGCGAGAATGCGCAGGTGCTCGCGCTCTTCCGCCGGCGGCACCTCCGACTGCGCGGCGGCCTGCGGCACCGGCAGCGACACCTGCTTGTTGTCCGGAATGCTGGTGCATCCCGCCAGCAGCAACAGCAGCAGCAGCGCGATGCCGCGCCGCCGGTATGCCGTTGTCAACGATGCAGCCATGGCCGCTTTGCCTGAATTGGTCAGTCCAGCAATTCGATCTGCTCGGGCGCTTCCGCGGCGATGATCGGTCCGCCGCCTTCCTCGATCCATCCGCGCACGCGAATGCGCCGTCCGGCGAGCACCTTCGGCGCGACACCGGCGGCGGCTAAGGCCCGCTGCAAGCGCCGCAAAATGGTCACGGTGAAATCCCGCGTCCAATGCCGCCCGAAGTTCACATATATAGTGGCCCCGCTTTCGCGCACCGACAAGACCTTGCCTTCCACCAACGCGAACCGGCCGCGTGCGGCCGCTAGCCCGCTAAGATTTTCAGCCGACAAAGGGGCGAAATTGGGATCGGCCCAAAGCCCGCGTTTGGCCGCCCGCGCCGCTTGTTCCGCCCTCAAAAGCGCGTCGGCGCAGCCCTTGTCGCCGACGCGGGCCGACACCCGCGCCTGGCCCTGGTCGAGCAGCGTTTGCTGCAGGGAGGCCGGGGCGTCAGCGATGAATGCGAAGGCGACGATGCGGCCATAGCGATCGTGATCCTGCCCCAGCGTCTCCAGCCGCAGCGGATTGCCGGCAACGATGGACTGCAAGGTGGCGTTGTCGCCGCCGGCCTCGATGCCGGCAAGCCGCAGCACGCGGCCGTCGGCAAGCAAGAGCGTGCGCCCATCCTGCACCGCGGCGACGGCCGCGGTTCCGATGGGCGTGAGCTTGCAGCCGTCTTGCGCCGCCGCGCCGCAAGTGAACAGTGCGCCGCAAACGGCGACGGACGCGAGCAAAAGATTGCGATGGGAACGGCGTTTCATGATGGCGGCCGGTTGCCGGATGTCGCTACAATGCCGAACATAGCCATCATTGTGACCACCGGGGGAGGGATCAATGCCCATGCGCCAACCATCGCACAGCCGACGAATTTTTTTGCGCTCCGCCGCCGCCGCGAGCCTATTGATTGCGACCGGCGCGCGCGGCCAGACGACCTGGCCCGACCGCGCGGTGAAGATCATCGTGCCTTATCCGCCCGGCGGCTCGACCGACGTCTTGGCGCGCATCCTCGCCGAGCGGCTCAACCAGATGTTCAACCAGCCCTTCGTCATCGAGAACCGGCCCGGCGCCGGCGGCAATATCGGCATCGGCGCGGTGACCGCGAGCGCGCCGGACGGCTACACCATCGGCGCCGCGACCATCGGCCATTTCGCCATCAACCAGTTCCTCTACAAGAGCATGCCCTACGATCCGGAACGTGACATGATCCCGGCGTCGATGACCTGGGAACTGCCCAATGTCTTCGTCGTCGCCAGCGATTATGTGCCGGCGAAAACGGTCGCCGAATTTATCGCCTGGGCCAAGCAGAAGGGCCATGTCAGCTTCGGCAGCCCGGGCGTCGGCACCTCGCCGCATCTGTCCGGCGTGCTGTTCGCCAAGCGCGCCGGGCTCGACGCTGTGCACGTGCCGTTCCGCGGCGCGGCGCAGACCATTCCGGCGATGCTGTCGGGCAACGTCGATTTCGCCATCGACAACCTCGCTTCGTACATTGGCCAGATCCAGACCGGCAAGATGCGCGCGTTGGCGGTGACCTCGGCGACGCGTTGGCCGACGCTGCCGGAGGTGCCGACCATGGGCGAGGCGGGCGTCAAGGACTTCGTCGTCACCTCCTGGGCGGCCTACGTGCTGCCGATGGCGACGCCGCGCGCAATCGTCGACAAGCTTTCCGCCGCACAGAAGACGATCGCCGCCGACATCGCCGTTCAGAAGCGGTTCTTGACCGCCGGCGCGCGCATCCTGTCGAGCACGCCGGAGGAGGCGACCGCCTTTGCCAACAAGGAGCGGGCGATGTGGAAGGACGTGGTGGCGCTGTCGGGGCTCAAGCCGCAGTAGGCCGTGCGAAACGCGCGCGCTTGTGCTATGTGGCGGCTCAACGGTCCCGTAGCTCAGCAG
>DATJVE010000211.1:0-11602 GCA_035501975.1 Pseudolabrys sp.
CGACGTGTTGGCGCAGCACATCCTCGGCCGCGCGGTCGGCGCGCCGTTTCTGTCCGACGAGCTCTACGCCGAGGTGCGCCAAGCGGCGCCCTATACATCGCTGCCGCGCAGCGACTTCGACGCCGCCGTCGATTTCGTCGCCACCGGCGGTTACGCGCTGAAAGCCTACGAGCGCTTCGCCAAAATCCGCCAGGACAAAGACGGCCGCTGGCGCATCACGCACCCGCGCGTGGCGCAGCGCTATCGCATGAATGTCGGCACCATTGTGGAAGCCGACATGCTCAAGGTGCGGCTGGTACGCTCGCGCGGCCACGGCGCCATCGTGCCGCGTGGCGGCAGGTTGCTGGGCGAGGTCGAGGAATATTTCATCGAGACGCTGACGCCGGGTGATACCTTCGTCTTCGCCGGTGAAATCCTCAAATACGAGGCGCTGGTCGAAGACGAAGTTTATGTCTCGCGCTCGAGCGCCACCGATCCGAAGGTGCCGGCCTATGAGGGCGGCAAATTCCCACTGTCGACGTATCTCGCCGCGCGCGTGCGCGCGATCCTGGCGCAGCGCGAGAGCTGGCGCGCGCTGCCGGAACAGGTGCGCGAGTGGCTGGAGGTCCAGCAATGGCGTTCGCTGCTGCCCAAGCCGGGCGATCTCCTGGTCGAGACCTTTCCGCGCGCCGCCAAGCATTACCTTGTCTGCTATCCGTTCGAGGGCCGGCTCGCGCATCAAACCCTCGGCATGCTGCTGACGCGCCGGCTCGAGCGTGCGCGGATGCGGCCGCTCGGCTTCGTCGCCAACGAATATGCGCTCGCCGTGTGGGGGCTGGGTGATTTGGGCCTGCGCATTGCGCGCGGCGAACTCTCGCTCAGCGCTTTGTTCGACGAGGACATGCTGGGCGACGATCTGGAAGCCTGGCTCGCCGAATCCGCGCTGATGAAGCGCACGTTCCGCAATTGCGCGATCATCGCCGGGCTGATCGAGCGGCGCTTTCCGGGCGAGGAGAAATCGCGCCGCCAGCTCACCATCTCCACCGATCTTGTTTACGACGTGCTGCGCAAGCACCAGGCCGACCACATCCTGCTGCGCGCGGCGCGCGCCGATGCGGCCTCAGGGCTGCTCGACATCAAGCGGCTGGGCGAAATGCTCTCGCGCATCAAGGGCCGAATCGTCCATAAGGCGCTCGACCACGTCTCGCCGCTGGCGGTTCCGGTGATGCTGGAGATCGGCCGCGAGACCGTCTACGGCGAGGCCGCGGATTCGCTGCTGGCCGAAGCGGCGGATGAGTTGGTGAAGGAGGCGATGCAGTGACTTCTTCCGCTCATTCCCGCGTCAGCGGGAATCCAGAGCAAGAAAGCACTGAATCCCCGCTTGCGCGGGGACGAGCGGATCATGTTGTCACGCTCACCGGCATCTCCCTCCACGCCGATCCCGCCGGCGCGCTCTATTGGCCCGAGCAAGGTCTGCTCGCGGTCGCCGACCTGCACCTGGAGAAGGGCTCGAGCTTTGCCGCGCGCGGGCAGTTGCTGCCGCCCTACGACACGGCGGAGACCTTGGCGCGGCTGACGCGGCTCATTGCGCATTACGCGCCGCGCCTGGTCGTGGCGCTCGGCGATAATTTCCACGACGGCGGCGGGGCGGCGCGGCTGACGGACGACAATCGTGCGGTGTTGCACGCACTGCAGCGCGGGCGCGAGTGGATCTGGCTCACCGGCAATCACGATCCCGAGCCGGCGGCAAATATCGGCGGCCGCTTCGTCGCATCATTGGCGCTCGGCCCGCTCACGTTCCGTCACCTGCCGAGCGGCGCGGACGGCGAAATTGCCGGCCACCTGCACCCGGTGGCGCGCCTTGCCCATCGCGGCCGCGCGGTGAGCCGGCGCTGCTTCGCCGCCGACAAGACGCGGCTGGTGATGCCGGCCTTCGGCGCCTTCACCGGCGGGCTCAACATCCGCGACGCCGCCTTCGCCGATTTGTTCGGCACGCTCAAGTTCACCGCCCACATGCTGGGCGGGGACCGGCTCTACGCCTTCGCCGCCAAGCGGTGTTTGCCTGACTAAGCCCTAGTCCCGCTTGAACACCACGCTGGCGATCCAGCCGGTGAGCAACGCCATCAGCATCGTGGCCAGACCGTAGACCAGCCCGTGGTCGCGCGCGGCGTCGGCGACGTATTGCTCGAAGCCGGCCTTGGTCACTTCCAGCGTCGAATTGGTGCGCGCGGCCAATTTTCCGTCGGCAAACAATTTGACGTCGATCGCATAGTTGCCGAGCGGCACGTCGGCCGGCAGCGGGATCGCGGCGCGGAACACGGCCGGCGTCAGGAAAATCACCGCGCTGCCCGATTCGCGGTATAGGCCATGCTGAATTTGCAGATGCACGAAGGCCCGGCGGAACGGATCGTCATTCACCGTGTCGGCGATGTCGGAGCCGATGCGTTGCGGCAAAAGGAAATTGCCGAGCCCGATTTGCAATTGCCGCAAGATATCTGGCTGCGCGATCTCGGCGACCGGACGGCTGCTCAGAATGGCGAGATAAGACGGCACGCGCACGAATTCGCGCGAGTCGACGTTGACCCAGATGCCGACCACGCGTTGCTTGCGCCGCGTGCGCAACGTCTGCCGCGGCCCGGTGACGGTGATGACCAGATCGTAGGCTGACCGCGCCGCAGCCGCGCGGTCATCGGGCTCGATCGTGCCGAACAGCACGAGTTCGTCGCCGACGAAGTTCGAGCTGATCGCCACCTGCTGTTTCGACAGCGACACCACCAGTCGTTCAGCCGCGGCGGGACCGCCGCCGCAGGCCAGCATGGCCAGGAAAAGCATGAATGCGATTGCGCGCATCATTCGGCCCTGACGTAACGGATCGAATACAGATCGTCGGGCTGCACCATGAGCTCGTAGGCGAAGCGCAGGCCGACCGCAAACACCAACAGGCCGAGCAGCAGGCGCAGCCATTCGCCCCGCATCTTCTGCCCGGTGCGCGCGCCGAATTGCGCGCCGACGACGCCGCCGATCATCAGGATCAGGGCCAGCACCGCGTCGACCAGATGGTTGGTGGCCGCATGCATCACCGTCGCCGAGGCCATGGTGATGAGGGTGAGCACCATCGAGGTGCCGATCACGGTCACGGTCGGCACGCGCAGGAAATAGATCAGCATCGGCACCAGCAGGAATCCGCCGCCGATGCCCATGATGGCGCCGACGAAGCCGATGATGAAACCGATGGTCCAGACCGGTATCGCCGACACGTAGATCTTCGAGCGCTTGAAACGGACCTTCAGCGGCAAGCCATGCAGCCAGGTGTGACTGCCCGGCCGCCGAATCGTCGCCGGCAGGCCGTGGCGCGCGCGCAGCACCGCGCGGACGCTCTCATAGGTCATCAACGCGCCGACGACGGTCAGCAGCGTGACGTAGGACAGGCCGATCACCAGATCGAGCTGGTCGAGCGCCCTCAGCAGCGTGAAAAGCCAGACGCCGGTCGCGGTGCCGATGATGCCGCCGGCGAGCAGCATCAGCGCCAGCGCCAGGTCAAGCGCGCGTCTGTTCCAGTAGCTGATCGCGCCGGTGAATGAGGAGGCGGCGATATGGCTTGCCACGCTCGCCACTGATACGGCGGGTGAAACGCCGATGAAGATCAGGAGCGGCGTCATCAGGAAGCCGCCGCCGATGCCGAACATACCGGAGATGTAGCCGACCGCGAGTCCCATCCCCAGCACGAGGAAGATGTTCACGGGCATGTCGGCGATCGGAAGATAGATCTGCAAGCGATGCCGTCCGGACCGTCAATACGCCGCTCACCGCACCGCGCGGGCGAAGTTCACCTTGCGGTCAACGCCGCGCCTTGCGGATCAGGCGAGCGACTCTGGGCCAATCGTCGGGGCGATCTTAGCGATGAACCGGTCCGCAATCACGCTTTTGCGCGCGCGGGCACGCTTGTTCACCGTTTTCCCGTCTGGAAGTCGCCGAGCGCCAGTGGGCCGGTCGGCCGCTGATTGCCGCGCGCCGGTGCGCCGGCGGCATGATCCCAGCCGCCCGGCGGCTCGCGCACGGTGATGGCGTCTTGCGGCTGCGGCGCGGCCACGAAGGTCTGGACCGCCTTCTCGGCGGCGGCGAGCGCGGCCGCATCAAGATGGGTCGCGACGTCGTCGCGCTTCTTGGCTGCCTCGCTGTCGCCCTGGGCGGCGGCTAGCGCGAACCATTGATAGGCTTCGGCATAGCTCTGCTCGGTGCCGAGCCCGCGCGCGCAGAGCACGCCGAGATTGTATTGGCTGTCGGCGACGCCGTGCTGCGCCGCCTTGCGGAACCACTGCACGGCGGTGGCGTAATCCGGCTTGCCGTCGATGCCTTCGGCGTAGAGCACGGCGAGGTTATGCATGGCCTTGCTGTTGCCCTTGCCGGCGGCGGCGAAATAGAGGCGGCGGGCCTGCGCAAGATCCTTCTTCACGCCCAGACCCTTTTCCAACAGGCTGGCATAGCGGAATTGCGCCGGCACCAGGCCCTTGGCCGCCGCGCGCTCGAACCAATGCGCGGCTTCTTCCATGTTGACCGGCACGCCGCGTCCGTCGGCGAAGCGCACGGCGACCGCATAGGCGGCTGCGGCGTCGCCGGCGATCGCCGCGTTGCGCAGCTTGGCGTTGCCGATGCCGGCCGGCAGGCTGTCGGCCGATTGCGGGGCCGCCACCGGCGGCGGGGCCGCAGGGCGCGTCGCCTGGGCGGTGGCGGGTGGCCGCGGGATCGAACCGGTGATGTCGTCCTTCGGCGCGAACACTGGCGGGCCGAACAGCGAGGGCATCGCCGGCGTCAGCGGGTTCGCGGCGGGCGGGGGATTGATTGCATCGACGATGCTGCCGCCCGGGGCCAGCGCCGGCGGCGCGATCGGCGGCAGGCTGGGCGGCGCAAGCGGGTTGGCGGCAACGCTGCCCGTGGCTTCGGGCGCAGGTTCTTGCGCGGCCAGGTCGGGCGTTTCGGGTTCGGTCGCGGGCGCGGTCGCCGGGGCGCCGGCCAGCTTGATTATCGGATTGGCGAAATTGAACCAGGTGCCGGCGATCTGAACCGATCCGACGACGATCGCGATGATGCTGGCCGCGATGAACAGGGACTTTACCCGCTTCATCACTTTGTCGCGCAGCGAAGGCTTCGCCCCGAGCGCGGTGGACGGCTCCGGGCGCTGCGCGCGCGGGTTCGGTTGCTGGCCGGCGGCTTGGGCGGCACGGCGGGCGGCGGCGATGAAGCTCGATCTGCCGCCGGGCGCGGCGGCGGGAGCGCTGGCGCCGAGCGCGGCTTCCGACGCGGCGATGCGCGCGGCCGGATTGGCCTGCAGATTCGGCGGGCCGGAGCCGGGTTCGAGCGGCTGGTTGTCCGGGAGATCGGGATCGGACGGCAAATGCGCGGCCGACGGCAGGCGCCTTTGCGTGGGCGGGGTGATAGGCGCCTCCGGCGGCATCGGCGCCGCGATGCTCGGGGCATCCTCGATGAAGGCCGGCGGCTGCGCGAGCGCTCGGCTCTCCGGCGCGCTCGCCGGGCGCGCTTGGCTGCGGATATCGTTTTCGATCGTCGCCAGGCGACCGACGACGTGACCAAGTGTGCCGTGCACCGCTTCCAGCGCATCGTGGGTGCGGGCAATGTCGTGCCGCAAATCGTCGACGCCGGGCATTTCCTGTGCGCGCGGCGTGCTTGCGTCCGCGCGCAAGTTTTCGAAGTGGAGCAGAAGATCGGCGATGCCGCGCTCGATCCCTTCCAGGTGGCCGAGCCGGGCATCCGAGGCGTCCAGCTTTTCCGCCAGGTTGACGATGCAATCTTCGAGACGGCCAAAGCCTTCGCCGGTGCCCGGCGTATGGTGCAACTGCTCGATCTTGTCGGCGAGCGCTTCGATCATCGCTTCGAGCCGCGGCGATACCGCGCCGCCATCATGCGCCCGCTCGGCCAGCGACTCGGACAGCATGGCGATGCGTTGCTCGAGACGATCGAGATGCTCGAAATGATTGAGTGTGCCGTCGCCGCCGCCGGCATAGGCCATCGAATCGATCTTCTCGCCCAGCGCAAGCACCTGCGCCGAAAGCCCGCGCACGGTCTCGTTGGAGGCGATGTGGTTGCTCATCTCGCGCAGCGTGGTGATGGCGTGCTCGAGCTGGGCGATCGTCGCCGGGTCGTTTTGCGCGACAATGAGATCGATCTTGTGCGCCAGGTTGGCGATCGCCTCGGTATAGCCGATCAGGTTTTCTGCCGGCATCAGCCCGCGCATGGCGTCGCGGATTTCGGCAAGCCCGTGCTCGATGCCGCCGAGTGCTTCGGCGTCGATGCCGGCCTGGCGGCTTTCGGCGATACGCCGGTCGAGAGCTTTGATCTGCTTTTCGATCGCCTCGAGCGCGCGGCGCGGCATTGCGTCGCTCAGCGTGCGGCCGATTTCGGCGAGTTCCTCGCGCAACGCGTCGATCGCCTGTTCGAGGGCCGGCTTTCGCAGCGTCTCGATCTGATTGGTGATGTTGCGCAGTTGATCTTCCAGACCCGACAGGTTCTGCGGGGGCGGCGGAGGACTCTCGGCCTGCGGCCGCGGCGCCGGAGCATTGCTTCTGAGCGTGCGCTGGCGCGCCGCGATTTCGGCGAGGGCGCGATCGAGGACCGGCGGCAACCGCACGCTCGGCATCTCGGGCGGCTCGGCCGCGGCTTGTTCGACCTCGCTGCGGATGTGTTTGGGCGCATAGGCGGCGGGGCCGCCGCCCGAAAGCTGGTCGATCCGCTGCGACAAGGCGTCGAGGCGGTGGTTGACGGTCTCGAGGTCACCGCCATGGAAAGCGTCGTCGGAAAGCGGCGGTGACGGCACGTGTGCTTGAACGGCTTGCTGCAGGACCGCGGAGTTGAGCCAGTCGGCGAGCGACAGGCCCGCGCGGCGCGCCGCCTCTTCGGCGATAGCGCGCGTCTCCGGCCGCATCTTTTGCACGCCCCACGGAAGGCCGAATCTCATTGCTCGCACCCGCGTTCGCGGTGGAGATGAAGGGGCGTCATGGGCTCTCCGTGGAACCGGCATGATTTAACAATTTGTGGATGCCGGTGCGGTCCGCAGTCCATTCCCTGACTTTTTGCCGCTCACGGTAAACATGGGGTTAAGGAACGTCCGGAAGTGCCGGAATTCGCCCGCGCCTTTTGCCCCTTCGGGCGGTGGACGCCTGCTTAAGGGCGCTGTAAGCCGAATGCGCGATGGTCGGCCGCGCTCAGCGCAGCGGGACGCCGTGGCCGTTCTTGCAGGGGCGGCGTGCACTCAATACTTAACAAGTCGTTAACGCCGGTCGCCGGACGCTGGGAGGGATCAATGCCGACCTACAAGGCCCCCGTGGACGATACGTTGTTTCTCTTGAACGACGTCTTCCACCTTGAGCGGTATGGCAATCTGCCCGGCTTCGGCGAGGCATCGCCCGATCTTGTGGAAGCGGTGCTGCGCGAGGCCGGCAAATTCGCCGAAGAAGTGCTGACGCCCCTCAACCGCGTCGGCGACAAGGAAGGCTGCAAGCGCAGCGCGGACGGCAGCGTGTCGACGCCGACCGGCTTCAAGGACGCCTTCAGGCAGATGGTCGAGGGCGGCTGGATCGGCATCTCGGTGCCGTCCGAATTCGGCGGCCAGGACCTGCCGGCGACGCTCACCGTGGCGGTGAACGAGATGCTCTGCTCGGCGAACATGGCCTTCGCCATGTATCCGGGCCTCACCCAGGGCGCCATCGCGGCGCTGGTGGTGCATGCCTCGCCCGAGCTGAAAGCAAAATTCTTGCCCAAGATGGTCGCCGGTGAGTGGACCGGCACCATGAATCTCACCGAGCCGCACTGCGGCACCGATCTTGGCCTGTTGCGCACCAAGGCGGCGAAGCAGGCCGACGGCAGCTACAAGATCACCGGCACCAAGATCTTCATCTCTGCCGGCGAGCACGATCTGTCCGAGAACATCGTCCACCTGGTGCTCGCGCGCATCGAAGGCGCGCCGGCCGGCACCAAGGGCATCTCGCTGTTCGTGGTGCCCAAGCTCACCGTCAAGGATGACGGCTCGCTCGGCGGATCGAATGGCGTCTCCTGCGGCTCGATCGAAGAGAAAATGGGCATTCACGCCAATTCCACCTGCGTGATGAATTACGACGGCGCGACCGGCTGGCTGGTGGGCGAGGAAAACCGCGGGCTCAACGCCATGTTCGTGATGATGAACGAGGCGCGCCTCGGCGTCGGCGTGCAGGGTCTGGCGCAATCCGAAGTTGCTTATCAGAACGCCGCGATCTACGCCAAGGAGCGCTTGCAGGGCCGCGCGCTGAGCGGCGCCAAATATCCCGACAAGGCCGCCGATCCGATCATCGTGCACCCCGACGTGCGCCGCACGTTGCTGTCGATCCGCGCCTTCAACGAAGCCGGCCGCGCGCTGGTGTTGTGGACCGCGCTCAAGGGCGACGTCGCCCGCCGCGCCGAGGACCAGAAGGAGCGCCAGAGCGCCGACGATTACATGGGCCTGCTCACGCCGGTGGTGAAAGGCGTGCTTACCGAACAAGGCTTCGCCAACACGGTGCAGGCGCAGCAGATGTTCGGCGGCCACGGCTACATCGCCGAGCACGGCATGGAGCAGTTCGTGCGCGACGCGCGTATCGCCATGATCTACGAGGGCGCCAACGGCATCCAGGCGCTCGATCTGGTCGGCCGCAAGCTCGGCAAGGACGGCGGCCGCGCGCTGATGGCCTTCTTCAACGAAGTCGGCTCCTACATCAAGGAGAAGAGCGCCGACGACAAGATGAAATCTTACGTGACCCCGCTCGGCGGCGCGCTCGGCCATCTGCAGCAGGCCTCGATGTGGTTCATGCAGAACGCCCTGGCCAAGCCCGACAACGCCGGCGCCGGCGCCACCGACTACATGCATCTCTTCGGCTTGGTCGTGCTCGGCTACATGTGGTGCCGCATCGCCGAGGCCGCGCTCGCCAAATCCGGCAACGGCGCGGACGCTACGATGAAAGCGAAGCTCGTCACCGCGCGCTTCTTCATGGAGCGCATGTTGCCGGAAACCGCGACGCGCCTTGCCCGCATCACCGCCGGCGCCGGCTCGCTGATGGAATTGGCGGACGAGGCGTTCTAGAAAACTAGACCGAAGGCTGCGTCGCGATCGTTGCGGATATTCGCAGCGCCGGTGGCGCGTTCCGCAAGGTCAGCAGGTCGCGTTGGTCGAAGGCGCCGTCCGGCGAGACGAATTCGAAAGCCGCCAGCAGCCGATCGACGCGTTCGCCGTCGCTCGAGAATGGCAGCAGCAGGCGCTCGCTGTGCACCAGCCGGCCCTCGCGGTCGGCGAAATCGTGGATGGTGTAGACCGGCCGGCCGGTCTCCACCGCCCGGTAATAAGGCTTGAGTCCGGTGGGGCAGTTCGCGGTTTTGGCGACTTCATCGAGATAACGCCCGCGCGGATCGCTCAAGCCGTATACCCGGATGACCGTCGATCCATAGTAGCGGATCAGAAAGCGCACGGTGCCTTCGCCGCCGGTCACGTCGAGAAAGCTGAAACTATCTGCCATGCGCGTGAGGTTTTCGGCCTCGACCGCTTGCCATTGCGGCACGCGGTGCTTGCCGAGATGACGGTTCCAGAATTTCAGCAGCCACCGGTGATTGATGGCCTGGATCACGTCCGGCCGCGAATCTGGAAACAGCATCGGAAGAAACCCTCGAATCTTTCCGGCGGCAAAACCTATCTAGTCTTGCACCGCCGTTGTCAACAACTGCGCTAACTGTCCGCGACCAGACTTATTCCGGCGCTGTCCGAAAAAAATCAGGCGCCGGCGGCAAGCGCCGTGCGGCGCGGCGTGCGCAACAGCAGCCAGGACGCGATCGAGACGTTCAACAGATTCCAGGCGAGCCCGTTGAGGAACGCCGCGCGGTACGAGCCGGTCGCATCGAAGATCGCGCCCGACAGCCAACCGCCGAGCGCCATGCCGAGCACCGTCGCCATCACCACCAGGCCGACGCGCGTGCTCGCCTCCTTGGGCGAGAAATATTCGCGCACGATGATGGCATAGCTCGGCACGATGCCGCCCTGGAACAGGCCGAACAGTCCGGAGATCACGTAAAGCGAGGCGAGGCCGTCGAAAAACAGATAAAGCACCAGCGCCACGCCTTGCAGCAGCGAGCCGAGCAGCAGCGTGCGCACGCCGCCGATGCGGTCGGCGATGAAGCCGGAGGCGACGCGGCTGACGATGCCGAGTCCGAGCATCAGCGACAGCATCTCGGCGCCGCGCGCCGCGCCATAGCCGAGGTCGCCGCAATAGGCGACGAGGTGGACCTGCGGCATCGACATCGCCACGCAGCAGGAAATGCCGGCGATGAACAACAGCGTCTGCAGCGTCACCGGCGAGAACGGCAATTCGGCCTGCCGTGCCGCCGCCGATTGCATCGAGCCGAACGTGTGCTCGGTTTCGATGCGCTGGCGCATGAAATAGGCGAGCGGCAGCATGGTGACGACGACAAACAGCCCGATGCCGATATGGGTCGCGCGCCAGCCCGACGTCGCGATGAAATGCTGCACCACCGGCGGCCAGACGGTGCCGGCGAGATAGTTGCCGGCGGCGGCGAGCGCCACGGCGATGCCGCGCCGGCGCACGAACCAGTGCGACATTTCCGCCATCAGCGGGCCGAAGGTGGTCGAGCAGCCGAAGCCGATCAACAGGCCATAGGCGAGCGTCACCTGCCACAGCGTCGCGGCGTGTCCGACCGCTTCGTAGCCGAGCATCAGCGCCACCGCGCCGGCGGCCAGCGGCGCGGTGATGCCGAAGCGGTCGGCAAGCTTGCCCATGACCACGCCGCCGCCGGCAAAGCCGAGCATGGTGAGCGTGTAGGGCAGCGACGCGTCGGCGCGGTCGACGCCGAAATCGGCCTGGATTGCCGGCAGCGCCACCACCACCGACCACATGCCGACGCCGCCGATCGTGCTCAAGAGCACGGCGACGCCCAGACGCACCCAGGCGATTACGGAATCGGTCGGGTCCGGTCTCGACGGACCTGCGGTCGTGGAGGCTGAAATCACGTGCTGGATTACCCGGCTACGGCGCGCGACGCGCCCCTACCATCATGACACCGACGCGGCCAGCGGCAAGTCCCCGGCCGCTTCCTTATAATGGTTCTAAGCTGCTGAAATATTTTGGTTTTTTTACTTGATTTAAATCATGGCATCGCACAGATAAATGCTGGAAATGATAATCAGACGCATCTGCAGGATCATGTGGTCATGAGCGACAGCACCGTATTGTCGACGACAGCGCCCCTCGGCTTGGCCCGCAAAGGTTTCCGCGGCCGTATCGACGCCATCGCCGCCGACCACGCTTCCGATCTGCCGAACGGGGAACTCGAGCGCCGCTTGGTCGAACTCGGTTTCACCGAAGGCGCCACGATCGAGGTCCTGCACGAAGGGGCGATCGGCCGCGATCCGATCGCGGTGCGCGTCAACGCTGCCACCGTCGCGCTGCGCCGCCGCGAAGCCATGGCCATTCTGGTGATCTGACCGCTTCGCCGATCCGGATTTGAAAATGAGTGCAGTGGCTGAGGCAGGCGTCCGGCATTTCGCTCTGATCGGAACGCCGAACAGCGGCAAGACCGCGCTGTTCAATGCGCTCAC
>DATJVE010000212.1:0-27032 GCA_035501975.1 Pseudolabrys sp.
CTTTACCTTCTTCTACCATCAGGATCCGAAGCTCGCGCTCGCCTGCGCCGCGATCCAGAACGAGGAGATCGCGGCAGTGGTCAGGCGCCAGCCCGACCGCTTCATCGGCCTCGGCGGCGTGCCGCTACAGGCGCCAGAACAAGCCGCCGCCGAGTTGCGCCGCGCCATGACCAAGCTTGGCCTGCGCGGCGCCATGATCGCCACCAATGTGAACGGCCGCAATCTCGATGATTCGACGCTGGAGCCGTTCTGGGCGGCGGCGGAAGAGCTCGGCGCCTTCATCTTCATCCATCCGCATGGCGTCGGCGTCGGCGAGCGCCTTTCGTCGTACTACATGAAGAACTTTGTCTGGCTGCCGTTCGACACCACGATTGCCGCCGCGACGCTGGTGTTCGGCGGCGTCTTGGAGCGCCATCCGACGCTGAAAATCTGCCTGGCGCATGGCGGCGGCTTCGTCCCGTACCAGGCCGGCCGCTTCCAGCATGCTTATGACGTGCGTCCGGAAGCCAAGGTGAACCTGCCGAACGGCCCCGCCGCGTCGATCGGGCGGCTCTTTTACGACACCATTCTGCACAAGACGTCCGTGCTCGAATTCCTTGTCAAAGAAGCCGGCGCCGACCGCGTCCTGCTCGGCAGCGATTATCCCTTCGACATGGGCAACCTCGATTGCGTCGCCCGCGTGCGCGCGGCATCGATCGAGCCGGCCGCGCGCGATCTGATCCTCGGCGGTTATGCACAGAGGCTGCTCGGTGAGGGCGCGCATGCTTGACCGCCCGCTTGGCACGACGGATGTCCGCGTCTCCGCGCTCGGGCTCGGCTGCAATAATTTCGGCGTGCGCACCGACCTGCCGGCGGCGCGTAACATCGTCGCCGCGGCGCTCGATGCCGGCATCACCTTCTTCGACACCGCCGACGTCTATGGCTTGCGCGGCGGATCGGAAACGATCCTCGGCGAGGTGCTGGGGCTGCGCCGCAAAGACATCTTTCTGGTGAGCAAGTTCGGCGTCGCCATGGACGACGAAGGCAAGCTCAAAGGCGGCTCCGCGCGCTACGTCGCCAGCGCCATCGAGGCGAGCCTCAAGCGGCTGAAGACCGATTGGATCGATCTCTACTACTATCACCGGCCCGATCCGGCGACACCGCTCGAAGAAACGATGCGCGCGCTCGACGCGCTGATCGCGCAGGGCAAGGTGCGCTACATCGGTTGTTCGAACATGACGGCGGCGCAAATTGCGGAATCGCAACGCATCGCACGCGACAGCGGCCTGAACCGTTTCATCGTCGCCCAGGATCAATACAACTTGTTGTCACGGCAGATCGAAACGGACCTCATTCCGGCGTTGCAGACCCAACATCTGGCGCTGATCCCGTATTTCCCGCTCGCCAGCGGCATGCTGACCGGGAAGTACGCCGCCGCCGCGCCGATCCCGCCGGGCTCGCGCATGTCTTACAAGCGCTACTCGGACCGCTTCTACAACGACGAGAATTTTCACGTCGTGGAAAAGCTGCGTGCGTTCTGCGCCGCGCGCAACCGTACGCTAGCCGAGCTCGCCTTCGGCTGGCTGTTGTCAAAACCTTTCGTCGGCTGTGTGACCGCAGGGGCGAGCACGCCGGAGCAGGTGCATGAAAACGCGGCGGCGATAGGCTGGCAGCTCAGCGACGCCGAAATGGCGGAAGTCAATCGTCTCTCCGCCAAACAGAGGGCAGCATAGGGGTCAAATTACATCGGCCAAAGCCGCTCAAGATCGTCATAAGACGACACAACTATCAGGCAACAGCTCGCAGGAGGAATGTTCATGTCCATGATTTCTGGCGCGCTCAGCGTCATCCGAACGAAGCGACTATCGGCGGCGCTTGCCGCCGTCGCGGCTTTTGCAACGATCGCGGTCGGCGGCGCGCGCGCCGAATATCCCGATCATCCGGTCACTATCGTGGCCTGCTTCCCGGCCGGCGGCGGCACCGATCTCGCGGCGCGCATGATCCATGTCGAGCTCGGCAAGGCGCTGGGCCAGCCGGTGATCATCGAGAACCGCGGCGGCGCCGGCGGTTCGATCGGCACTGGCGTGGTCGCCCGCGCCACGCCCGACGGCTACACGCTGCTCGCCTGCTCGAGCGCCTTCGTGGTCAACCCGAGCCTCTACGAGAAGGTGCCCTACGATCCGTTCAAAGATTTCACGCCGGTCATGGTCATCGGCGCCTCGCCGAACGTGTTTGTCGTGCCGGCGCAATCCAAGATTCAGTCGATGAAGGAGTTGATCGAGAAAGCGAAGGCCAATCCGGGCAAGATGAACTGGACGAGCCCCGGCGTCGGCACCACGCCGCAACTCGCCGGCGAGCTGTTGAAGATCAAGGCCGGCCTCGAGATGCAGCATATTCCCTATGCCGGCGCCGGCCCCGCCAACACCGCGGTGCTCGGCGGGCTGGTCGACTTTTACGTGGCCAATTACGGCTCGCTCACCGGCCTGCTGAGCAGCGGCAAGGTGCGGCCGATCGCGGTGACGTCGAAAACGCGCTGGCCTGATCTGAAGGACGTGCCAACGCTCGATGAGCTTGGCATCAAAAATGCCGAATCCGACACCTTCCAGGGCGTGTTTGCGCCGGCGGGAACGCCGAAGCCGATCGTCGACAGGCTGGCCAAGGAAATCGGCAAGATTCTTTCCGACCCTGAGATGAAGGCCAAATACGTCAAGCTCGGTCTGCCGGTGGTGGCCGAAGGCCCTGAGGCGTTCAAGGCGCGCATCGCCCGCGAGGTGCCGATGTATAAAGAGGTCATCGACAAGGCCGGCCTGAAAATCAAAAACAAATAATGCGGCTTGTGACCGCCCGGTTGTGTTCAATCGGGCGGCCTAACGCGTCGCTACTGCGACGATAAGTCCGGTCTTGGCCGATTGCACGGCGGCATCGAACACCGCCATGCCGTGCAGGACGTCGTCAATGCCAACCGGATAGGGGCGTTTGTCGCGGATGCAGCGGGCGAACTCGACCAGTTCGGCGCGCAGCATGTTGAAGCCGCTGTGGTCGACGGTCTGGTCGGGCGGCGCCAGCACCGGGCCGGTGGGCGCCTGTTGCGACATGGGCACGAAACGGAACGTCTGCAGCGAGGCGCCACGCACCTCGGCGAGGCCCAGCGTGCCGTACGCGGCAAAGCTGAAATTGGTGGCGGTGGCGACCGAGCAGAAGATGGTGCCGGTCGCGCCGCTGGCAAAGCGCATCAGCACGGTGGTCGTGTCGTCGGCGGGGCCGTCGCCATGCAGCCCGGTCACGCATTGCACGTCGCGCACGCGACCGGCGAACTCGATCATCAGGTCGAGCGCATGCAGACCGACCGCGGTCATCGCGCCGGCCGGCGCCTCTGCGGGATCGGCGCGCCAGTTTTCCGGCGCAATGAAGGTCTGCGTGCTGGTGGTGTGTTGCGCGACCATGCCGACAATCTTGCCCAGCCGGCCGTCGGCGAACCGCTGCCGGATTTCGCCGAACGACGGGTGAAAGCGACGGCAGTAACCGACTGCAAGCGTCACGCCGGCTTTGCGGGTGGCCTCAACCGCGGCAAGAGCGCTGGCGTGATCGAGCGTGATCGGCTTTTCCACCAGGATGTGCTTGCCCGCCGCCGCAGCCTGCTTGATCTGCCCGGCGTGCTGGCTATGCGGCGTCGCCAGCACCACGGCGTCGATCGCAGGATCGGACAGGATCGCGGCGAAATCGTCGACCAAGCGCACGTCCTTCTCGCGGCAGAATTCCTCCGCTTTGGCGCGCGTGCGCGTGTGGCCGACGACGAAACGAATGTCGTCGGTGGTGCCATGCACCGCATTCACCAGCGAGCGGCCCCACCGCCCCAATCCAATGATGGCTGCGCGAATCATCTCGTCTCGTTATGCGAGGTTTTGTGCAGGGCTGGCGTCACGATGCGGAAATGCTAACGTGACGCCGCGCCCGCCACAACGATTTAAATCGCAACGCACAAATCCAGAATGACGACGTTCAACAACGCGGCGATCATCGGCGTCGGCCAGTCGGCCTATACGCGGCGTCCGCAATCCGGACAGACGACGCACACCTTCATTCGCGATGCCGTCGTCGCAGCGCTGCAAGATGCGCAGATCGACGCCGGCGACATTCAGGGCATGGCGGTGACGTCATTCTCGCTCGCGCCCGATACCGCCGTCGATCTCGCCTGGCGGCTCGGCCTGTCGCTGCGCTGGCTGCTGCAGGACACCAATGGCGGCTCCTCGGCGATGAATATGCTCGGGCACGCCTTGCGCGGCGTCGAAACCGGCGCGGCTTCCCCGATCCTCGTGGTCGCCGGCGACGCGACCGGGCTCGGCGGCTACGCCAAGATCGCCGCCAACTACAACATCGCGACGCGCGAGCATCTGGCACCGCTCGGCCACGGCGGCCCGAATGGCGTCTATTCGCTGGTGACGACGCGGCAAATGAACAAATACGGCCTCACCAAACCCGATTACGGCCACATGGCCATCGCGCAGCGCGACTGGGCGGCGAAGAATACCTTCGCCGTCTACCGGACGCCGCTGACCATGGAGGAGTATCTCGCCGCGCCCATGGTGGCCGATCCACTCACCCGCTACGACTGCGTGCCCGTCGTCGCCGGCGCGCAGGCGATCATCATCGCGCACCCCGATCGCTGCCCGAAGGGGCGCGCGCCGGTGCGCGTACGCGCCATCCGCAACAGCTTCAATTACGACAACCAGGAAGGCGACGGCCTTGCGACCGGCATCAGCACCTTTGCCGGCGAGCTGTGGCAGGCGGCCGGAGTACACCAGAGCGACATCGACGTCGCCAGCATTTACGACGACTATCCGGCGATGGTGTTGGCGCAGCTCGACGATCTCGGCATGATCCCGGATCATGATCTCGCGACGTTTGCCCGCCGCGAGATCGGCGAGAAGCGGCGACCCATCAATACCTGGGGCGGCATGATGTCGGCCGGCCAGCCCGGCGGCCCCGCCGGCGGCCTCAATGGCATTTCCGAGGCTGTGCTGCAGTTGCAGCATCGCGCCGGCGAACGGCAGGTGAAGGGCGCACGCCACGCCGTCACCACCGGCTACGGCATGACGCTGTACCGTTATGGCGGCACTGCCGCCGCTGCCATTCTGGAGCGCATGGAATGAGCGAAGGTGTCGGCATCTGGCGCTGCAAGGCCTGCGGCGCCGGCTACTTCCCCGAGCGGCTGTTGTGTTCGCGCTGCCACGGCCACGATTTCGTGCCCGACCGCGTCACCGAGGGTGTGGTCGAGGAGATCACCGTCATTCGCCATGTGCTCGGGCAGACCGGTTGGGTGCCGCGCCGCCTCGCCAATGTGCGCACGCTGAACGGTCCGCGCATGACGGTCGGCCTGCGCGACGAGTCGGGACCAGGCACGGTGATTTCCTTGTTTGAAGAGGGGGCGGCGCCGTTCGGCGTCGCCAAACAAGCGTAGTCATTCCGCCGCCTGCACCGCCGCTTTCGGCTGCGCCTTGCGCGTGACACCGCTGGCAAGGAACTGCCCGATCGTCTCCGCCGAATAGCCGAGCTGGCGCAGGATTTCCTCGGAATGCTCGCCGAGCATCGGCGCAGTGCGCTCGATGGCCGGGCTGTCGTGGTCGAACAGGATCGGATTGCGCACTGCGCGCATCGAACCGAGACTTGGATGCTCGACGTCTTTCACCACGCCGCGCGCGACGATATGCGGGTCGTCGAACACTTCCTTGAAATTATTGACGCAGGCGCAAGGCACGCCCGCCGTCATCAGCGCCGTTTCGATCTCTTTCGAATTCCACGCGCACACGGCGGGTTCGACCACTGCCAGCAGCGCGTCCTCGTTGGCCTTGCGGCTGGCATAAGAGGCGTAACGCGGATCGTCGATATGCGCCTGCAGGCCGAGCACCGTCATTAGGTTCTTGAACAGTTGGTCATTGGGCGTGCCGATGGCGAGATAACGACCGTCCTTGCAGGCGAACAACTGATATGGCGCATTGAGCCGGTGCCTGTTGCCGAGCGGCTGCGGGATTTTGCCGGACTCGAGATAATCGGCCGCTTCCCAGGCCGACGCCGCGATGGCGGTCTCCACCAGCGATACGTCGGCGACGAAGCCTTCGCCGGTACGTCCGGCGCCGACCAGGCCGGCGAGGGTCGCGTAGGCGGCGAACAGCGCGCCGAACACGTCGGCCGTCTGCACGCCCGGCCGCATCGGCATTTTTCCCGGCTCGCCGGTCACCGACAGCATGCCGGAAAACGCCTCGATGATGAGATTGACGCCGGCGCGCCGCCGATAGGGACCGCTTTGCCCGAAGCCGGAAACAGAGGTGTAGATGATGCGCGGATTGACGGCTTTCACCTGCGCGCCGCCGAGCCCGAGTTTGTCCAGCGCGCCGGGACGATAGGCTTCGATCAAGGCGTCGGATTGCGCTGCGAGCTTCAAAAGAACTTCCGCCGCTTCCGGCCGCTTGAGATCGAGCACCAGGCTGCGCTTGTTGCGGTTGAGCGCGACGAAGCTGACGCTTTCGCCGTTGCGGATCGGGGGCGTCGCGCGGGCCATGTCGCCTTTCGGCGGCTCGACCTTGATCACGTCGGCGCCCATGTCGGCGAGCAGCGTGCCGCACAGCGGGCCGGCGATGAAGTTGGCGAGCTCGATCACTTTGATGCCGGCGAGCGGCTTGGTCATCGGCGTTTTCCTGCGCGCGCAAGATTGAAATTGATGCGGTCACTATATCGACAAGCGAGAGAGCCGTGCAACGTGTCCGCAATGTGAACATGGTTGCGCACGTGCGCCTTGCTCCATGCTTGGCGAAGTGTTTGACTTTATACGCGTTGGAAAAATCATAATCGTGCGGGGGAAAGCCATGCTGAAACGGGGGGCTCATTGGTTGTCGGTTGGCATCGCGGCGATGGTGGTGGTCGCGTTTGCTCAATCTCCCGCGCGCGCGGAATGGCCGGATCGTACCATCACCATCGTTGCGCATTTCGCACCCGGCGGATCGAACGATCTGCTCGCGCGTTTGATTGCCAGCGAACTCGGCCCCGCGCTGAAGCAGAACGTCATTGTTGAGAATCGTCCCGGCGCCAACGGCAATATCGGGCTGACCTACGCGGCGCATGCCGCGCCGGACGGCTACACGCTGGTGGTCGCCTCCGGCGTCGTCGAGATCAATCCGAGCGTTCGCAAGTCCGGCTATGAGATGAAGGATTTCGCGCCGGTCGCCTATCTCGGCGCATCGCCCAACGTCATCCTCACGCGCCCGGCGTCGGGGATCGCGACGGTCAAGGATCTGATTGCGAAAGCGAAAGCCGAGCCGGGCAAGATCACCTATTCCAGCCCCGGCGTCGGCAGCGTGTCGCAGCTCGCCGTCGAGTTGCTGGAGCTGCGCACCGACACCAAGCTCATCCATGTCCCGTTCCAGGGCGCGGCGCCGGCGGCGCAGGCGGCGATGGCCGGTACCACCGATATCGGCTCGGTCAACATCGCCGGCCTGATCGGCTTCATCCAGTCCGGCAAGCTCAAGGCGCTGGTACAGACCGGCGAGGCGCGCTGGCCCGATCTGCCCGACGTTCCCACCATGCAGGAAGCCGGCATCCCCAACGCGGTGGTGGAGACTTCGCAGATGCTGCTCGTACCTGCCGGCACGCCGCAGCCGATCATTGAGCGACTCGCCAAGGAAGTGAAGGCGATCATGGCCAAGCCCGACGTGCGCGTGCGCATGCTCAAGGCGAGCTTCGCGGTTCAATACGAGGGTCCCGACCAGCTGCGCGCTCGCATCGCGCGCGAAGTGCCGATGTGGAAGGACCTGGTCGAGCGGGCGGGTATCAAGGTCAATTGAGTCGGGGCCGGAAGCGGCCGTCGCCCCGCTGGCTTTGCGTTAGATCAACGCGGTTCCCCTCGGTTCGATTAGTGTGCGGGGCACGCGCCCTGTGTGGACGCTCTTCTTGCGTAGGGGGATGTCATGCCCGACGCGTATGACGCAGACCTCCGATGGCAGAATATGTGTGCGATGCTCGACCGTCTCGGGCTGGACGCGTCGATGCTCGCGCATGGTCGGCTGGCGAGCGATCTTCGTAGCGCGGTAATCAGTTGCCAGCACTGCGCTGCCGACGAGACCTGCCAGGAATGGCTGGTGCGCGCGCCGGAAAATATTGATCGGCCGCCGGCCTTTTGCCCCAACGCGGACCTTTTCGCGTCGGTGCGTGAGGCGATCGAGCGCGGCGTCGACGACGACAAGAAGGCCTGACCTTGCCGGCGACCGCCGGCATTAGCGGTTTGGCCACACGGTAAAAGCACGAAAAATCAGTAGGTTAAATTCGTGCTGAGCCAAAGCCGCGCACGGTTACCACGGGCTTAAATTGCGGCAAATCAATATGCCGCCCTGCGCCTCGCTCTATTTTGCCTAAGCGAGCGGGACTTATGACGATGTTTCAAATCCGTATCCATGGACGTGGCGGCCAAGGCGTTGTCACGGCGGCCGCTGTGCTCTCGGTGGCGGCGTTTCTCGAAAATAAGTACGCGCAGGCCTTTCCGAGTTTCGGTTCCGAGCGCATGGGCGCGCCGGTCGTTTCGTTCTGCCGCATCGACGACAAGGAAATCCGCCTGCGCGAGCCCATCGTCGCGCCGGATGCCCTGATCGTCCAGGATGTGACCCTGCTCAAGGCGGTTGAGGTCTTCCACGGCCTCAAAGACGACGGTTACCTTCTGGTCAATACCCACCGCAGCTTTGACGATCTGCACCTTGCGCCGGTCGTAGCCAAGCTTCCGGCCGGCCATGCGGTCACCGTACCGGCGACCGAGCTCGCCCTGAAGCATATCGGCCGGCCGGTGCCGAACGCGGCGCTGCTCGGCGCCTTCGCGGCATTGACCGGGGTGGTCAATCTCGATTCGGTCGCCAAAGCCATCCGCGAGGAGTTCCCCGGAAAGGTCGGCGACGCCAACATCGCCGCCGCCGCCGAGGCGCACGATGCGGTCGCTGCCCGTGTCAAGACGGCGGCATAAGGACAATCCGATGCTGAAGCAGATCGAAGGTTCTTATAGCACCGCCGAAGCCATTGCCTTGTGCCGCCCCGAGGTCGTCTGCGCCTATCCGATCACGCCGCAGACGCATATCGTCGAAGGACTCGGCGAAATGGTGCGCAAGGGCGACCTGAAGAATTGCGAATTCATCAACGTGGAATCCGAATTTGCGGCCCTCTCGGTCGCAATCGGTGCGTCGGCAGCCGGCGCGCGCGCCTATACCGCGACCGCGAGCCAGGGCCTCCTGTTCATGGCGGAGGCGGTCTACAACGCCGCCGGACTCGGCTTGCCGATCGTGATGACGCTCGGCAACCGGGCGATCGGTGCGCCGATCAACATCTGGAACGATCATTCCGACGCGATGTCGATGCGCGACGCCGGCTGGCTGCAGCTGTTCGCTGAGTCCAACCAAGACTCGATTGACCTGCACATTCAGGCGTTCCGCTTGGCTGAAGAACTGTCGATGCCGGTGATGGTCTGCGTCGACGGCTTCATCCTCACCCATGCGGTGGAACGTGTGGACATGCCCGATCAAGGCGACGTCGACGCGTATTTGCCGCCCTACGAGCCGGTGCAGGTGCTTGATCCGGCGGCGCCGATCTCCATCGGTGCCATGGTGGGGCCGGATGCCTTCACCGAGGTACGCTTTCTGCAGCACTACAAGGAGACGCTGGCGCTGCGCCTGATACCGGAATTCGCTGCCGAATTCAGGGAGCGGTTTGGACGCGATACCGGCGGCCTGCTGCGGACGTATCATGCCGATGATGCGGAAATGCTCGTGGTCGCCATGGGCTCGATCAACGGCACCATCAAGGACACCATCGACGAGATGCGCGCCGATGGTTTCAGCATCGGCCTTGTGACCATCGTCTCATTCCGGCCGTTTCCGACCGCGGCGTTGCGCAAGCTGCTGGCTGGCAAGAAACATGTCGTCGTGATCGAAAAAAGTTTCGCGGTCGGTATGGGCGGGCAACTCGCCAACAACGTCGACCTCGCCCTGCGCAACACGCCGGCCGCGCCGCAGGTCCATTCGGTGGTTGCCGGCTTGGGCGGGCGGGCGATCACGCGGGCGTCATTGCATCGCGTGTTCCGCCGCGCGGTGGCGCAACCCTGGGAGGGCCTGCATTTCCTCGACCTCAATGAGGACATCATCGGCAAGGAACTGCACCACGTGCGTAAGGTGCGCCGTTCCGGTCCGACCGCCGAAAACCTGCTGCGCCGGCTCGAGCAAGCCGCGCAGGCCTCGGCCGTAGAGTAGGGCAGTCGCGATGAGCGATGTAACCGCCACCCAGAAGCTCCACTTCTATCAAAAGGGTACGTTCACCGTCGGCAACCGGCTGGTCTCCGCCGCCGAACGCTCGGTGCAGGCCTCGATCGACCGCTCCAACGCGCTCACCTGCGGGCATCGCGCCTGCCAGGGCTGTGGCGAGGCGCTGGGCGCGCGCTACGCCATGGACGCGGCGATGCGCGCCAGCGGCGGCAACTTGATCGCGGTCAACGCGACTGGCTGCCTCGAAGTGTTCACCACGCCGTATCCGGAGACCTCGTGGCAAATCCCCTGGCTGCACTCGCTGTTTGGCAACGCCGCGGCGGTCGCCACCGGCGTTGCCGCCGCCATGCGGGTGAAAGGGCGCAAAGAGGTGCGTGCGATCGCCCAAGGCGGCGACGGCGGCACCACCGATATCGGCTTTGGCTGCCTGTCCGGAATGTTCGAGCGTAACGATGACGTGCTCTACATCTGTTACGACAACGAAGGCTACATGAATACCGGCGTGCAGCGCTCCTCGGCGACGCCGCCGACCGCGCGCACCGCGACCACGCCGGCGGTCGGCCCGGAACCCGGCAACGTTTTCGGCACCGGCAAGAATTTGCCGAAGATCGCGGTGGCCCACGGCATTCCCTATGTCGCGACGGCTACGGTTGCGGACCTGCACGATCTTGAGCGCAAGGTGAGCAAGGCCGTGGGGATCCGCGGCGCGCGCTACGTGCACATCCACGTGCCGTGCCCGCTCGGCTGGGGCTCGGCCTCGCACCAGACCATTCATCTGGCGCGGCTCGCGGTCGAATGCGGCCTGTTCCCGGTGTTTGAAGCCGAGCATGGCGTCGTTACCAACAGCCGCAAAATCCGCCGCCCGGTGCCGGTCGACGAATATCTCAAATTGCAGCGGCGCTTCGCGCATCTGTTCAAAGATGCCGCGGGGGCGGCGCGCCTCGCGCATCTGCAGGCGATCGCCGACAGTCAAATCGCCGAATACAAGCTGCTCGAGCCGGAGGAGGACGAGGGATGAAGCACCCGTTCGCCGTCACGCTCGATACCGGCAGCAGCCTGGTCAACCTGACTGGCTCCTGGCGCACTGAGCGCCCGGTCTATGTCGACCGTTTGCCGCCCTGCAATAACGCATGCCCGGCGGGCGAGAACATCCAGGCCTGGCTCTACCATGCGGAAGCGGGCGACTACGAAAAAGCCTGGCGCGTGTTGACGGAAGAAAACCCGATGCCTGCCGTGATGGGCCGGGTTTGCTACCACCCCTGTGAAAGCGCATGCAATCGCGCGCAGGTCGACGAGGCCGTCGGCATCAATTCGGTCGAACGCTTCCTTGGCGACGAGGCGATCAAGCTCGGCTGGCAATTCGCGCCGCCGGAGCAAGAAACCGGCAAGCGCGTGCTGGTGGTCGGCGCCGGACCATCCGGCCTGTCTGCGGCTTATCATCTGCGCCGCATGGGCCACGCCGTGACCATCTACGACGCCGGCCCCGCGGCCGGCGGCATGATGCGCTTCGGCATCCCGAAGTACCGCTTGCCGCGCGACGTGCTCGAAGCGGAGGTGAAGCGGATTCTGGATATCGGCGTCGAGCTCAAACTGAACGCGAAGGTCAACAATATCCTCGGGACGATGAAAGCCGGCAGGTTCGACGCCGCCTTTCTGGCCGTCGGCGCCCACATCGGCAAGCGCGCCTATATTCCGGCCGGCTCCGCGTCGAAAGTGCTCGACGCCGTCACGCTGCTGCGTTCGATGGAAGGCGAAGCGAAGCCGCTGCTCGGCCGCCGCGTCGTCGTTTACGGTGGCGGCAACACCGCGATCGACGCCGCGCGCACGGCCAAGCGCCTCGGCGCGACCGAAGCGATCCTCGTCTATCGCCGCACCCGCGACCGCATGCCGGCGCATGACTTCGAGGTCGAGGAGGCCTTGCAGGAAGGCATCATGATGAAATGGCTCTCGACCATCAAACGGGTGGACGAGGGCTTGCTCACCGTCGAGAAGATGCAGCTCGACGAGAAGGGCTTCCCGCAGCCGACCGGCGAATTCGAGACGCTGGCGACCGATTCGCTGGTGCTCGCGCTCGGCCAGGACGTCGATCTGGCGCTGCTCGACGGCGTGCCCGGCTTGGAGATCAAAGACGGCGCGGTGCAGGTGGCGCAGAACATGATGACCGGTCACGCCGGCATCTTCGCCGGCGGCGACATGGTGCCGTCCGAGCGCACCGTCACCGTCGCGGTCGGCCACGGCAAGAAAGCCGCGCGCCACATCGACGCCTGGTTGCGCGGCGCCATCTATACGCCGCCGGAAAAGCACGAACTGGCGAGCTTCGACAAGATGAACGCCTGGTATTACGCCGACGCGCCGAAAACGGTGCGGCCGATGATCGAGGGCCCGCGCCGGCAAAACACCTTTGAGGAAGTGCAGGGCGGGCTCGACGAGACCAACGCGCTCTATGAGGCGCGCCGATGTCTCTCCTGCGGCAATTGCTTCGAGTGCGACAACTGCTACGGCGTCTGCCCGGACAACGCGGTGATCAAGCTGGGCCCGGGCAATCGTTTCAAGTTCAACTACGACTATTGCAAGGGCTGCTCGCTCTGCGCGACCGAATGCCCCTGCGGCGCCATCAAGATGGTGCCGGAATCGATCTGATCGCCCGCATCAATAGGCGTTGTCGCCTCCGCCGAAGTCGCTATGCTGCGCGCCGCCCGCCGATTGCGGGCGTCCGGGACCAACGACATGACGCAAGCGACGCGCAGCTACCGCGATCTTCACCAGCATCTTGAGGTCTTGCAGCAGCGGGGCCTGCTGCGTACCGTCGACCGGCCGATCGACAAGGATTCCGAATTGCATCCGCTGGTGCGTTGGCAATTCGTCGGCGGCCTCGACGAGGCGCAACGCAAGGCCTTCCTGTTCACCAATATCGTCGATGCGCGCGGGCGCAAATACGATATTCCCGTGGTGGTCGGCGCCATCGCCGCCAATCCCGACATCTACAGCATCGGCATGGACGCCAGGGTCGAGGACATCCAGGCGAAATGGGATCAGGCCATCGCCAATCCGATCGAGCCGCGGCTGGTCAATGAGGCGGTTTGCCAGGAGGTCGTCATCGAGGGCAAGAACCTGCAAGGCGAAGGCCACGGCCTTGACGCTCTGCCGATCCCGGTCTCGACGCCCGGCTTCGACTCGGCGCCGACGCTGACCGCGACCAACGTCATCACGCGCGATCCCGACAGCGGCATCCAGAACATGGGCACCTACCGCGCTGCGCTCAAAGCGCCCGATCGCCTGGTCGTGCGCATGGCGACGCGCGTCGGCGGCGCCGGCGGCTATCAGCATTACCTGAAATACCAGAAGCGCGGCGAGCCGATGCCTTGCGCCATCGTGCTCGGCTGTCCGCCTTACGTGGCTTTCATGGGACCGCAGAAGCTGCCGCTCGACGTTGATGAGTTCACCGTCGCCGGCGGGCTTGCCGGCGAGCCGATCAACATCGTGCGCGCGCGCACGGTCGATCTTTTGGTGCCGGCCGAATCCGAGATCGTCATCGAAGGCCTCATCGACACCGAATGGCTCGAGCCGGAAGCGCCGTTCGGCGAGTCGCACGGCCACGTGGCGCTCGAGGAATTCAACATGCCGATGCAGGTGACCGCGATCACCCATCGCAAGCAGCCGGTGATTCCGTCCTATATCAGCCAGGTGGCGCCTTCGGAATCGAGCGTGATCAAGCGCGTCGCCTACGAGCCTTTGTTCCTGCATCACCTGCGCCATACGCTGAGCATCCGCGGCGTGAAGAAGGTCAATCTGCACGAACCGCTCACCGGCCTGTTGCGCGTGCTCGTCGTCACCCTGGAGAAGGGCACCTCGCGCACGGAGGTGTGGCGCGCGCTGCGCGGCGCCGCTTTCTTCAAGGCCGACTGCGGCAAGATTTGCATCGCGGTCAACGACGACATTTCCGCCGACAATGCCGATGCGCTGCTCTGGGCCATGGCCTATCGCATGAACCCGGTGGAGGACGTGGCACTGGTGCCGCATCGCGGCCAGGGCCACGGGCCCAAGCGCGAGCACGACAACGAAGAGGACTCGACGCTGCTGATGGACGCGACCATGAAAGGCGACATGCCGCCGCTGGCATTGCCCAAGCAGGAATACATGGAGAGCGCCAAAAAAATCTGGAATGAGCTCGGCTTCGAGACGCTGCGCCCGCAGCCGCCCTGGTTCGGCTACTCATTGGGAGATTGGCTGCCGCAATGGGACGAGGCCGCCAAGCGCGCGGCGCTCGGCCGCTACCTGGAGAACGGCCTGATCAGCGCCAAGCAGAAGCGCAAGGGCCTCAAACCGGAAACCAAGTTCCGGCCGGACAAAGACGGCAACGGCAAGGCTTAAGCGATGGCATTGGAAGAACTGTCGTTCGCGTATTTTCCCGACAATTACCGCTGGTCGCACGGTCTCTTGATCGGGCTGAACATGGCGCCGTGGGGCGGCGCCGAGATCGGCGAGGTCAACCGTATTGGCCTGCGGCTGAAATCATGCGTCGGCGACGATGACGTCTGGTTCCGCGAGTGGACGCGCCAGGCGCGCGCCGTCGAGGACCGCGGCCGTGCCCGCATGGCCGAAGGCTTTACGACGAGCGGCGCGCAATATCTGCAGCGCGCCAGCGCCTATTATCATGTCGGCGAGCGTTTCCTGCAGCCGAAGACCAAGGAGGGCAACGAGGCCTATAGGCGCGGCGTCGATTGCTTTCGCGATGCAGCCAAATACGTCAAACGCCCACGCCTGGAGCACGTCGAGGTGCCTTACGGCGACACCAGCCTGCCGGCGATCTTCGTGCACGCCGAACCGGCCAACACGTCGGGCAAGGTGCCGGCCATGGTGTTCTTCGACGGGCTCGACGTTACCAAGGAGATTCAATATTTCAAGGGCGTCGCCGATCTCGCCGCGCGCGGCATCGCCTGCCTGATCGTCGACGGCCCCGGCAACGGCGAGAGCATCCGCTTTCGCAACCTCTATCTGCGGCACGACACCGAGCATTACGCGACGCCGGTGTTCGACTATCTGGCCGCGCGGCCCGAGGTAGATCCCAAGCGCATCGGCGTCATGGCGATCAGTCTCGGTGGCTATTACGCGCCGCGCGCGGCCGCTTTCGAGCAGCGCTTTGCCTGCTGCATCGCCTGGGGCGCGCAATGGGACTACCGCAAAATCTGGGCCGACCGCTTCGAGCGGCTGGCCAAGGCCGACACGCCGTCGCTGTCGGTCGCCGCGCAGCACATTTCCTGGGTGCTGAACGTCAAGACGCAGGACGAGGTGCTTAAAAGCCTCGAACCATTCAAACTCGACGGCGTCGTGCAGAAAATCACCTGTCCGTTTTTGATGCTGCACGGGGAGGGCGACGAGCAGATCCCGCTCCCGGAGGCGCGCAAATGCTTCGACGCCGTCGGCGCCAAACAGAAGACCTTCAAGCTGTTTACGCGCGAGGAAGGCGGCTACCACCACTGCCAGATCGACAACCAGAGTATCTGCTCGGCCTACATGTGGGACTGGCTTGAACAGGTGCTGCAGCCGGCGCGCTAGGCGCGGTTGGGCTGCCGGACGCTCACGCCACTTTCAGCGCCACAACTTCGCTCGTTCCATAGCGCAGCGCCGGATTGCCGACGAAATCGTGCGCGCCGGTGTGAGCCAGCGCCCCTTCGACGTCCAGCCAGATCTTGCCGCCGAGCGCCCGCCAGAGCTGACAGAAGCCGAAGTCCTCGCTCAGATATTCGCCGGTCTCCGGATCGATACGGCACTCGAACAAGGCGTAGTATTTTCGCTCGGTCTTGTCGGGCGTGGAGACGTGGTCGGAGGAGTAGGCGTACTGCGGGTAGGCCGCCATCAAACGCGCGATCGCCTGCCGCTTGATCATCATGAAGCCGGTGGCGGCATAGACGCCGGTGGCAAAGGGACCGCGCCGCTCCAGCTCGCTGCCTTCGCAGAATTTGCCGACATAGTTCAACGTCGCCAGGTTCGGCGGCTCTTGCTGGCAGATCTTCTCCGGCGGATTCCAGCACAGCGCTTTCGCCGGGTACATTCCGCCCATCACGTCCTCGTCAAAGGCCAGCATGCGATGCACGAGCTCGGGCTCGAACCCGATGTCGGCGTCGATGAACATCAGGTGTGTCGCCTGCGGGATGGTCATGAACTGCGCGACCAGCGTGTTGCGCGCGCGCGTGATGAGCGAGTCGCGGCCGAGCACGTTCAGGCTCACGGAAAACTTGTGCGCCTCTGCGTATTGCATGAGCTTGACGATCGACATCATGTAGCCGGTGGTGACCAGGCCGCCGAAGCAGGGCGTGGCGACGAAGATCATCGGTGCGGGCTGATGCGCGGTCATGCTCTCGGCCTACTGCGTCGCGGAATTCGCGTGTCCCCCGCCGATCAAGTCGCCAAAAGGGTTAATTGCGGACCAATGCACCGGCAGTCCGCCGCTGAAACGCGCGCTGCCGGCATGCCGAAGCGATCGTTTTGGCGGCCGCCAGCGTCAGGACGGCACCGCGTGGTGGGTCCATTTTTCTGTCCGGCGCGACGGCCCGAAAGGTTGATGACACCATCTGATTTAACAGTTTAACTTATTGAAAAAATTAAGCTTTGCTTGACGATAAAACGCGGGGAAATGCCCCCCGCTCGGTCATCGAACGGCGGAAAATCGCGCAACTGAAGCGAGCCGCCGCGTCAGCGGCGGGGAGCTTTACGTTTTGACAACCATAGTCCGCATCATTTCCGCTGGCCGCGCCCCAAGCGCAGCCGGCTTGGCAGCAAAGCGAACCGTCACCCAGCCGGCGCCGAACAGCCGCGACTCATGAAATCCGCGTTACTGATTGATGTGGATATCGTTGTCTTTGATCACCTTGCTCCAGCGGGCGATCTCGCTCTTGAGGAATTTTTCGCCCGCGGCTGGCGAACGCATATCCTTGGGGAACGCCGTTACGCCGGTATCATGCCATGTCTTGAGGACTTCCGGATCGTTGGCGACGTCATTGATCGCCGCGTTCAACGTTTTGATGACCGCGTCCGGCGTTTTGGCCGGGGCAAACATCCCCTGCCAATAGTGGATGTCGAACTTCGGCCCGAGCAGGTCGACCATGCTGTCCGCGGTGGGGAACTCCGGCATCTTACGCTTTTGCGTGACGGCATAGGCCTTCAGTTTCCCGGCCTTGACCAGCGGCATCAGCTGCTGTGGCGTGCCAATCAAGAAATCGACGTGGTCGCCGAGAACGTCCGTCACCGCCGGCGCGCCGCCACGATAGGGAATCTCGTCGAACTTCAGCTTGGTTTCCTGCGCGAACAGCCGCGACGTGAGGTGGCCCGTGGTGCCGAAGCCCGGCAGCGCCTCTTTCAAGCGCTCCTTCTTCATGAGGGCCATGAGATCCTTGAACGAATTCGGCGCAAGGCCGGGGCGCCCGACCCAAACCAGCGGATTGCGGTTGATCATGATCACCGTCTTGAAGTCCTTGACCGTGTCGAACGGCAAGGTCTTGAACAGCGTCGGGTTCGCGGAAATCTGCAGGTTGTGCAGGAGCAGCGTGTAGCCGTCCGGATCCGCCTTGGCCACCTTGTTGGAGGCGATGATGGTGCTGCCGCCGGTGACGTTCTCGACGATGAAATTCTGCCCGAACTTCTTCGACAGCTTGTCGGCGATGACGCGGGCGAGTTGGTCCGTCGGCCCGCCGGCCGGATAGGGCACGACGATGGTGACGTTGCGGTCCGGATAGGCCGCGGCGGCCGGGCCTGCGAAAGTCAGGACGCCGAGCACGCTTAAGACAACGGCAGCAATGCGCCTCATGATAAGTCCTCCCTGGATAGTTGTTTTTTGGAGGAAGCTTACCCCTCGGGAATGACCAGCAACAAGAGGCTACTGGCTGACGTGGATATTATTATCGCGGATCGTCTCGCCCCAACGGGCAATCTCGCTCTTCATCATCGCGCGCGCTGCCGCAACCGAACGCCGGTCCGGGGGGAAAGTCGACATGCCCTCGTCGTGCCAGCGCTTGACGATTGCCGGATTGGAGACCGTCGCTTGCAGCGCTTCATTGAGCGTGTCGATGACCGATTCTGGCGTGCCGGCCGGCGCGAATAGGGCCTGCCAGTAGACGATGTCGAACTTCGGCCCCAGCGCCGTCACCATGCTCTCGGCGGTCGGCATCTCGGGAGACTTTTCTTTGGCGGTGATCCCGTAGGCCTTCACCTTTCCGGCCTTGACCTGCGGCTCGATCTGCTGCGGCGTGGCAAAGTAGAGATCGACATGGCCGCCCAAGAGATCGGTCAATGCCGGCGCCGCGCCACGATACGGAATTTGGTTGATGGGTACTTTGGCGGCCTGTGCGAGCAGCGTGGTCGTCAGGTGACCGGTGGCGCCGTATCCCGGAATGGCCGCCTTCAAAGTCTGTCGTTTCATCAGCGCGAGCAGTTCGGTTAAGTTGTCTGGCGCAAGCGTTTTGCTGCCGACCAGGATCAACGGATTTTCGTTGATCAGCATCACCGGGATCAGGTCTTTTTCGGTATCGAAAGGAAGGTTTTTGTAGAGCGTAACGTTGGCCGAGATCTGCAGATTGTGCAGCAGCAGCGTGTAGCCGTCGGGCGTCGCCTTGGCGACCTTGTTGGTGGCGACGATGGTCCCGCCACCGGTCACATTCTCGACAATCACATTTTGCTTGAGCTTTTCCGACAGCGACTGCGCCACGACGCGCGCGGTCTCGTCGGTCGGCCCGCCGGCCGGGTAGGGAACGATGATGGTGATGGTGCGGTTCGGATAGGTCTCCGCGTGGGTCGGCGCCGCCAAAGCCAAAGCGCCCGCTGCGAGCGCGGCGACAAGGATCGGTTTCATTGTTGCCTCCTTGTTGTTGCCTCCGCCGGAAGCCTACCCCTCGGGAATGATTGGCAACAAGACGTAGGGCTCCTTGCCGGGCGCGAAATGCAATGTGTTGCGCGTGGCGAAAATCGCCGCCGGCCGGTCGTCCGGATCGATGTGCAGGAAGGGCCCAACGCCCTTCATCGGATAGGGCGCGTTGGGGAGCGCGGCATCGCGGCCGTCCACCTCGTAGTCCTTGCCGCGCACAGTGAGCGCCAATTGATAGCCGGCCGGGACCACGATCGAGGTCGGCCAGATCTCAATGTCGAGCTCGACCGGCTCGCCGGGCTTGAGCGGCCACACCTCGTCGTGCGGGTGCCAGGGCCGATAGGGGAGCGACAGTTTTGCGTCGAGCTTGCGCTGCGAGGCGCGCAGCCAGCCGAGGCCAACAGGCGTGCGCGGGTCGTTGGAGCCGATGAAGGTGACTTCCTTGCCGGCCGGGTCGAACAGGCGCAGCACCAGAAAGAGGTCGGCGTCGGTCGTCTCCGAGGACACCCAGAGCTTGGCCGCCACGGGACCGGTTATCTCGATCGCGTCGTCGGACCGCGGCAGGCGGAACGTGAAGCCGTCGCCGGTCGTCTCGTAGGGCAGCGCGGTCGCGCCTTTGGGCGCCGCGGTAGAAAGTCCGAGGCCGTCCGGTTGCAGGAAATATTTGGTCCATTGTGCGCGCGCGAGCGGCCATTCGTTCTCCGCGCGCAGGACGAACTTCTCGCCCGGGTGACGGATGTTGAGCGAAACGCGCGGCTGCTGGCTCCAGGTGTCCTCGCCCTTGAGGAAATGGGCGAAGAAACGTTTCTGCAAGGCTTCGCCGTATGCGCTATAAAAATGTGTGAAGTGGGTGTCGCCGTGCACCTCCAGCCATTTCTGCTTGGAGCCGGCGGCGAGCCAGCCTTCGAAATTGCCGCGCGTGTGCAGGCCGACACCGCCCCAATTGGCGGCGGACAAAAGCGGCGCCTGGATGTTCTCGAATCCGGCGGTGCGCGCGGCGTAGTAATCGTCGCGCAGCGGACGGCGCTTGGCCTCGCCCGGTGTGTCGGCGCAAAGCTTCGCCAGGTCCTCCTTGGACAGCGTCTCGGGCCCGGCGACCGGCTCGCCGGTGACCCTGCTCTTGGCGCCGCGCTCGCCGACGCCGTGCTGCACGCTCGCCACCTGGCGCGGGTGCCAGCTGCTCAGGAAATCGCACAGGATGCCGCCGTGGCGGCACAACTCGCGGTAATAATCCGATGAGCCTTCCCACATGCACAGCGCGGCGAGGTGCGGCGGATTGAGCGCGCCCACGTTCCACTGGTTCATCGCATAGTAGGAGATGCCGTTGATGCCGACCTTGCCGCTGCTCCAGCTTTGCGTGCCCGCCCACTCGACGCACTCGTAGAGATCCTGTGCCTCGCGCGCCGACCAGACGTCCAAATAACCGGGCGAACGTCCGGCACCGCGCGAATCGACGCGCACGCAGGCGTAACCGTCCGGCACCCATTTCTCCGGGTCGACCAGTTCCCAGTTCTGATATTTGTTGCTCGACCCTTCGAGCACGTTCGGCGCCGATTTGATCACGCGGCCCCATTGGCTCGGGTAGCCCTCCTGGAACGATAGGCCCTTGGCGTAAGGGCCGTAGCTGAGAATGACCGGAAATTTGCCGTCGCCGACCGGCCGGTAGACATCGGCGCGCAGCACGACGCCGTCGTCCATGCGGATGGGCGCGTCCCAATCGATCTGCATAGTGTCGCGGATTTCGCTTCTGGCCTGGTCCATCGTCACGTCCTTTTACGGCGGCAGCGGGCCGCCTTGCGGACGGTGCCGCTTGACGGCATCGGGGTTCGTCGAATCCACGCCCATGTAGACTCCACGCTCCCATGTTCGCTTCAGCGGATCAGCGACCTTCAGCGACATTTTACCGATGTTCTGGATTTCGATCTCGACGGTTTCGCCGTCCTGCAGCGCGCCGAGGCCTTCGTGATTGGTGCCGCAGGCGATGAGATCGCCCGAGCTCATCGTCATTACCGTGGTGGCGAACTCGATCAGCTCGGGAACGCGGTGCTCCATGTCGTCGGTGTTGTAGTTGTGGCGCAACTGCCCGTCGTTCCAGAAGCGCACGACCAGATCGTTGGGCTCCGCGATCTCGTCGGCGGTGGCGATGCAGGGACCGATCGGCGCGAAGGTGTCGAACGACTTGCCGAGCCAACTGGTGAGCGGCGAGGCCGGCCAGGTGCGGCGGCCTTGCTCGCGCGCCGATACGTCGATCATCGCGGTATAGCCGAACACGGCGCTCTTCCAGTCCTTGGCCTTCACCATTTTGGCCGGGCCCTTGATCACCAGCGCCAGCTCGGCCTCGTGCATGAAGATCCATGGCACCGTGAACTCGGGCAACATGATGGTGTCGCCAGGGCCGATGACGGCGTCGGGATTCTTCATGAACATGTTGAGCGGGCGCGGCTCGCGTTGCGCATGTTCCCAATAGTTGGCGATGCAGGCGAGGATCTTGCCCGGCCGCGGCAAAGGCGGGCGTAGCCGGACACGGTCGAGCGGGGTGGCGGGACCTTCGTCGGCTAGCCTGTCCAAGGCCGGGCGCAGGAGCTCGAAGCCGTCGATGATGCCCTGCATGGTCAACTGCGGCGTGTAGCTTTTGCTGACCGCCGGCGAGATATCGACAACGCCGCGCCCGGTGAGCACGCCCGGCACGATTTCGGCACCGGGCGCGGTCTGAAAAAGCACAAGCTTCACGACTTCATCCTCCCGGACGCGGCGCCCACGCTTGGGCCGTCATTGTTGTTAACGATCTCTTTACCATCAATTAACCGCAAAAAAAGTAGGCGCGGCAATAATCCACTCCGGGCGATCTGGGCAATCGATTCATGGTCAAAATGTTTTTCTCGCTGAGCTTTATGCGCGCCTCGTCGTTGGTCATTGTGATCGGACTTGTCGCTTTTGCGATCGCATATGGCGCGTTGGCTGTTTTTGCTCCCGAGTGGGCGGCCGCAGTCGCGGCCAGGATGTCGGCAACAACGCTCACCGTCATTGCCGCCGCGGTCATCGGCCAGCTGGCGATGAGTCTGTGCGGCGCCTTGCTCAACCGGCAGCAGAGTCGGGAGATCGAGCAGGTCCGCACCGCCATCGACAGCATGGCGCAGGGGATGTGCATGTTCGACGCCGCCGAGCGGCTGGTCGTCTGCAACTCGCAATATTACAACATGTATGAGCTGACACCGGATGATGTGAAGCCGGGAGCGACGCTATCCGAGGTGCTGGAGAGGCGCGTCGCCAAGGGCACCTTCTCGCGCGACCCGCAAGCCTACCGCAAGGAGTTCCTCGCCGCGGTGGCGGAAGGCCGCACCATCGTGCATGAGGTCAAATCCAAAGGCGGCCACCTGTTGCTGGTGACCAATCATCCGATGAAAGGCGGCGGCTGGATCGGCACCCACGAAGACATCACCGAGCGCCGTCAGGCGGAACAGCAGCGCACGACGCTGCTGCACAAGGAAGAGCGCCGCGCCGCGGTCGAGAGTGCCATCGAGACGTTTCGCGAACGCGTCGAGACGCTTCTGCGCACGGTGACCGACAGCGCCGGCGAGATGCGCGCGACGGCGCAAGGCCTGTTCGACGCCTCCGGCCATACCTCGAAGCGCGCCGAAAGTGCGGTGAACACCTCCAACGACGCCTCCAGCAACGTTGAGACCGCGGCCATCGCCGCCGACGAATTGTCGAGCTCGATCGCCGAGATCGGACGGCGGCTCAATCAGACCACCGAGGTGGTGCGGGTCGCGGTCGAAGAAGCGCAGGTCACCAACCAGGACATCGGCGCGCTGGCGCAAGGCGCGCGCAAGATCGGCGACGTCACCAAGCTCATCCGCAACATCGCCGGGCAGACCAATCTCTTGGCGCTCAACGCCACCATCGAGGCGGCCCGCGCCGGCGAAGCGGGGCGCGGCTTTGCGGTGGTCGCCTCCGAAGTCAAATCGCTCGCGGTGCAGACGGCAAAGGCGACCGAGGATATTTCCAGTCAGATTCTCGAGGTGCAGACCTCGACCGACAAGGCGGTGGAGGCGATCGGACGCATCGCCCATCGCATGAAGGAAATCGACGAATACACCTCCGCCGTCGCCATTTCGGTTGAGCAGCAGAACGCCGCGACCAGTGAGATCTCGCAGAACGTGACCAGCGCGGCCGACGGCGCCAAGGTGATCGTCACGGTGCTGGGCGAAGTGGCTGGCGCCACCACCGAAGGCCAGCAATCGGCGCAGACCGTGCTCGCCGCTTCGGAATTGGTCGAGCAGGCGGCGACCAAGCTGCGCGGCGAGGTCGAAGGCTTCCTCACCAAAGTGGCGGTCTAACCGCCGCTCAAGACGCCGCCTGCAACAGCGCCAGCAGTCCGGCGAGCAGTGCTTTCGGGTTGGGCGGACAGCCGGGAATGGTGAGGTCCACCGGCACCACGTCCTTGACGCCGCCGGCCACCGCGTAACTGCCGGCAAACACGCCGCCGTCGGCGGCGCAGGCGCCGACCGCAATCACCCATTTCGGATCGGGCGTGGCGTTGTAGGTGCGCAAAAGCGCCTCGCGCATGTTCTTGGTCACCGGCCCGGTCACCATCAGCAAGTCGGCGTGGCGCGGCGAGGCGACAAAGTGGAAGCCAAAACGCTCGAGATCGTAGAAGGCGTTGTTGATCGCGTGGATTTCCAATTCGCAGCCGTTGCAGGAGCCGGCATCGACCTGCCGGATCGACAGCGAGCGCCCGAGCTTGGCGCGCGCGGCGCGCTCGACGCTTCGCGCCAGCTCGGCGAGGCCGGCGTCGTCGGGCTTGGGCGGCGGCTCGGTCAGCGGCCCGTGCGCAAAGCTTTCGAACAGCGTGCGGCGCATCAGAGATCGTGCCCCGAATACGAGCAATTGAACGATTTGTTGCAGAGCGGGAAGTCGGCGACGATGTTGCCTTCGATCGCGGTCTCCAACAGCGGCCACTGGAACCAGGAGGCGTCGCGAAGATGGCAGCGCGCGACGCGCCCCTCACCGTCGAGCCGCAGCCAGACGAGCACGTCGCCGCGAAAAGCCTCGGCGAGGCCGAGACCCTCGCGTGGCTCACCCGCCGGATTGACGGCAGCGCGAATATCACCCGCCGACAGCGCGCCGAGAAGCTGTTCGATCAGCGCCAGGCTCTGCTCGACCTCGCGGATGCGGATCCACACCCGCGCATTGACGTCGCCTTCTTCTCGCACTGGTACTTCGAAGGTGAGCTTGTCATAGGGCGCGTAGCCGATGTTGCGCCGCGCATCGAAGTTGCGTCCCGAGGCGCGTCCGACATAGCCGCCAGCGCCCCACTGGCGCACGTAGTCGGGCTTGACGATGCCGGTGGTGACGGTGCGGTCCTGCAGCGAGGCGGTGCTGTCGTAAAGTTCGATCAGGCGCGGGAACGCGCGCCGGATTTCGGCGAGCAATGCCTGCACCTCGGCGACGCCGTCCGCCGCGATGTCGCGCGCGACGCCGCCGGGCACGATCGCGTCCATCATCAGCCGGTGGCCGAAGCAGGCGTCCGCGGCCCGCAGCACGCGCTCGCGCAAGATGCCGGTCTGCGCGTGCATGATGGCGAACGAAGCGTCGTTGCAGATGGCGCCGATGTCGCCAAAATGATTGGCCAGCCGCTCGATCTCGGCCATCAGCGCGCGAAGGTAAACCGCCCGCGGCGGCGGCGAGATTTGCAGCGCGGCCTCGGCGGCCTGCGCGAAGGCATAGGCATAAGCAACCGTGCTGTCGCCGGAGGTGCGGCCGGCGAGCTTCGCCGCGGCCTCGAGCGTTGCGCCGGACATCAACGACTCGATGCCCTTGTGCACATAGCCGAGCCGCTGCTCGAGCCGCACCACGTGCTCGCCATTGGCGGTGAAGCGGAAATGTCCGGGCTCGATGATGCCGGCGTGAACGGGCCCGACCGGAATCTGGTGCAGGCTTTCGCCCTCGACCGGGAGAAAATCGTAAGGGCCTGGCTTCTGCGCCGGCGCCTTATTGGCAAGCGGTTGGCTCACCCCCCAAAACCCTAAATCCAGCCACGGCCGCGCATCGGGCGAACCGATGGCATCCAAGCCGAACAGGCTGCGGATCGCGCGCTCCAGCCGCAACGCCGGCGGATGCTTGGCGCCCACGCTCGGATATTGCCCATTCGCGCAGACATAAGTGACGATGGCGATGCCGCCCGTTGCCTCGTCGAGAGTCGCCATATGCACGTTCGGCGGATCGCCCCACAGGCCGAGCAATGTGCGCTGGCCCGCCGCCAATTGCGCGATGCCCTCGTTCCAGCCCTGCCCGGTGACGGTGGTGCGGTGCATGGCGCTAACCCAATAGCCGGGCGACGTTCTGGAAGCCGGCGACCAGCGCCGGCGGCATATAGATGCCCGCCATGAACACGATGGCGAGATGCGCGAACATCGGCACGTAGGACGCCTCGGCCTTCGCGGTCGGCCCGCGCGGCTCGCCGAAAGCAATCGTGTTGAGCCGCAGGAACAGGCCGCCGAGCGCGACCAGAATGGCAAACACCAAAATGGTGGCGAGCCACGGCTGGCGCGCGAAGGTCGATGACACCACCAGGAACTCGCTCATGAAGATGCCGAGCGGCGGCAGCCCGGCGATGGCGATGACGCCGAGCACCAGGCCCCAGCCGAGCACCGGATTGCTCACCGTCAGCCCGCCCATGTCGGCGATTTTCTGCGTGCCCTTGACCTGGGAAATATGCCCGACCGCGTAGAAGATCGCCGACTTGGTCAGCGAGTGCATGGTCATGTGCAACAGCGCCGCGAAGTTCGCCAGCGCTCCGCCCATGCCGAAGGCGAACACGATGATGCCCATGTGCTCGATCGAGGAATAGGCGAACATGCGTTTGATGTCGCGCCGCCGGTACAGCATGAAAGCGGCGAACACGCAGGAGATCAGTCCCATGGTCACCATCAGCGGCCCGGGCGCGAGCGCCAAGGGGTTGAGCGCGAGGATCATCTTGAAGCGTAAGAGCGCGTAGAGCGCGACGTTCAAGAGCAGGCCGGACAGCACCGCCGAAATTGGCGTCGGGCCTTCCGCATGCGCGTCCGGTAGCCAAGCGTGCAGCGGCGCGAGGCCGACCTTCGTGCCATAGCCGAGCAGCAGGAACACGAAGGCGACGTCGAGCAGCGCCGGATCGAATTGCGCCGCTTTGGTCACCAGCACGGTCCATACCATGGCGTAGAGGCCTTCGCCGATCACCGGCCGCGCCGCCATGTAGACCAAAATGGTGCCGAACAGCGCCAGCGCGATGCCGACGCTGCCGAGGATGAAGTATTTCCACGCCGCCTCCAGCGCCTCGTGCGTGCGGTAGATGCCGACCATCAGCACGGTGGTGAGCGTCGCCATCTCGATCGCCACCCACATCAGGCCGATATTGTTGGCCACCAGCGCGAGGTTCATGGCGAACATCAGCACCTGGTACATGGCGTGATAGAAGCGCACGAAAGTCGGCGTCAGCCGGCCGATCTCGATTTCGTGCTCGATATAGCTCGCGCTGAACACGCTGGTGGTGAAGCCGACGAAGGTGGTGAGCACGATGAAGACCTTGTTGAGGTCATCCACCAGGAGATAGGGCCCCGAGGCCGGCTGCGCCACGAACAGCGACGCCGCGGTCAAGAAGGTGAGCAGCGCCGCCAGCACGTTGAGGATCGCGGTCAGCCGGTACCCGGGCAGGGCGGCGAGCAGCGTCGCGGCCACCGCCGGGATCAGCAAGACGCCGGTGAGCGCGTCGATCATAGCCGCTCTCCGCGGAAACGGTCGAGCGCCTGCACGTCGACGGTGTCGAAGCGCTCGCGGATGCGGAACAGGAAGATGCCGATGACGATGAAGGCGATCAGCACCGAGAAGGCGACGGAAATCTCGACCACCAGCGGCATGCCCTTGGCGCCGGT
>DATJVE010000213.1:0-34427 GCA_035501975.1 Pseudolabrys sp.
ATGGCGCTTTCGGCGACCGCCTTCACCGTGCCTTCCGGATTCTGGATGTTGAACAAATAGTCGCCGACGCCGGTCGGCTTCACCTTCCACAGTACCGAAAAATCGACGTCGACGATGTTTTCGTCGCCCGTGAGCATCAGGCTCTCCTCCGGCACGTCGCGCGTCGCCGAGCGGCGGCCATCCTCGACCTGGCGCATGCCGATGTCGATCTTGTTGACGCGCAACGCCTTGGGCGTGAGCACGCTCTCGACCGGGTACGGCAGATGATAATTCAGGCCGGGTTGCACCTCGCGCACTTCTTGGCCGAAGCGCAGCACCACGCCGAGCTCGTCCGGCTCGACGCGGAAGAAGCCGGAGAAGCCCCACAGCGCGACCGCCGCAAGCGCGAGCAACGCGAAGCCCTTGCCGCCAAGATTGCCGCCCGGCAGCACGCGGCGCAATTTGTCCTGGCCGCGGCGGAGGATTTCCTCCAGATCCGGCGGCGTCGAACCCGACGGTTGCGGTCCCGAGCCCCAGGGGCCTTTGCCGCCCGAGCCCCATGGGCCGCCGCCTCCGCCGCCCTGATTACTCCATGGCATCGAATGTTCTCCCGGCGCCGGCCGCGACCGGCTGCTGTGTTGGGTGGGGTTATAGGGGACCGAGCGGGTGGTTACAACGCGCCGGAAAGCCGCCTTTTACCGCGTTTTTGCCGCTCAGCGCCTCAAATAAGCCGCGACCGTGAAACTGGCGCTGTCGTCGGGCCCCGCCGGATGCTCCTCGCGCATGACCTCGCGCCATGCCGCCGGGTCGATCGGCGGGAAATAGGCGTCGCCCTTCGGCGAGGCATGCACATGGGTGATCTCCAGCCGGTCCGCAAGCGGCATGGTGTCGGCAAAGACGTCGCCGCCGCCGATCACCATGATCTCGTCGACGCCGCGTTTCCGGGCGTCGTCACGCGCAGCGCCAAGAGCTGCGTCCAAACTGGTCGCCAGCACACCGCCGGGAACCTTGATGGCGAGGTTTCGGGTGAGAACGATATTGGTGCGGCCGTCGAGCGGCTTGCCGATCGACTCGAACGTCTTGCGCCCCATGATCACCGGCTTGCCCATGGTCAGCCGGCGGAAATGCTTGAGGTCGGATTTAAGCCGCCACGGCAAGTGGCCGTCGCCGCCGATCACATTGTTTTCGCCAATAGCGGCGACCAGCACGATTTGCATCAGGGCGTCCCCTCGCGGGGGTTCGTTCGCGTTGCTCTTGTCGTCGGTTTGACCGTGCCGGCGATGATTGTCCAACCATTTATTATTGTAGAACCAAAACAAGCGATGAAGGAGGACGCCGTGCGATCGGGCCGTTCCCTCCGGGAGAGGTGGCCCGAGACGCTCAGGACTGCGCCATCCGCGCGAACTCCCGCAAGGGCTTGCCGCTCAAGCGGCAAATACGCCAGTCACCTAGCACCTCCGCGCCGAGCGAACGATAGAATTCGATCGCTGGCACGTTCCAATCGAGCACCGCCCATTCGAAACGGGTGTAGCCCTCGTCAACGCAATGCTTCGCCAGCCGCGCCAATAAGGCCTTGCCGATGCCACGCCGGCGGAAGGTGGGCCGCACGAAGATATCCTCGAGATAAATGCCGTAGCGGCCGCGGAACGTGGAGAAATTCAGGAACCAAACCGCAAAACCGGCCGGCGCGCCGTCCCACTCGGCGATGTCGCAGAACAGCCGCGGCCGCGGCGCAAACAATGCCGCGGCGATCTGCGCTTCGGTTGCGTCCATTGCGGCCGTAAGCTTTTCGTAATCCGCGAGTTCGCGCACCAGCGTAAACACCAGCGCGGCGTCCGCTGGACGCGCGCTCCGGATCGTGAGGCTCACACCGCCACCTCGGCCTTGATGTGCGGGTGCGGATCGTAATTTTGGACCGCGAAATCCTCGTAGCGGAAGCCGAAGATATCCTTCACCGCCGGATTGATCCGCATCGTCGGCAGCGCCCGCGGGGCGCGCGACAGCTGTAGCCGCGCCTGCTCCAGATGATTCATATAAAGATGCGCGTCGCCGAAGGTATGGATGAACTCGCCTGGCTTAAACCCGGTCACTTGCGCCACCATCATGGTCAAGAGCGCGTAAGACGCGATGTTGAACGGCACGCCGAGAAAGACATCGGCCGAGCGCTGGTAAAGCTGGCACGACAGCCTGCCTTCGGAGACATAGAACTGGAACAGGCAGTGGCACGGCGGCAGCGCCATCTTGTCGACGTCGGCCGGGTTCCAGGCCGTGACGATGAGGCGGCGTGAATCCGGATTGCGCCGGATCATCTCGATCACATGCGAAATCTGGTCGATGGTCTTGCCGTCCTTGGCCGGCCATGAGCGCCACTGGTGGCCGTAGACCGGCCCGAGATCGCCGCGCTCGTCGGCCCACTCGTCCCAGATACGCACGCCGTGCTCGTTCAAATATTTGATGTTGGTGTCGCCGGCGAGGAACCAGAGCAGCTCGTAGACGATCGATTTGATATGCAGCTTCTTGGTGGTGAGCAGCGGAAATCCGTCGGCCAGATCGAAACGCATCTGATAGCCGAACACCGACAGCGTGCCGGTGCCGGTGCGGTCGCGTTTTTCCGCACCATCGGCCAAAATATGTTCCATCAGATCAAGGTATTGGCGCATCGTCCCGGGGTTGCCTCCCACGACTCAAGATGGGCAAGTTTACCCCGCCCGGCAACCTCCAGGCAGCGGCTTATCGACAGGTCCCTGGGCGTGTAAAATCGCGTTACGGGGACGACTATTGGGGGCATCAAACGATGAAAATCCTGCGCCGCGCATGCCTGCAAATGGCAGCGCTCAGCATCGTTCTGGCAGGGGTCGCGACGCTTGTTGAACCGGCATGGCCGCAAACCGGCAGACCCATCAGGATCATCATTCCGTTTCCGCCCGGCGGCGCAGCCGACGTTCTGGCGCGTATCCTGGGCCAGCAGATCGGCGAAGCCGACAAACAGACCGTGATCGTCGAAAACCACCCGGGCGCCGGCGCCTCGATTGCTTACGACCTGACGGCGCGGGCCACGCCCGACGGCAATACGATCGTGGTGGCGGCAAATTCGGTCGTTATCAATCCGCTTTTGCGGAAGACGAATTACGATCCGCTCGTAAGCTTTGAGCCGGTTTGCAATCTGGTCACATCGCCGATGGTCTTCGTCGTGAACGGCGCATCGCCCTACAAAACCATCGGCGAACTCATCGCCGCGGCGCACGTCAAACCTGGCACACTCACGCTCGCCGCCCTCGGTCCGGCCACCACGCAGCATATTGCCGTCGAGCAGTTCAAACGCGTGACAAAGGCCGACATGATTTTCGTGCCTTATGCGGGCGGCGCGCCCGTCGTCAACGCGCTCCTTGGCCAACAAGTCACCGCAGGCCTGGTCAACTACTCCGAAGCGGTCGAGCAGATCAAAGCCGGCAAGTTGCGGGCGCTGGCGACCGCTTCGAGCAAACGCATCAAGCCGCTGCCCGACGTGCCGACCGTCGCCGAATCCGGCTACCCGGGTTACGAATCGGAGGTCTGGCTCGGCTTGCTCGCGCCGGCAAAGACGTCGGCGCAAAGCATCGCGCCGTTGATCGCCTGGTTTACGGCGGCAATGAAGACGCCCGCGGTTGAGGCAAAATTATTGCCGCTCGGCCTCTACCCGGCGGTCACCTGCGGAAAAGAATTCCGAGAATTCGTCAAAGAAAAACACGACGAGTACGCGCGCATCATTCACGATGCAAATATCAAGGTGGAGTGACCATGAGCTTCGATCACATCCTCGTCACCCGCATCCTGTTCACGTTGATGACCGCCGGCTGGGCGGTCGCCACGGTGTTTGCCGACTTCAACAAGACGCACGCGACCAATCCGAAATGGACGCCGCACGCGCGCTTCCACGTGGTTTGGCAGATTTCGAGCTATGTCGGTTTCGGCCTGCTCGCCTTCGCCCTGATCTGGTGGCCCGGGCCGCTTGTCGTCGAGCGGCTCTACCTGGTCGCACTCATGGGCGCGATCGTCTACGCCGCCTTCTTCGCGGCGCTGATTGCCATGCCGGTGTACGGTGGCGCGGCCTATGACGATAACGGCTATCAGCCGTTCAAGGCGCCGATCCCGATCGTCGCCAAACAATGGGACGCGAACGTCACCATCTTTTGCGTGCAATTGCTGATCCTGCTCGCCGGCATCGTTACCGTGACAGGCGCCGTCGCGGGCTAAGCTACAGCCAGCCGCTCAGCCCGAATACGCCGGCGGCGGCGAAGAGCCACAGCGGATTGACGCGGGTGAAGAACGCCACCGCCGCAGTCGCGGCGGTGATGAGGGCAGCATAGACATTGTGATCGGCGGTGCGCGCCAGCACGGAGGCGCTCGCCGCGATCAGGCCCAGCGAGAGCGGCACCATTCCGGCCTGGATCGCCATCCGCCAGCGCGCTTTCCTGAAGCGGTCCCAGGTGCGCGCCACGAAAAACGCCAACGTGCAGGTCGGACCGCACATCGCCGCGATGGCGACTCCTGCACCGGCAAAACCGGCCACGTGATAGCCGATCAGCGCGACGATGATCACGTTCGGTCCCGGCGACATCTGCGCGATCGCGTACATGTCGGCAAACTGGCGATCGTTCATCCAATGCATGACGTCGACGGCGACCCGGTGCATTTCCGGGATCGCGGCGTTGGCACCGCCGACCGCGAACAATGACAGCAGCGCGAAATAGCCGAACAGCGACGTGAGCGGGTGCTGGTTCATCGCTCGAACCAGCCGAAGGCCACGCTGAACGGCGCCAGCCCGAGAAATACGTAAGGCAGCGGCCAATGCATCAAGCCGACGCCGGCGAAAGCCAGGAGCGCGAACACCGGCGCCGAATTCCACCGCTTGAGAAACAGTGGCGCCGCCATCTTGGCGACCACAGCAATCAAGAGACCGACGGCGGCGGCGGTGATGCCGGTAAGAATGCGGCTCAATATCTCAATGTCACCGTAGCGCTCGTATAGGATCGCCAGCACCATGACGATGACCAGCGGCGGCCCAAGCAGGCCGGCCAGCGCCACCGCCGCCCCGGCTGCGCCGCCGAAGCGCGAGCCGAACACCACGGAGAAATTGATCACGTTCGGACCCGGCAGGAATTGCGAGAGCGCGAAGGTCTCATTGAATTCCTGCGTCGTCATCCAGCGCTTCTGCTCGACGATGGCGCGCCGCGCCCACGGCAGCGCGCCGCCGAAGCCGGAAATCGAGACCAGCGCGAAGGCGCGAAACAATTCGGAGAGCGAGGGACAGAACGGCTGTGGTGCGGGAGATTCGGACATCGAAGAAGGATTACATTGCGTTGCCGCGCGCGACTAGACGCTTCGACGCGGCCGCATGATGCGCTGCAGGAATGGCTTCATCCGTTACAGGCGGGGATGGCGCACCGGCGAAAATGTTGGTTTTATCGTGTACCAGCCCAGGGGGAACCCATGCGTTTTCGCCAGACAATCATCGCGCTTTGCGCCGCGCTAGCAGCGACAGTTGCTACCAACGTCCGCGCCGAGGTGAGCGAAATCACCATCGCCCAGCAATATGGCGTGAGCTTCCTGCCGCTGATGGTGATGGAGAAGTCCAAGCTCGTCGAGGAACACGCGGCGAAACTGGGGCTGCCCGGCATTTCCGTGAAATGGGCGAAGGTGGCCGGCCCGAGCGTCATGAACGACGGGTTGATCTCCGGCGCGCTGCATTTTGCCGCGCAGGGCGCGCCGTCGCTGATTACGCTGTGGTCAAAGACCAATGGCCAGATCAAGGCGATGTCGGCGCTGACGACCTACCCGCTCTATCTCGTCACCCGCGATCCCGACGTGAAGAGCATCAAGGATTTCAGCGGCAAGGACAAAATCGCCGTTCCTTCGGTCAAGATATCGACGCAGGCGATCATGCTGCAGATGGCGGCGGCCAAGGCTTTCGGCGAAAAGGACTACGCCAAGCTCGATCCGCTGACGGTGTCGCTGTCGCACCCGGATGCGACGCTCGCCTTCATCAACAACACCGCCGGCGTGAACGCGCACTTCTCGACCTCGCCGTTCTACGAACAGGAGATCAAGGTGCCGGGCGCGCACCTGATCACGACCAGCTACGAGATCCTCGGCGGCCCGGCGACCGCGCTGGTGCTGACCTCGAGCGCCAAGTTCCGCGACGGCAATCCGAAAGCCTATAAGGCGGTGTTCGAGGCGCTGAGCGAGGCGATCGACATCATCAACAAGGACAAGCGCGCGGCGGCGAAGCTCTATCTGGAGATCGCCCACGACACCAAGACGCCGCTCGACGAAGTCGTCGCCAGTATCAGCGACAAGGACTACGCCTTCACTCTCGAGCCGCACAAAGTCTTCGCCACCGCGCTATTCATGGCCAAGATCGGCTCGATCAAGCAGGCGCCGGCCTCGATCGGCGATCTGTTCTTCCCCGAGAGCGCCGGCAAAGGCGATTGACCGTGCTGCGGCAGGACAAATGAGCGGCGCGGCGTTTCGCATCGGCACCGGCGCGGGCTTTTCGGCCGACCGGCTAGAGCCCGCCGTCGATCTGGTCGAGGGCGGCCGCCTCGATGCCATCGTGCTGGAGTGTCTGGGCGAGCGCACCGTCGCGTTCGCCCACCGCGACCGCATGGCCGACCCCAAGCGCGGCTACAATTCGTTGCTCGAACGCCGTATGCGCGCGTTGCTGCCGGCCTGCCGCAAGACCGGCACCGTGATGATCACCAACATGGGCGCGGCCAATCCGCGCGCGGCGGCCGAACGCACTTTGGCGATTGCGCGCGAACTCGGCTTCAAGGGCCTGAAGATCGCCTGCATCGAAGGCGACGACGTTTCGGCGCTGGTGCCGAAAGACCAGCCGCTCATGGACGAGCCGGGCACGCTCGCCGATGTCGACATGCCGGTGGTTGGCATGAACGCCTATCTCGGCGCCGACGCCATCATCCCGGCGCTCGATGCCGGCGCCGATGTCATCATCGGTGGGCGGCTCGCCGATCCATCGATGTTTCTGGCGCCGATCGCGCACCGCTTCGGCTGGGACGCCGGCGACATGCCGCGGCTCGGCGCCGGCACGCTGGTCGGGCACCTGATGGAATGCGGCATGCAGGTGACTGGCGGCTATTTCGCCGATCCGGGCATGAAGGACGTGCCGGACTTGGCGCAATGCGGCTTTCCGATCGCCGAGGTTGCGCCGGACGGCAGTGCCGTGATCACCAAGCTCGCCAAGACCGGCGGCTGCGTCACGCCGGCGACCGTGAAGGAACAGTTGCTCTACGAGGTTCACGACCCCGCGCGCTACTTGACGCCCGACGTCACCGCCGACTTCAGCCGCGTCGAGGTCGCGGCTACGGGTGCCGACCGCGTCAGGGTTTCAAACGCTTCCGGCAGCGCGCGGCCCGAAACACTGAAGGTAACGGTCGGCTTCGACGGCGGCTTCCAGGGCGAAGCCGGCGTGAGCTACGCGGGACCTGCGGCGCAGCAGCGCGGCCAATTGGCGGCGGATATCGTGCGCGAGCGCATGACGCGCTTGAACGGCAAGGCCGACCTGCGCGTCGATCTGATCGGCGCCAGTTCGCTGTTCGCGACCGCCGGTTTGCGCGCCAGTGACGCACAGGACGTGCGCCTGCACGTGACGCTGCGCTCGCGCGACAAGGAAGCCGCCGAGCTGATGTTGTGGGAAGTCGAATCGCTGCTCTGCTGCGGACCGGCCGGCGGCGGCGGCTTTCGCGGCGCGATCGTGCCCTGCGTGCTGACCAAGTCGGTGCTGATCCCGCGCGAACGTATTCGCCCGACGCTCGACGTGACGAGCGCATGAGCGCGCCCCACCGCAACGCTCCGCGTATCGTGCGCGACATCGCGCATGCCCGCGCCGGCGACAAAGGCAACACCTCGAACGTGAATGTGTGGACCTACGATCCCGCCGACTACGGGCTGCTCAAGAAGACGCTCACGCCGAAGCACATCAAGCAGGCCTTCCCGCACCTCATCCGCGGCGAGGTCACGCGTTACGAGCTGCCGCACCTCAACGGCCTCAACTTCGTCATGCAGGACGCGCTCGAGGGCGGCGTCAACCGTTCGCTCAATCTCGACTCGCACGGCAAGTCGTGGAGCTACCTGATCCTGGGGCTCCCACTCGACGACGAAGAAAGCGGCTAGCGCCCCCAATCAAGCCGCCGCCGGCAGCCGTTGGATGAACGATAAGACCGCGGCCGAGAAGTGGTCGTTCCGATCCCCGGCGACCATGTGCCGCGCACCGCTGACGTCGACATAATCGGCGTGCGGCACCAACTCGAGAAATTCCTTGGCGTGCGCCTCCTTCACCAGTTCGGAGGAGCCGCCGCGCACGAGCAGCGCTGGAATCTCGATGCGTTGCGCGGCCGCGATCAACGCCGCCTCGAGCGCGCGGCGATCCGCCCCGGCCGCGCGCGGGCCGTCGAGGAAGCGCGGGTCCCAGTGCCAGCGCCAGCGCCCGTCGGGCGACAAGCGCAGATTCTTCCTCAATCCTTCATTGCTCTTCGGCCGTGGCCGCTGCGGAAGATAGTCGGCGACCGCCTGCGCGGCTTCGGCGATAGAAGCGAATCCTTCTTTGGCATTGGCGCGCATGAAGCCGAGAACCTTGGCCACCCCGCTCAGGTCCACACGCGGGGTGATGTCGACCAGCACCAGCGCGCAAAACACGTTGGCAGCCTCGTCGCGTTCGGCTTCGCCTTCGGCGAGCAGCGCCGCGATACCGCCGAGCGAAGCGCCGATGACGATCGGCTTTGTACCGGTGCGGCGGGTGAGCTCGGCTGCGACGACCCTGGCGTCGGCGGCATAATCGGTAAATTCGTAGTCGCCGTTCGCCACCCAGTCGGAGTCGCCATGACCGCGTTGATCGAGGGCATAGGCCGTATGGCCTTTGCGCGCGATCGCTTGCGCGGTCTTGTGCCAGGCGTGGCGGGTCTGGCCGCCGCCGTGCAGCAGCAGCACGGGCGAGCCGCCCTCCCCGAACACATCGGCGATGAGTTTGTTGCCGGCGGCGCCGATAAAGGTCGCCGTTGCAGGAACCTGATTCTGGGTCATGACCGTCCCGAAAAAGGGGGACCTTTTACGGGGCATCCGGCAAAGCCGCAATATTGCCGGAGCGGTATTCCGGCGAAACCGCTTCAGGCGGTCTTTTCCTCGGCGAGCCCGAGTTCGCGCATCGTTTCGGCGCGCATCATGAATTTCTGCACCTTGCCGGTCACCGTCATTGGGAAGGCATCGACGAAACGGATGTAGCGCGGGATCTTGTAATGGGCGATTTGGCCGCGGCAGAACTCTTGGATCTCCTCCGCCGTCGCCGTCTCGCCCGGCCGCAGCTTCACCCAGGCGCACAACTCCTCGCCGTATTTGCGGTCAGGCACGCCGATCACCTGCACGTCGGCGATCTTCTTGTGGCGATAGAGGAACTCCTCGATCTCGCGCGGATAGACGTTCTCGCCGCCGCGGATCACCATGTCCTTGAGCCGGCCGACGATGTTGCAGTAGCCGTCTTCGTCGAGCGTGGCCAGATCGCCGGTATGCATCCAGCGCGCGCGGTCGATCGCCTCGGCCGTGCGCTCGGCATCGCCCCAATAGCCGAGCATCACCGAATAGCCGCGCGTGCACAATTCGCCGGGCGTGCCGGGCGGCACGATACGGCCCTCGCCATCGACGATCTTGACTTCGACATGCGGATGGATTCGGCCGACGGTGCCGACGCGTCGCTCCAGCGGATCATCATGCGAGGTCTGGAAGCTGACCGGGCTCGTCTCGGTCATTCCGTAAGCGATCGTCACCTCGCTCATATGCATCTCGTCGATGCAGCGGCGCATGACTTCGATCGGACAAGGCGAGCCGGCCATAATGCCGGTGCGCAGCGAGCTTAAGTCGAAGCGCTTGAAGTCGGGATGGCTCAGTTCGGCGATGAACATCGTCGGCACGCCGTAGAGCGCGGTGCAGCGCTCAGCCTCGACCGTCTCCAGCACGGCCAGCGGCTCGAAGCCCTCGCCCGGATAGACCATCGCCGCGCCATGCGTAACGCAGGCGAGATTGCCCAGCACCATGCCGAAGCAGTGATAAAGCGGCACCGGGATGGCGACGCGGTCGCGCGGGCTCAGCCGCTGCGCCTCGCCGATGAAGTAGCCGTTGTTAAGGATGTTGTGATGGGTAAGCGTCGCGCCCTTCGGCGCCCCGGTCGTCCCACTGGTGAACTGGATGTTGATCGGCTCGTCGAATTGCAGCATCGCCGCCAGTTCGTCGAGGCGTTTCTTATGCTGCTCGGCGTCGGCGGCCATGATGTCGTCGAAGCGGAACATGCCGCGCCGTTCATCGGCGCCGATGCGGATCACCGCGGAGAGCGAGGGCAACCGCGCGGCCGCGAGGTGGCCGGGCGCGCTGCGGTCGAGTTCGGGCGCGAGCTCGCGCAGCATGCCGACATAGTCGCTGGTCTTGAAGTGGTCGGCGATGATCAGCGCCTTGCAGCCGACCTTGTTGAGGGCGTATTCGACCTCGGTCAGACGATAGGCCGGGTTGATATTGACCAGCACCAGGCCCGCCTTGGCGGTGGCGAACTGGGTGATCACCCATTCGGCATTGTTCGGCGACCAGATGCCGACCCGCTCGCCCGGCTTGAGGCCGAGGGCCAGCAATCCGGCGGCAAAACGATCGACCCGCTGCTTGAGCTCGCCGTAGGTCCAGCGGACCTGCTGATGCCGCACCACCAGCGCCAGTTCTTCGCGCCAGCGCGCAACGGCGCGATCGAAATGCACGCCCAGCGTCTCGCCGATCAACGGCACGCTTGATGCGCCGTGAACATAGCTTTGCGTGAGTTTCGTCATCATCACGCTCCTTCGCCCGTGAATTCGGAGCGAGTCGCTGAAAACACAGCTAAGCTATTGATCTCATTGGCGCTCCCTAGGGGACTCGAACCCCTGTTTTCGCCGTGAGAGGGCGACGTCCTGGGCCGCTAGACGAAGGGAGCTTGGCCAAGGCCTCCGAGATACCCTCGATCACCCACAGGCGCAAGCAGGCGGCGCCATCTTGCGGTCCGCGGCGCGAAATTCCACCCTGCGGCGACAGCTCGGGAGCCTTTCGCATGCTCGATACCATTGCCGGCGTCGTGAACGCCGACGCCAACCTCGTCCGCCGCGGCCGTTTCGTCGACACGACATTCCTGATTGCCATCGACGAGGCCCACACGCTGATCCGCATCCAGGAAGGCCGCGTCACCGAAGTGACGCCGGGCCCATTCATCACGCCCGACTACAGCTTCGCGCTGCGCGCGCCGCGCGCGGTATGGGAGAAATTCTGGCAGCCGCTGCCGCCGCTCGGCTTCACCGATATCTTCGCGCTGGTGAAGCTGAAACTGATGCAAGTGGAAGGCGACCTGCATCCCTTCATGAGCAACCTGCTCTACTTCAAGGACGTGATCGCCGCGCCGCGCCGGGGAGTCGCCCGATGAGCCCGCGCTTCGAGCCGAGCTTTGAACCGATCTCGGGCCGCTATCTGCATCTCGAGCTGCTCGGCAAGCCGCACCGGCTTTATGTCGAGGAGGCCGGCCACGGCATTCCCCTGCTCTGCCTGCACACCGCCGGCTCCGACGCGCGGCAATATCGCGGGCTGATGAACGACGAACGCATCACCAAGAATTTTCGCGTCATCGCCTTCGATATGCCCTGGCACGGCAAGTCGTCGCCGCCCGCGGGCTGGCAGGACGCCGAATATCAACTCACCTCGCGCGACTATGTGCGCATGATCGTGGAAGTCGCCGACGCGCTCGCGCTCGACAGACCGGTCGCCATGGGCTGCTCGATCGGCGGCCGCATCGTGCTGCATCTCGCGCACGAAGTGCCCGAACGCTTTCGCGCGCTGATCGGCCTGGAGTCGGCCGCCTTCACCGCGCCCTATTACGATCTGTCCTGGCTCAACCGGCCCGACGTACACGGCGGCATGGTCTGCGCCGGCGTCGTCTCCGGCCTGGTGGCGCCGACCGCGCCGGCCGAAGGCCGCTGGGAAACGCTGTGGCACTACATGCAGAGCGGGCCCGGCGTATTCAAAGGCGACCTCTATTTCTACATGATCGACGGCGACATCCGCGGCAAGCTCGGCGAGATCGACATCGCGCGCTGCCCGATGTTCTTCCTCACCGGCGAATACGACTACTCGTGCACCGCGGAAGGCACCCTCGCGGTCGCCGAGAGCCTCGGCGCCGAAGCGGTGATCATGAAGGACCTCGGCCATTTCCCGATGAGCGAGAACCCGGAGAAATTCAACGGCTATCTGCTGCCGGTGCTGGAGAAGATCAGGGCGCTTTAAGGCTTCGGCTCCAGGCGCAAGCGCCCGAGCGGCTTCAGCGTATCGGGATCGAACGTGCGGATCTCCGTCACGCCGCCGACCTCGATGGTCACCACAATGTGGTCGGCGCCGACCGCGGTCGACAGCACTTTCGCGCCGGCGGGCAGCGACTCGGTCACGTCCGCAAAAGACGGGGCGCTTTCCTTCACCTGGAAAAGGCGGTAGCCGATGACCATGAGCACGATTGCGATGGCGACGAAGGTCGCCGCCATGACGGTGATCATCAGCCGGCGCACTTTGGCGATCGCCGCGGCGGCATCGGGATCGAGGGGCTTCTGCGCGTCGGACATCGGTTGAGCCATGCCTGATGAAGCCGTCGAGACAATCCAGGTCGCCGCCGAGGAGCAAGGCCTGCGGCTCGACCGCGTGCTCAGCGCCCGCATCCCGGCGCTGTCGCGCTCGCGGCTGAAGGCGCTGATCCTCGACGGGCAAGTGATGATCGCGGCGCGCACGATCCGCGATCCCGCCACCCACGTCAAATCCGGCGACACCATCACCGTGACGCTACCGGCGCCGGAGCCGGCCAAGCCCGTGGGCGAGCCGATCCCGCTCGATATCGTTTACGAGGACGACGACCTGATCGTCATCGACAAGCCGGCCGGGCTGGTGGTGCATCCCGCCGCCGGCCACGCCCAGGGCACACTGGTCAACGCGCTGATCGCGCATTGCGGCGACAGCCTGTCCGGCATTGGCGGCGTCAAGCGGCCCGGCATCGTGCACCGGCTGGACAAGGACACCAGCGGGCTGATGGTGGTGGCGAAGAACGACGCCGCCCATCGCGCGCTCAGCGCCCAGTTCGCCAACAAGAGCGAAGGCCCGCTCGAACGCGGCTATCTCGCCTTCATCTGGGGCGCGCCCGGCCGTGCCAAGGGCACCATCGACGCCCCACTCGACCGCCATCCGCAGGCGCGCGACAAGCGCGCGGTGCGCGAGGGCGGCCGCGAGGCCGTCACCCATTGGCAGGTGCTGGAGCGCTACGCCGGAGCGGATGGCAAGCCGGTGGCGAGCCTCCTGGAATGCCGGCTGGAAACCGGCCGTACCCATCAGATCCGGGTGCATCTGGCCTATATCGGCCATCCCATCCTGGGTGATGCCACCTACGGCACCGGCTTCAAGACCAAAGCCAGCCGATTGGGGCCAAAAGCCCGCGCCGCGCTGGAGGGTCTTGGCAGACAGGCCCTGCATGCCTATCTATTGGCCATCGAACACCCCCACACCCGAAAAGGCCTGCGGTTCCAGTCGGAACTGCCGGGCGATATGCGTCGTTTACGTGATGCCCTAGCCGCGGAAAGCCGCGACCAGGCGCGGCAACGACACAAATAGACCAATCTAGACAATGGCTTGGTCGTTATCGCCGGGGTCACGGTGACGTGACGGACGCAGACTGGTTTTCGGTGCCGGGTTCCGCTATGCTGCAGTTGCGATCAAGCTTTCGCGGTCGCGAAATCGGATGCGTGCCGTCGGCTCGGGGAGCGGCGGCGACAATCGCCCGCCGATTCACCGGGGGCAAATAAGGAGGGCGCTATTATGGCCCGTACAGCCGCATTGCCGGCACTCAAGGCCGAATCCGGTCTTTCACACTATCTCGAAGAAATCCGCCGGTTCCCGATGCTGGAACCGCAGGAAGAATACATGCTGGCACGGAGCTGGCGCGAGCACGGCGATCGTGACGCCGCGCATAAACTCGTCACCAGCCATCTGCGCCTGGTCGCCAAGATCGCCATGGGCTATCGCGGCTACGGCCTGCCGATCTCGGAAGTCGTGTCCGAGGGCAATGTCGGTCTGATGCAGGCGGTCAAGCGCTTCGAGCCCGAGAAGGGCTTCCGCCTCGCCACCTATGCCATGTGGTGGATCAAGGCGGCGATCCAGGAATACATCCTGCGCTCGTGGTCGCTGGTGAAGATGGGCACCACCGCCAACCAGAAGAAGCTGTTCTTCAACCTGCGCAAGGCGAAGAGCAAGATTTCCGCGCTCGACGAGGGCGACCTGCGGCCCGATCAGGTCAAGGTCATTGCCAAGCGGCTGGGCGTCAACGAACAGGACGTGGTCGACATGAACCGCCGGCTCGGCGGCGATGCCTCGCTCAACGCGCCGATCCGCGATGACGGCGATTCCGGCGAATGGCAGGACTGGCTGATGGACGACGCGCCGAGCCAGGAGCGCATCCTGGCCGAGCACGAGGAGAGCGATAACCGCCATCAGGCGCTGATCGGCGCGCTCGACGTGCTCAACGAGCGCGAGCGGCGCATCTTCGAGGCGCGCCGGCTCGCCGACGACCCGATCACGCTCGAGGATCTCGCCGCCGAGTTCGGCGTCTCGCGCGAGCGCGTGCGGCAGATCGAGGTGCGCGCTTTCGAGAAGGTGCAGAAGGCGGTGAAGAGCCGCATGGCCGCGATGGAGCAGCCGAAGGCAACGCCGGCGATCTCCAGCGCGGTGCACTAAGCGCGCTGAAATTCAGTGGTACAGATGGCCGGGCTCGTCCCGGCCATTTTCGTTTGTGGCCTTACGTCAGCGGCACGCTGCCCACATGCTCGTGAAACGCCGGCCGTCTTTCGATCATGGCATACCAACGCTCGATGTTCGGCAGCGGCGGCCGCTCGGGGACGAGCTGGCGAAAACGGTAGATACGTATGCCCATCGGGATATCGCCCATAGAAAAGGCGTCACCCGCGATAAAAACATGGCGTGATAACTCGGCGTCGAAAATCTTTGCCGCCGCGATCGTTTTCATTTTCGATTGTGCGATCGCCGCATAATCGCGCTTCTCCGGCGGCGTGCGCACCATGCCGAAAAACAGTGGCTCGTGTGCCGGCAAAAACACGGAAAGCTGCCAATCCATCCACTGATTGGCGAGCGCGCGCAGTTTCGCATCGGAAGGCTCGATCGTGCCGGCGCCGTAGCGGTTGGCGAGGTAGCGCACGATCGAATTCGATTCCCAAAGAACGAAATCGCCGTCCTGCATCGTCGGAACCAAGCCGTTCGGGTTGAGCGCGAGGTATTCGGGCGTGCGATTGCCGCCGAATTCCATGCCGATGTCGATGCGCTCATAGTCGAGGCCGAGCTCGCCGATCGCCCACATCACCTTTTGCACGTTGGACGAATTTCGCCGGCCCCGGACCTTGAGCATTCTCAATCACCCCGCCGCCAGCGTAGCGATGCACGCTTGCCGGCTCAAGCCGGCGCTAGATGCGGGCGATGTGTGCGCCGTCGATCACGCCGTTCCACCGCGCGACGTCCGCGACGACGCGGGCTCTGTATTCCTGCGGGCTCGACGGCCGCGGGATATTGCCGACGGCCTTCAACTTCTCGACGACCGAACGATCGGCCAGAACGGCGGCGAGCGCTCGGTTGACCTTCGCCGTGACCGCGGCGGGCAACCCGGACGGCCCGGCGACGCCCTGAGAGGCAATAACGACGAATCCGGCATAGCCGGATTCGATCATCGTTGGACAATCCGGCAGCGCGAAAAAGTGCTCCGCGCTGGTAACGGCAATGGCACGGAGCTTATTGTCCTTCACGAACGGAAGCGGCACGGTCGGCGGTTCGAGGACGAGATCGAGGCGCTTGCCGAGCAGATCGGTCACCGCTGGCAGACCGCCTTTGTAGGGCACATGTTGCAAGCGGATATTTGCCTTCTTGGCAAACAGCGCCATCGTCAAGTGCATCAGCGTGCCGTTGCCAGCGGTACCGTAGAGCAACGGCTCACTGCGCGACCGTGCCAGTTTGACGATATCCGCCACCGTGCGGAGGTCGCTGTCAGGGTACGTCACCAGCACGAGCGGGTACTCGGCGGTGGTACTGATGAAGGTGAAATCCTCCGACGGGTTGTACGGCAATGTCCGATACATCGCCGAAGCCGCCGTGAAGGTCGCACCGAGGGCCGTCAGCGTGTAACCGTCGGGGGCCGCCCGCGCGACCAATCCCGCGGCCGTCGTGCCGGCGGCGCCGGGCTTGGCCTCGACGACCACCGGCTGACCGAGCTTTTTGGTGAGGCCATCAGCCAAGATGCGCGACAGCACATCGACAGGCCCGCCGGGCGGGAAGCCGTGCACCAAGGTGATCGGCCGACTCGGCCAGACTTCTTCAGCACGGGCCGGCAGCGCCATTAGCGCGCCCAGCCCGGCAATGACTGTGCGACGGGTCAATTTGGTCATCGTGCTACCCCTCAGCCCCACCCGGGTGGTCGCAAATGTTCCCAACAGTTTCAGCTTAGCTCTTGAAATTTGAAAGACATAGGCTGATTATTGCAAACTTATTTTTCAATTATGAAAAACAATGGAATGGGATGATTTCAAGCATTTTCTGGCGGTAGCGCGCACGGGGAGTCTGAGCGAGGCCGCACGCACGCTCAAAACCAGCCCGGCCACGGTCGGCCGTCGCATCGCCGCTTTGGAAGAGCGCCTCGCCGTCCGCCTGTTTGACCGCGCGCAGACCGGCTACGCATTGACCGAAAGCGGTGAAGCCATCCGCCTGAAGGCGGAAGAGGTTGAGGAAGCGGTACTGTCGGTCGAGCGCGAAGCATTTGGCCGCGACCTGCGCGCGACCGGCAAAGTGCGCGTCGCGACTGCGGAAGACATCGCCGCCTTCGTCATCGCTCCCAAGCTGATCGACTTCCGCCGCGTCTATCCCGGCATCGTGCTGGAAATGGTGTCAAGCTGGGACGTGGTCAATCTGACCCGGCGCGAAGCCGACATCGCGATTCGCACGGTGCGGCCGGCCCAGGGCGATTTCGTGATTCGGTTGGCGGGCGTTTGGAACTGCGCGCTATATGCTTCGAAGGAATATGCCGCCAAGAAGAAACTCCAGCCAGGTTTGAACGACTTCCGCGACTTCGACGTCATTTCCTGGACGGAAGAGAGCAATTTCCGCGGCGGTGATTGGTTTGATACGTATGCGCGCGGCGCGTCGGTGGTCTTTGCCGCCAACTCACGCCACATTCAATACGCGGCCTGCAAGGCCGGACTTGGCGCGGCAATCTTGCCTTGTCTCGCCGCCGATCGCGACGCCGGCCTCGTGCGTTTGCTGCCGCCTGAACGCGTCCGTTCGGTCGATCTTTGGCTGGTCGCGCATCAGGACCTGATCAAGACCGCGCGCGTTCGTGCTGTGCTCGACTTCCTCGCCGACATCGTGCCGAAGCGAAGCCACGGGCATCAGTGAAATCGGCGGACTACTCTCCCCACGCCCGAAACGCCTCCTCGAAGGCGCGCGCGCCCGGCGTGCCCTTCTCCAGCGCGAGAATCGCGCGCTTGCCGCTGGTGTAGACCAGCGGAATGTCGAACCAGTCGCGCTCCTTCAAGAGCTGGATATTGCGCTGCACGTCGACGTCGACGGCGGAGAGGCCGATCAGGAAATAGCCGTTGGTCACCTTTACCGCGAGGCCGGCAAGCGGCACGCCGCGCGCCTGCTCGTCCTGCTTCATCAGCACGCCCGGGATGTTGCCGATGCCGCCTTCCGGGAAATCCGCCGGCAGCGTGAACATGATCTCGATGGTATGGCTCGCCGGTAGCGCCTTGTCGGTGTTGCGGCGGAGCGACCAGGTCATGCGCATGTGCCGCTCCGGGATTTCCACATCGGCGCGCACCGCGAGTTCGGGCGCGAGCCCGGGCCCGGGCGATACGGTCTCGGTGCGCCAAAGGGCCGAACCGACATAGCGCTTGCCTTGCGGATTGTTCGGGTCCTCGTCGTAGAGCACGACCTTTTGCGCAACGGCGGCGGCCGGCGCGTTGGCCGGCGCCGATGTGCCTCCCGCCTTCCCGATGCGGTCGGCGATCTTCGGCTTGCTGGCGGGCGCCGCTGCTTCGGGCGCTTTGGGCGCCGGCGCGCTGCGGAATTTCGCCACCATCTGCATGATCGGCTGCCGCTGCCAGTAGGCGCCGCCGGCAAGGCCCGCCAGCACCAAGAGCAGCAATACCCACTTGATGACCCGGCCATAGGAGCGTGGCGGCCGTACGTAGGCTTCCGCTTCGCGTTGCTCGCGCGGCGGCGACAAGGTTTCGGCCGGCGCCGGGGAAATCTGCGCATGTGCCGCCTCGTGCGACAACTGCTCCGCGGGCGGCTCGAAATAAGGCGCGGCCTCGCCGCGCGGCGGATGCTCGCCGGGCACCGCCTCGTAGACCTCGTGCGCCGAGCGGTTGGCCGCTGCGGCCGCCCCGCCGAGACCTTCGGCGTCGGCCAAGGTCTCGCGGAAATCGCGCAGCCCCTGGTCGGACAAAGGCTTCGCCGGCACAGCCGGCTCGGCAATGGTGCGCTTGACCGCCTCCGCCTCCACCTTGCGGATCGCGTCCTCCAGCGCCAAGCGCTCGCGCGTGATGTCGGATTCGTCAAGCGCCGGCTCGACGCTGCGCAGCTGATTGACCAGGGCGGCGCGCGCGCGCTCGTACAAGGCGCGGCGGTTTTCGCCGGTGTTCTTATCGAGCCCGTTGACGGCGCGTGCGATCAGGGGTTGGTAATCAGCCATCTTATGTCAACGCGGCCCTGCTTCTGGTCCTTGTGCGGCGATCATAGCTCGAACGGGTTCTTCATCAGGATCGTGTCTTCGCGTTCCGGGCTGGTCGAGAGCAGCGCGACCGGGCAGCCTACCAGTTCCTCAATTCGGCGGACATATTTTATCGCCTGCGCCGGCAATTGCGCCCACGAGCGCGCGCGCGCCGTCGGCTCCTTCCAGCCCGCGATGGTCTCATAGACCGGCTCGACCCGCGCCTGCGCGCGTTCGCCGGCGGGAAGATAGTCGATTTCGCGGCCGTCGAGTCGGTAAGCGACGCAGACCTTGACGTCGTCGAAGCCGTCGAGAATGTCGAGCTTGGTGAGTGCGAGCCCGTCGATGCCGCAGGTGCGTACGGTCTGGCGCACCAGCACGGCGTCGAACCAGCCGCAGCGGCGCGCGCGCCCCGTGACGGTGCCGAATTCGCGGCCGCGCTCGCCCAGCGTTTTGCCGATTCCATTATCCATCTGGTCGGTCGGGAATGGCCCCTCGCCGACGCGCGTGATGTAGGCCTTGCAGATGCCGAGCACGTAATCGATCGCGTTCGGGCCAAGGCCGCAGCCGGTCGCCGCCTGTGCCGCCACCGTGTTGGACGAGGTGACATAAGGATAGGTGCCGTGGTCGATGTCGAGCAGCGCGCCCTGCGCGCCTTCGAACAAGATGCGCTTGCCCTCGCGCCGCTTGGTGTCAAGCAGCGACCAGACCGAATCCATGTAAGGCAGCACCTGCGGCGCGATCGCCGCCAGGTATTCGTAGATTGTCTGGCCGTCGAGCTCGCCAAGGCCGAGGCCGCGGCGCAGCGCGTTGTGATGGGCGAGCAGCCGGTCGATCTTCGGCCCAAGCGCCGGCAGGTCGGCGAGATCCATGAAACGGATGGCGCGCCGGCCGACTTTGTCCTCGTAAGCGGGCCCGATGCCGCGCTTGGTGGTGCCGATCCGGGTCGCCGAATTGTCGGCTTCGCGCACCGCCTCCAGTTCGCGGTGCAGCGGCAGGATCAATGGCGCGTTCTCGGCGATGCGCAGACTGTCCGGGGTCACGGCGACGCCCTGTTTCTTGAGCTGGGCAATCTCATCGATCAGCGCCTTAGGGTCGACCACCACGCCGTTGCCGATAATGGACAGCTTGCCCCCGCGCACCACGCCGGAGGGCAGCAACGACAGTTTGTAGGTGACGCCGTCGATCACCAGCGTGTGGCCGGCATTGTGCCCGCCCTGGAACCGCACGACGATATCGGCCTGCTCGGACAGCCAGTCGACGATCTTACCTTTGCCTTCGTCGCCCCACTGGGACCCGACTACCACCACGTTCGCCATTCGAACTGCTTCCCTGCGCCAGCGTTCTGGACACTGACGCCGGGCGATGCCGGCCAGGTCCACCTTCGGATAAAGGAAGCAGACGGCGGAGGCAAGGCACAGGAGGCCGCGGGGTGGACAGCGCGGGCCGTCTCAAGGAACTGATCGTCCAACGTTATTTCTAGAAATGCAGGGGCTTCGCCTGCTGCACCTGCGGCAGCGCGCGCACCTTCGCGAGCACGTCGGCGGGCAGCTCGCCATCGATCTCGATCAGCGCGATGGCATTGCCGCCGGGCGCCTCGCGGCCGACGTGGAAAGTGGCGATGTTGATGCCGGCCTCGCCCAGCGTCGAGGAGAAGCGGCCGATAAAGCCGGGCTTGTCGAGGTTGGTGATGTAGATCATCGAAGGGCCGAACTCGGCGTCCATGCGGATGCCCTTGATGTTGACGATGCGCGGACGGCCGTCGGCGAACACGGTGCCGGACACCGAGCGCGTCTGCTTGTCCGTCACCACCGTCACCGTGATTAGGCTCTCGAAGTCGCCGGCCATTTCGCGCGTGGTCTCCTCGACCATGATGCCGCGCTCCTTGGCGACCACCGGCGCGTTGACCACGTTGACGTCCTCCAGCATCGGACGCAACAGGCCGGCGACGGCGGCCGAGGTGAGCGCCCTGGTGTTCATCTGCGCCACCGCGCCCTCGTAGGAAATCTGCACCTTGTTTAGCCCGGTCTCGGTCAACTGGCCGGCGAACGAGCCGAGCTTCTCGGCCAACGCGACGAACGGCTTGAGCTTGGGCGCCTCTTCGGCGGTGATCGAGGGGAAATTGACCGCGTTGGAGATCGCGCCGCGTAGCAGATAATCGGACATCTGCTCGGCGACCTGCAGCGCGACGTTTTCCTGCGCTTCGGAGGTCGCGGCGCCGAGATGCGGCGTGCACACCACGTTGGGCAGGCTGAACAGCGGGCTTTGCGTCGCCGGCTCCTCGACGAACACGTCGAACGCCGCGCCCGCCACCTGCCCCGCCTTGAGCGCCTCGGCGAGCGCGGCCTCATCGACCAGGCCGCCGCGCGCGCAATTGACGATGCGCACGCCCTTCTTCATTTTCTTGATGGCCGCGGCGTCGATAACATTGCGCGTTTTGTCGGTGAGCGGGGTGTGCAGCGTGATGAAATCGGCGCGCTTGAACAGCTCGTCGAGCTCGACCTTCTCGACGCCGAGGTCGCGCGCGCGCTCCTCCGACAGGAACGGGTCGTAGGCGATCACCTTCATGCGCAGGCCGATGGCGCGGTCGGCGACGATCGAGCCGATATTGCCGCAGCCGATGATGCCGAGCGTCTTGGAGAAGATCTCCACGCCCATGAACTTGTTCTTTTCCCACTTGCCGGCGCGCGTCGACGTATCGGCTTCCGGAATCTGCCGCGCCAGCGCCAGCATCAGCGAAATCGCGTGTTCGGCGGTGGTGATGGAATTGCCGAACGGCGTGTTCATCACGATGATGCCGCGCGCGGTCGCCGCGGGGATGTCGACGTTGTCGACGCCGATGCCGGCGCGGCCGATCACCTTGAGGTTTTTCGCTTTTTCCAAAATCTTCGCCGTGACCTTGGTGGCGGAGCGGATGGCGAGGCCGTCGTAATTGCCGACGAGTTCGGCGAGCTTGTCTTTATCCTTGCCCAGCGCGGGCTGGAAATCGACCTCGATGCCGCGGTCCTTGAAGATTTGCACTGCGGCGGGCGACAGCGCGTCGGAAATGAGAACTTTGGGCATGGCGATTGCTGCTTTTTGAGTGGGTTTGCTGGTCATCAGTTCCCCCCGGCCTGCCGGGGAGATGAAGAGCGCGCGTTACGCCGCTTTCGGCAGCGCAGCTTTGGCCTCGGCGAAGGCCCAATCGAGCCAGGGCGTGAGCGCCTTGACGTCGCCCGTCTCCACCGTCGCCCCGCACCAGATGCGTAAGCCCGGCGGCGCGTCGCGGTAATGGGCGATGTCGTAGGCAACGCCTTCCTTCTCCAAGAGGCCGGCAAGCGTCTTTGCGAAAGCCGCCTGGTCGTCGCCCGACAAGCGCGTCACCGCCGGGTCGACCACCTTCAGACACACCGAGGTGTTCGAGCGCTGCTCCGTCTTGTTGGCGAGATGGGCGACCCAGGGCGTGACCGCGACCCAATCGGCGATCGCCTTGGCATTGGCGTCCGAGCGCGCGATCGTGGTTTTGAGCCCGCCGACCGACTTCGCCCAGGAGAGCGTATCGAGATAATCCTCGACGCAGAGCATCGACGGCGTGTTGATGGTCTCGCCCTGGAAGATGCCCTCGTTGAGCTTGCCGCCTTTGGTCAAGCGGAAGATCTTCGGCAGCGGCCAGGCCGGCTTATGACTTTCCAGACGCGCCACCGCGCGCGGTGAGAGAATCAACATGCCGTGCGCGCCCTCGCCGCCGAGCGCCTTCTGCCACGAGAAGGTGGCGACGTCGAGTTTCGCCCAATCGAGCTTTTGCGCGAAGGCTGCCGAGGTGGCATCGCAAATCGTGAGGCCCTCGCGCTTCGCGGCGATCCAGTCGCCGTTCGGCACGCGCACGCCGGAGGTAGTTCCGTTCCAGGTGAATACCACGTCGGTGGCAAAATCGATCTTCGACAGATCGGGCAGATCGCCATAAGGCGCCTTCAGGACCGTAACGTCCTCGAGCTTGAGCTCCTTGGTGACATCGCTGACCCAGCCTTCGCCGAAGCTCTCCCAGGCGAGCATGGTCACCGGCCGGGCGCCGAGCAGCGACCACAGCGCCATCTCCACGGCGCCGGTGTCGGACGCGGGCACGATGCCGATGCGATAATCGGCCGGCACGTCCAGCACTTCGTGGGTGAGGTCGATGGCGCGTTTGAGCTTCGCCTTGCCGATCTTGGCGCGGTGCGAGCGTCCCAAAGCTGCGTCGGTGAGAGCGGTGAGATTCCAGCCGGGGCGCTTCGCGCAGGGGCCGGAGGAGAAGTGCGGAACGGCCGGCCGCACGCCGGGCTTCGCTGCTGTCATGTCTCTACCCTTCCAGATAGGCGCCTCTCGTTGGGGAGAGGTGTCCCACTGGCGGGCATAGTCGAGTTGGGTCGCGCGGTCAATGACTCGCGGCGCTCATTCTTGCAGCAAGGCGGTATTGGCGTCCGTAACGCTGGTCTATGCGGCGATTTTGGCGACCGCGGCAGCGATCAGAACTTCAACCCGATCGCGGCGCGCACCGAGTTCATCGACACGCGGATATCGTTGATATTGGGGAACTCGACGAACTCCCATTCGGCACGCGCGAAGATGTTCTGCATGAGCTGCGCTTCGATACCCAAGCCGGCCGCGAACCCGTAGGCGACCAGACCGGATTGCGACAGCGACTGCGGATCACGGGGCAGCAGCAAAAGACCGGTGGTGACGACCGGAGGCGTAGCCGTCGAGGTGACTGTTTTCGTCGAACCGGCGAGAGTCGCAAAGCGTGACACGTCGACAATGCCGACCGCGAGGCCGCCGAAGCCATAGGGCATGAATCGGTCAAAGGTCCAACCGGCGCGCGCGCGCGCCGTCACGACATCATGAATGGTCACCGCGGACGCCGCCGACTCTACAATCGAATACTGAACCGCTGAGCCGTCGGACTGATTGGCGCCGGGAACAATGATCGGCCCGACTGTATCCTGGCCGCCGCTCGTCATCGACATGTGGTTGTAATTCAACTCGGCGCCCAACACGACGTCGCTCCATTGCCAATTGTAGCCAATGAATGCGCCATAGCTCGGAGCGCCGGTTGAGCCTTTGCCCAGCGTGGTAAAATCGGAGACGACGCCCTGCAGCTCGGTATTGGCCAGGATGTAACTGATCATGGGCCGAGTCGCGTTGCTAAAATCAGCGGACCCGAAGCTCTTGCCGCCCTGCGCGCCGAAGTAGAAGCCTTCCCAATTCGTGTAGGTCGGCGTGTAGGAGCCGCGCAAGAATTCGGGCATGTCGGCGGCGAGCGCGCTGGCCGGCGCCATCAGGACGGTGAGCGCGCCGAAGACCGCACCAAAAGTGACTGACGTCCTCAACCAACCCATGACCACTCTTCCTTCGCTACCACTCGACCGGCACCGCATTAGCGGGCGCTTAACCATAATTTTTCACCCAACTCAGCGCGCCGTTAAGGGAACGGCGCGCTGGGGTATCGCTTGTGATTAGCCGCGGCTGCTCAGCGGCGGCGGCGGCGGCGGCGCGTAGACGGTGCGCGGCTGCTCGACGTCGCAGCAGGTCCAACGCAGGCCGATCATGAAGTCGTGCGAGTAGAGATTGCCGAACTTATAGGAGTCGGGACTGCAACCGCCCACGCAGTCGATCGGATCGGTAATCGATCCGTAGTTGAGATAGCGGTAGGTGAAATCGACCTTGAAATTCTTGCTGACGTTGTAGGCAAGACCGGCATAGAGGGCGTAGGCCATGTGCCATTCGGCAGAGTTGCGGCCGAAGCCGTAGCCGCCGCTGGTCACGTTGAGATCGCTGAATTGAACGAGTTGATTGTAAGCACCGCCGATGCCGGCGCCGACGAAGGGCGTCACACACCACCAGGTGCCAAGATCGACGTAGGCGTTGGCGAGAAATACCCAGGATTTGATGTAGCCCTGATAGGTGTCGTCGCAGACAGCCTCCGGATTAAGCGCCGAGTCCGTGCAGGCGACGGTGTAATGGCCGAAAGCATCAACCCGCGCCTTCGAGCGATATTCAGCGCTGCCGTCGAAACGCAGCCAATTGTTCCAGGTGTAGCCGATCGCGCCGCCAACAAAATTGATGTCGCCGATTGTGGAATTGTCGATCCGGAAATCGGTGCCGGCATTGGCAGGATTTTGGATGTATTGCATCTGATCGCTGTGGGTCATGCCGACGCCGACAAACCCGCGCAGATACCAGTTGCAGCATGGCTCCGCCGGCGGCGGCGGCAGCGGCATGTCGGCGGCCCGCGCGGCGGTCACCGCAAGGCAGGCGAACGCCGCGAGTGTTGCGATCTTCAGTCGAGCAAAGCACATGATACTGTCCCTCACGTCTCGAGCGCCCGCGTCAGGCGGCTGGGTGATGAGGGACGATGGCAGCAAATCCTTAAGTGAGACTTAACCCTAATATTTAACCCTAACATTTCACCACCGCCCGCGATGGCGAATGCAAGCAGCGCCATGCGCGCGGCGCGCCATGCGGGCAGCCGATGTGGCTTAAGAAAGCGTTTGGTTTAAGAAAGCATTTACGCTTGCGGCGTGTTGCACACGGCAATGCCCTGCGCGATCGGCGATTCGCGGGAAGACCGTGGCGTCAGTCCTCGCCGCCCTCGCCCATCTCGCCGATGTGATGCTGCGCGTAGAGCTCGAGGCCAAGCTTGGCGACGAGATCGAGTTGGGTCTCGAGGAAGTCGATGTGATGTTCCTCGTCCGACATTAGTTTCTCGAACAGATCGCGGGTGACGTAGTCTTTGGCCGAGTGGCAATATGTCGCGGCTTCCTGATAAAGCGCGCGCGCTGACATTTCCGCCGCCAGGTCGCAGTCGAGAACTTCTTTCACGCTCTGCCCGATGTGCAGCGGATCGAGCACCTGCATGTTGGGGAAACCGTCGAGGAAGATGATGCGCTCGACCAGCTTGTCGGCGTGTTCCATCTCTTCGATCGATTCCTTGCGCCACTGCTTGGCGAGATCCTTGTAGCCCCAATTATCGAGCAGCCGGTAATGCAGCCAATACTGGTTCACCGCGGTCAGCTCGTGGCGCAGCGCCTTGTTGAGGTATTCGATAACCTTCGCATCACCCTTCATGGCGCATCCTCCCTGCTGGATGGCATCGGCCGCGGCAAATTACCTTGCTGCTTACAAACAATGCCAACGTTCCGCCGATGCGGTCAACGGGGCGCCGCCGGCCGGAGATCGAAGAAGCGCCGTCAGACTTGCGGGGTGCGATGCGCTGGGCAAGCGCATCCGGCCGGACAGCCGGCGCCGGCAAGCGCCTCATTCATGATCTTGCGGATGGTGCGCGCGCAGCGGCCACATTGGGCGCTACAACCAAGACAGCCGTAGACTTCGTAGGTGGTGCGCGGCGCCGCCGTGTTTACGGCGCTGCGCACGTCATGGTCACTCAGCACGTTGCAGGAACAAACAATCATCGAAGGGTCCGGCTCCAGCGGTCGCTGGAACCGCAGAATGGCGATTTTGCTAATGGCATCCTTGCGCCAAGTCAAAAAGCCGCTCTTTGAAAGCGTTCTAAACTTGCGGCGATCGGCGGCGTTGGCGGTGCACGTTCAGCGCTGCTGCGCGCGCCGCAGCCAGTCGTGCGTGACCAGGCTCTCGGCCAAGGCGATCAGGGCGGCGCGGGCGGAAGCGTCTTCAATGGCCAGAAACGACTCGATCAGCCGTATGGCTTCCCGCGTGCGCGGATCGTCTTGGCCGCCGGCGATAAAGGGCGCGGCGCCGGCCGCCATGTCGATGCGCAGCTTTGTCGCCCAGGGCACGACATTGTCGCCGGCCGTGTGCAGCTGTTCGCTCATGATTCGACGTCCGGTCCCAGATTTGTTCGGCAACGGATGCAGTTATAAGCGCATCGGAACAAGCGGCGGAACAACCTTGCAATGAGCATTGCCCGGCGGCGGCGAAATGTCATTAGTCACGACATCGCGTTTTATAAGTTTGCATCACATAATATTCGCGTAAAGAAGTCCAGCGCCGCGCGGCGCGCGGCCGGCGCTTATTCGCGACTGGGAAATCTTGCGAGCGTCAGGCCGCGACTTCGGTCAGCGCCTCGACCACGTCGTCGACCACCGCCTCGACCAGCGACTTGTCGTCGCCTTCGCCCATCACGCGGATCACCGGCTCGGTGCCGGATGGGCGCACGATCAGCCGGCCGCTCAGCCCGAGCTTCTTCTCGGCGCTGGCGATGGCCGAGCGCACGCCGGCATTTTCCAGCGGCTTGCCGTTCTTGTAGCGCACGTTCTTGAGCACCTGCGGCAGCGGCTCGAAGCGGTGACAAAGCTCCGACACCGGCTTGTTGCTGCGCTTGACCACGGCAAGCACCTGCAGCGCGGCGACGAAACCGTCGCCGGTGGTGGTGTAGTCGGAGAGGATGATGTGGCCGGACGGCTCGCCGCCGACATTGTAGCCGTGCGCGCGCATGTGTTCGAGCACATAACGGTCGCCGACCGGCGTGCGCACCAATTCGAGCCCGAGGTTGTCGAGATGGCGCTCGAGCCCGAGATTGGACATCACGGTGGAGACCACGCCGGGACGCTGCAGGCGGCCGTCTTCTTTCCAGCTTTCGGCGATGACGGCGAGCAGCTGATCGCCGTCCACGACATGGCCCTGCTCGTCCACGATCATCACGCGGTCGGCGTCGCCGTCGAGCGCGATGCCGATGTCGGCGCGCACCTCGCGCACCTTGCGGGAGATCGCCGCCAGATCGGTGGAGCCGCATTCCTTGTTGATGTTCATGCCGTCGGGCTCGACGCCGATCGCGACCACGTCAGCGCCCAGTTCCCACAGCGCGCCGGGGGCGACCTTGTAGGCGGCGCCATTGGCGCAATCGATGACGACGCGCAAACCCGACAAGTCGATCGCGCGTGGGAGCGTCAGCTTGGCGAATTCGATGTAGCGGTCCTGCACGCCGTCGATGCGGCGGGCGCGGCCGAGCTCGTCACTTTTGGCAAGTTTCTTGGAAAGATCGGCATCGAGCAGGTCCTCGATCTGGCTTTCCACCTGATCGCTGAGCTTGAAGCCGTCCGGCCCAAACAGTTTGATGCCGTTGTCGGCATAAGGATTATGCGAGGCCGAGATCATCACGCCGAGATCGGCGCGCATCGAGCGCGCCAGCGCGCCGACGGCCGGCGTCGGAATCGGGCCGGTGAGCAGCACGTCCATGCCGACCGAGGTGAAGCCGGCGACCAGCGCGGTCTCGATCATGTAGCCGGAGAGGCGGGTGTCCTTGCCGATCAGCACGCGGTGCCGGTGTTCGCCGTTCTTGAACACCAGTCCGGCGGCCTGGCCGACCTTGAGCGCCAATTCGGGCGTAATGACCCGGTTGGCCCGGCCGCGAATGCCGTCGGTGCCGAAATAACGACGAACCATGCAACTACCCCTACGCCCGCTTGGCGGTTTTGAGCCCGGATTATTGGCAGGCGGCGAAGCCCCCCGCGACGCCGTATAATACGGCCAACGCCGTGAATTTACTTCAAAAATTGTGAGTAATCATTACCGCTCGCCATTAACATTCGGTGCCTGGGTCCACTTTTCCAAGGAAAATACCGCCGGAACCCGCCGTTTCGCCGCACCCGGCGCTGTGCTACCCAGCTTTTCGTCGACTTGCAAACCGTCCGGGCGTTCCATGAAGCACATCACCTGCATCGAAGATCTGCGGCAGCTCGCGCGCCGCCGGGTTCCCCGCGCATTTTTCGATTACGCCGCCAGCGGCTCCTATAACGAGGAGACGTTGCGCGCCAACCGTGCCGACCTCGAAGGCATCAAGCTGCGCCAGCGCATTCTGGTGGACGTTTCCTCGCGCAGTCTCGCCACCACCGTGGTCGGGCAGAAGCTCGCGGCCCCGTTCATTCTGGCGCCGGTCGGTCTGCTCGGCATGCAGCACGGCGACGGCGAGATCCTCGCCGCGCGCGCCGCCAACGAGGCCGGCATCCCGTTCACGCTGTCCACCATGTCGATCGGCTCGATCGAGGACGTGGCGGAGGCGACGCGCAAGCCGTTCTGGTTCCAGCTCTACGTGATCAAGGACCGCGGCTTCTCCAAGGACATTCTCGAACGCGCCAAGAAGGCGAAATGCAACGCGCTGGTGCTCACCGTCGACCTGCAGGTGCTCGGCCAGCGCCACCGCGACATCAAGAACGGCATGACGGTGCCGCCGGAAATCCGCATCAAGAACATCATCGACATCGCCACCAAGCCGGCCTGGGCCTGGAGCGTGGTCAAAGGCAGGCGCAAGACCTTCGGCAATCTCGCCGGGCACGTGAAGGGCATGGACAACGTCAATTCGCTCGGCGCCTGGATCCAGAATCAATTCGATCCGGCGCTGAATTGGAAGGACGTGGAGTGGATCAAGAGCATCTGGCCCGGCAAGCTGATCCTCAAAGGCATCCTCGACGTCGAGGATGCCAAGACTGCGGCCAAGCTCGGCGCCGACGCCATCGTGGTGTCGAACCACGGCGGCCGTCAGCTCGACGGCGCGCCGTCCTCGATCTCGGCGCTGCCGCCGATCGCCGACGCGGTCGGCTCGGACCTCGAGGTCTTGTTCGACGGCGGCATCCGCACCGGCGCCGACGCTATGCGCGCGCTGGCACTCGGCGCGCGCGCCTGCATGATCGGCCGCGCCTATGCCTTCGGCCTCGGTGCCGGCGGTCAGGCCGGCGTCGCCAAGGCGATCGACATTTTGAGCAAGGAGCTCAGCGTCACCATGGCGCTTACCGGCACCAAGTCGATCGACGACATCGACGGGCATGTGATCGTCGGCGGCGATGCGAAGAAGAAAAAGCCGGCGGGGAAGAAGAAGAGCTGAGCGTCGAATTCACTTCACCCTCCCCTGGAGGGGGAGGTGAAGAAAAAAGGCGCGTCGACCCACCCCCTCCAGGGGGGTAAGAAAGAAAGCATCACCGCCAGCCCAAGCCCGGCGCGACGTGTTTTAAGATCATCTCGATGACGTGTGCGTTGTAGTCGACGCCGAGCTGGTTCGGCACGGTCAGCAATAAAGTGTCGGCCTCGGCGATCGCCTCGTCGCCGTTGAGCTGCTCGATCAGCTTGTCCGGCTCGGCGGCGTAAGAGCGGCCGAAAATGGCGCGCTCGGTGGCGCTCAACATGCCGATCTGATCGCCCTCCTCGCCGCCGCCGCCGAAATACATGCGGTCGCGGTCATCGACGATGGCGAAGATCGAGCGCGACACCGACACGCGCGGCGTGCGCTGATGCCCGGCGTCCTTCCACGCCGCCTTGTAGAGCCTGATCTGCTCGGCCTGCTGCACGTGGAACGGCTTGCCGCTCTCGTCGATCTTCAGCGTCGAGCTTTGCAGGTTCATGCCGAGCTTGGCCGCCCATTCCGCCGTGGCATTGGTGCCGGCGCCCCACCAGATGCGCTCGCGCAAGCCCGCCGAAAAAGGCTCGAGGCGCAGCAGGCCGCCCGGGTTCGGGAACATCGGCGACGGATTGGGCTGGGCGAAGCCCTTGCCCTGGATCACCTCGAGAAAAACTTCGGCGTGGCGGCGCGCCATGTCGGCGTCGGTCATGCCGTCGGGCGGCGCGTAGCCGAAGTGGCGCCAGCCGTCGATCACCTGCTCCGGCGACCCGCGCGAGATGCCGAGCTGCAGGCGGCCGCCGGCGATGAGGTCGGCAGCGCCCGCGTCCTCCGCCATGTAAAGCGGGTTCTCGTAGCGCATGTCGATGACCGCCGTGCCGATCTCGATTCGTTTGGTGCGCGCGCCGCAGGCGGCGAGCAGCGGGAACGGCGAGCCGAGCTGGCGGGCGAAGTGATGGACGCGGAAATAGGCCCCGTCGGCGCCGAGCGCCTCGGCCGCCACCGCCAGCTCGATCGATTGCGTGAGCGCGTCGGCGGCCGTGCGCGTCTGCGACTGCGGCGACGGGGTCCAGTGGCCGAAGGAGAGGAAGCCGATGTGTTTCATGGGGGGTCGGCGATCAGTTCCGGTATCCAGTTCGACACATCCACAATCTGAACACGATCCTTATGGGGAAGATAGTAGTCGCGTACGACCGCATATTTGTCGCCGTGCGCCGCTTTAAACTGCCGTAAGAGCGCGTCATTGCGGGTCAGCACGCTGGTCGCGAGAGCTCGACGTCCATTGAAGAATCTTAATGGGTGCTCCGTGCCGAGAACATAAAGATACTTCCGTTTCAGAGACCTACTCTCGGACAGCAAATAGAAATCTTTGAAAAGCTGATTTTGACGAATGGCCTCCGGGCCGCCCCGCCAGTGAATAAATTTGAACTCAGCAATACGGCGGTTCGTCTCAAGATCAAACTCTCGCCCCGTATTCCCAGCACCAAGTGACACGTATGCAAATCCAAGGTCCGGTGATTTGCATTGTCGAGTCGCAGCAGAATTGCTTAAGAACGACCAAACGAGCCGAGAGATTTTTCAAATTGGCGATGGAGGAAAATTGCTCGCGCAGTTTCAATCGCATTGGGAAAAATGCTTTAACGATCATCGTCTAGAGCGGATTGAGCATTTTCGGCATAAGTATACTGCACATCTCGGAGAACCGAAGGATATTCCTGAGCCTGAGTATCGAGAGCTATTCGCGTTCGGAATCAAAACCGCGCAGGCTCTCGACCGTTTGGCGCTGACGACCAAGGTAACCGTGAGGTCAGCGACCGGAAATAACGCGGCGCTATTTTCTGCTGAGGCTTTTTGGAAGCCTTGGACGCAATAAACTGAATAGCGTGCGCCCTCAGGCCCCCATCGCCCCCATAACGGCACAATCCGCTCCCCACGAAACCGCCGCATGAGGCTCACGAACATCGCTTCGCTGTCGACCACGGCGTGAAAGCCGAAGCGGCGCGATTTGCTGACGTCCGACATCACGTCCCAATCGCAGCCGAAGACGTCATCGGCAAAGGGCCAAGCCACCTCACCCGCCTCGCTCTCTTCGTTCGCTCGGCACCCTCTCCCACCGGGGGAGAGGGAGGGCAAGAGTCACTCCTCCTTCAGCCCATACGCCAGCGCATTCCCGCTCGCGCCGTAATATTTGTACGGTAGGAATTTGCCGGTCATGCCGAGGCTGACGCGGTCGCCCTTGGGGTCGCTTTTACGCGTGATGTCCATGTCGAAGTCGATCGCCGACATGATGCCGTCGCCGAACTCCTCCTCGATCAGCGCCTTGAGCGCCGGGCCGTTGACCATGATCAGCTCGTAGAAGCGGTAGATCAGCGGGTCGGTCGGCGGCATCGGCGTGCCGGTGCCGCGCATTGGCACCTCGTTGAGAAGCGCCTGTTCGCTCTTGGAGAGCCCGAACAATTTGGCGGCGTTGGCGGCCTGCGGCTTGGTCAGCTTCATCTGGCCGAGGATGGCGCCGGTCACCAGGATCGGCGAGGCGCCGCCGATCTCGCCGCAGATGTATTTCCAGGTCCAACCCTTCTCGCGCTTGATGTCGAGCAGCTTTTCGGTGAGGCCGTCGCGTGTCATGGCTAACTCCTTGTCGTTGGTCTGCAATTCTGACGCGGCAAATCAAGCAAGTTTTACGCCAGTCCTTTGCCCGAGTTGCTAAGGTTCGCGGGACACCACGCAAGGGGCGCCCATGAGCATCCTCTACCACGACGGCAATCGTCAGCTGCAGGACCGTTTCGACAGCCGGCGCATTTCGGACCGGCTGGAAGAAAAGCTGACGCGCACGGCCTTCACCGACGACGACAAGGCCTTCATCGAGGGCGCGGCTTATTTCTTTCTCGCCACCGCCGACGCGCAAGGACGGCCGGACTGCTCGTTCAAGGGCGGCATGCCGGGCTTCGTGCGCGTGACCGACGCGTCCGAACTGGTGTTTCCCGACTACGACGGCAACGGCATGTTCAAGAGCCTCGGCAACATCGTTGTGAACCCAAATGTCGGCTTGCTGTTCATCGCGCTCCACGACAAGCCGAAGCGCCTGCGCGTCAACGGCAGCGCGACGGTGAGCGATAAAGATCCGCTGCTCCGCGAGACCGTCGGCGCGCAACTGATCGTGCGGGTGCAGGCGCGCGCCATCTTCCCCAATTGCCCGCGCTATATCCCGGGCATGCAGATGACCGGGCCGTCGATCTACACGCCGCAGCCGAAATGCGAGCCGCCGGAGCCGGCCTGGAAGGGCTTCGACAGCTTCAAGGATGCCGTGCATCCGCGCGCGCCGACCTTCAAGGGATAGACCATGCGCAGCGAAAAATTCACCTTCCCCAACGCCAACGGCGATGAGCTCGCCGCGACGCTCGATTGGCCGCTCGGCAAGCCGACCGCCTTCGCGCTGTTCGCGCACTGCTTCACCTGCGGCAAGGACAACCTGGCCGCCAAGCGCATCGCCGAGCGGCTGACCCACCACGGCATCGCCGTGCTGCGCTTCGACTTCACCGGCTTGGGCGCGAGCGAAGGCGAATTCGCCAACACGCATTTTTCTTCCAACGTCGAGGACCTGGTCGCCGCCGCCGACCATCTGCGCATGGCGCACAGCGCGCCGGCGATTCTGATCGGCCACAGTCTCGGCGGCTGCGCGGTGCTCGCCGCCGCGCACCGCATCGCCGAGGCGCGCGCGGTGGTCACCATCGCCGCGCCTTACGATCCCGCGCACGTCATCGGCCTGTTCAAGCAGCACGTCGAGACGATCAAGGAGAAAGGCGCGGTCGAGGTGTCGCTCGCCGGGCGGCCGTTCACCATCAAGCGCGAATTCCTCGCCGACGTCGCCGCGAAGAAGCTCGACGAATGCCTCGCCACCTTGCGCAAGGCGCTCTTGGTGTTCCACTCGCCGACCGACGACCTGGTCGGCATCGACAATGCCTCGCACATCTTCGTCGCCGCCAAGCATCCGAAAAGCTTCGTCTCGCTCGCCGGGGCCGACCATCTGCTAAGCCAGGCGGGCGACGCGGCTTACGTCGCCAACGTCATCGCCGCCTGGACCAACCGCTATCTCGAGCGGCCGGAAATCATGACCGAAGCCGAAGTCGAGGAGGGATTAGTGCTGGTCCGTGAGACCCACGGCGGCAAATTCCAGCAGGAGATCCTGACCGGGCCGCACCGCCTGCTCGCCGACGAGCCGGAGAAACTCGGCGGGCTCAATTCGGGGCCGGGGCCGTACGATTTTCTGCTCGCCGGGCTCGGCGCCTGCACGTCGATGACGATCAGGCTCTATGCCGAGTTCAAGAAAATCCCGCTGGCGAATGTCTCGGTGCGGCTCAACCACGAGAAAAAGATCCACACCAAGGACTGCGAGGACTGCGCGGACAAGGTCACCAAGGTCGACCACATCGAGCGTGCCATCACGCTGGAAGGCCCGCTCGACGCCGCGCAGCGGGCGAAGCTGATGGAGATCGCCGACAAGTGCCCGGTGCACCAGACGCTCACGTCGAAGATCGACATTCATACGGTGGAAAGACCTGCCTGATGCAGCATCCCGTTCGTCCCCGCGAAAGCGGGGACCCAGGGCCGTTTGGCAAAGACTGGGTTCCCGCGTCCGCGGGAACGAACGGAGTCTTTGGCAGCGTTTGAAAACAACTTTTCGCTGGAGTATTTTCCCGCCGCCATGTCGAACCTCGCCGCCGCGCATGCTTTGACGCAGCAGTTCCTCGCCTGGGTCGAGGAAGCCCCGCGCAGCTATGCCGACGC
>DATJVE010000214.1:0-3564 GCA_035501975.1 Pseudolabrys sp.
ACGCTCGAGCCCTCGGCCAAGGGCGAGGAGCCGAAGGAGTACCTGATCCCGAAGGGCAAGCACATCCATCTGCAGGATGGCGACGTCATCGAGAAGGGCGATTACATCGTCGAGGGCAATCCCGCCCCGCACGATATTCTCGCCATCAAGGGCGTCGAGGAGCTGGCCGCCTACCTGGTCAACGAAATCCAGGACGTCTACCGGCTGCAGGGCGTCAACATCAACGACAAGCACATCGAGGTCATCGTTCGCCAGATGCTGCAGAAAGTCGAGATTGACGATTCCGGCGAGACCGAGCTGTTGCAAGGCGAGCAGGTCGACAAGACCGAGCTCGACGAAATCAACGCGCGGGCCGCGGGCGATGGCAAGAAGCCGGCGACCGGCCACCCGGTGCTGCTCGGCATCACCAAGGCGAGCCTGCAGACCCGCTCGTTCATCTCGGCGGCGTCGTTCCAGGAGACCACGCGCGTGCTCACCGAGGCCGCCGTCAACGGCAAGGCGGACACGCTCGACGGGCTCAAGGAGAACGTCATCGTTGGCCGCCTGATCCCGGCCGGCACCGGCGCGATGATGGACGAGTTGCGCGAGGTCGCCATCAAGCGCGACGCGCTCATCCTCGAGGAGCGCGAAAAGGACGCGGCCAAAGCGGCGGCCGCGGCCAAGCCGGAAGCGGCGGAAGCTCCGGCGCTGCCGGCGGCCGAATAAGCGCCTGCCGCGCCACGACCCAGGAAAGGGCCGCCCGCAAGGCGGCCCTTTTCTTTTGTAGCGTCGTGAAATTGTCATGACGAGTCAGGCCATTGTAAGCCCATGACCGGGTCTTGGTGGAAATCCGCCGTCCTCTATCAGATCTACCCGCGCTCGTTTCAGGACGCGAACGGCGACGGCATCGGCGATCTCGCCGGCATTACCGCGCGATTGCCTTATCTCGCCGAGCTCGGCGTCGATGCGCTATGGCTGTCGCCGATCTTCGTGTCGCCGATGGCCGATTTTGGCTACGACATTTCCGACTACACCGCGATCGATTCTTTATTCGGCTCGCTGGGCGATTTCGACGCGCTCTTGCGTGAGGCGCATGCACGCGGGCTCAAAGTGCTGCTCGATCTGGTGCCCAATCACACCTCGATCGAGCACCCCTGGTTCAAGGACAGCCGCGCCTCGCGTGAGAGCGCAAAACGCGACTGGTACATCTGGCGCGATCCTGCGCCGGGCGGGGGGCCGCCCAATAACTGGCTGTCGGAATTCGGCGGCTCGGCCTGGGCCTTCGACGAGCGCACCGGCCAATATTATTACCACGCCTTCCTGCCGGAGCAGCCCGACCTCAACTGGCGCAACGGCGACGTGCGCGCGGCCATGCATGAGGTCATGCGCTTCTGGCTCAAGCGCGGGGTCGACGGCTTCCGCGTCGACGTGATCTGGCACCTGATTAAGGACGCCGAATTCCGCGACAATCCGCCCAATCCCGAATTCCGCGAAGGCGATCTACCGCACCGCCGCCTGCTGCCGTTCTATTCGGCCGACCGGCCCGAGGTACACGAGGTGATCCGCGAGCTGCGCGCGGTGGTTGACGAGTTTTCCGATCGTCTGCTGATCGGCGAGATCTACCTGTCGCCCGAGCGGCTGGTGACCTATTACGGGAAGGGGCTTGCCGGTGCGCACTTGCCATTCAACTTCAGCCTGATCGAAACGCCGTGGAGCGCCCGTGCCGTCGCGAAGCTCATCGACCGCTATGAGGCGCTGCTGCCGCCGGGCGCCTGGCCGAATTGGGTGCTCGGCAACCACGACCGCCCGCGCATCGCAAGCCGCGTCGGCGACCGCCAAGCGCGCGTCGCTGCCATGCTGCTGCTCACGCTGCGCGGCACGCCGACGCTTTATTACGGCGACGAGATCGGCCTGCCGCAGGTGCAAATCCCGCGGGACCGCCTGCGCGATCCGGTCGCCCGCAGCGTGCCCGCGCTCGGCCGCGACGGTTGCCGCACGCCCATGCAATGGGATGCGTCGCGCTTCTGCGGGTTCTCGGCGCCGCCGCCGTGGCTGCCGCTGAGCGAAGATGCTGCGGCCCGCAACGTAGCGGTGCAGAGCGGCGATCCCGGTTCGCCGTACAATCTCTACCGCCGCCTGCTGAGCCTGCGCCGCCGGCATCCCGCGTTGGCGATCGGCGGCTACCGCCCGATTCCCGCGGAAGGCGACATGCTTGCTTATATCCGCGAGCAGTCCGGCGAGCGGCTGCTGGTGGCGCTCAATTTCGGCTCCGCGCCGGCGTCGCTGTCGTTTCCATACCATGGCACCGTCGCGCTCTCCCTTTTGGGCGACCGGAGCGGCGAAAGCCTACGCGGACGAGTCGATTTGGCCGGAAACGACGGCCTGCTGGTCAGGCTTGATTGATAGCCAATCTCGGCGGCACGGCGAGGGCCGGGAATCGCTGCCAAATCGCGATTTTCACGATGTTTGCGCCTTGACTTGCGCGAGTCCGGCCGATACATACGCCACACTTTTCGGCAGGCGGTGAGCTTCGCTTGCTCGGAACGGCCGCCCGACTAACCCTTTGAGACTGTTTGCTTTCTCAAAGCTTGGCCGGCGCATCGCCTCGAGGAAAGAAGCTCAGACGCTGCCTCTGACAGCCACTGTCAGGCTTAAGAAGTGACCGGCCGCGGTGCTGTGACCGCATCGTGGTCGTCCGGAACGGAAGAGCGCCCCCGCAATTCAGGCGGATGGCGCGATTTCGTTTTGCGCGTGGAAAAGTCGCGCGGGAATGCCGGGGCGATAAGCCCAGAACGAAGCGCGGGCGAGGGCGTCCGCACGAACGCGCTGAGGGGCGGAAGCCCTTAACGATTCCGGGCTCGATCCGAGTCCAAACGAGGGTAGCGAAGGCGAACAATGCCGACGATTAACCAGCTGATTGCCAATCCGCGTAAGCCGCTCAAGGTCCGCGTTACGGCGCCGGCCCTGCAGGCGAGCCCGCAGAAGCGCGGCGTCTGCACGCGCGTCTATACGACGACGCCGAAGAAGCCGAACTCGGCGCTGCGCAAGGTCGCCAAGGTGCGGCTGACCAACGGTTTCGAGGTGATCGGCTACATCCCGGGCGAGGGGCATAACCTGCAGGAGCACTCGGTGGTGATGATCCGCGGTGGCCGCGTGAAGGACCTGCCGGGCGTGCGCTACCACATCCTGCGCGGCGTGCTCGACACGCAGGGCGTCAAGAACCGCAAGCAGCGCCGTTCGAAGTACGGCGCCAAGCGCCCGAAGTAAGGATCGATCGCCATGTCCCGCCGCCACGCCGCCGAAAAACGCGAAATCATTCCGGACCCGAAGTTCGGCAACGTCGTCGTCAGCAAGTTCATGAATGCCGTGATGTACGCCGGCAAGAAGTCGGTGGCCGAAGGCATCGTCTACGGCGCGCTGGAGATGATCGAGGGCAAGACCAAGCAGAACCCCCTCAGCGTCTTCCAGCAGGCGCTCGACAACGTGATGCCCTCGATCGAAGTGCGCTCCCGCCGCGTCGGCGGCGCCACCTATCAGGTGCCGGTGGAAGTGCGTACGTCGCGCCGGCAGGCGCTCGGCATCCGC
>DATJVE010000215.1:0-6813 GCA_035501975.1 Pseudolabrys sp.
TCCAGTTCTTTTTTCGCTTCTTTGTTTATTTGGCCCTGGGTCCCCGCTTTCGCGGGGACGAACGGACAAATGCGCGCTATTCTCTCCATTCAAGAGAATGGAGACGCCCATGATCACCGCCATCGTGCAATTCCAGCTGCCCAAGCCGGTCTCGCTCGACGAGGCCGCGCGCATGTTCGAGTCGACGGCGCCGAAGTACCAGAACCTGCCCGGCCTGGTGCGCAAATATTACCTGCGCGCGGAGGATGGGCGCAGCGCCGGCGGCGTTTATCTGTGGGAGTCGAAGGCCGCCGCGGAAAAGGTCTACAGCGGCGAATGGCGCGAGCGCGTCGCCAAGCTCTACGGCAATGCGCCGCAGGTGACGTATTTCGACACGCCGGTGATCGTCGACAATTCGGCCGGCGGCGCCATCACCAAGGCCGCCTGAACATTCGTCTCACGCACCAATCTTAAGTCCATCGTCGCGTTGTGCGCTGCAACAGCGCATGGCGTGGAACTTTGATGCGCGCGATTGAGGCCCTGTGGCGAGTTGCCGCAGCGTGAGCCGGTCAAACGCAGAGCATGATTGTCCGTCCGCGTCCTCGACGAAAGTGGCATTGACGGCAACGGCCTTTGCAGTCGGCAATGGCCTATCGCTGGCAGTTCCGGCGCCCGCTTTCGCGGGACGCCGGCGCGGCCTGTTTACGGTTGGGGGCGCACAAGACATCCGAAACCGGACGGCGCGGCCGGCGGAACGACCGGCCGTCACAATCTTAGAAAACACCAAAGGGAGAACGACCCATGTCACGATACGATCTCGAACGGAATGGCGTTTCGCGCCGCGCGCTGCTGCAAGCCGGCGCCGGATTGGCCGGCGGTGTGTTGCTGCCCGGCGGAATGATCATGCCGGCTTTTGCCGACGACAAGCCGGCGATGGGCACCTGGCCGGCGGGCTCGCAGGGCTCCTCCGTCACCATCGGCGCCGCAGTGCCGCGCACCGGCCCTTACGCGGTGCAGGGCGAGGATGAGCTCAAGGGCATGCAGCTCGCGGTCGAGCACATCAACGAGGGCAATCCGCTGATCAAGAAGATCGCGCCCAAGGTCTCCAAAGGCTTGCTCGGCAAACAGGTGAACCTGGTGTCCGCCGATAGCGCCGCCAATCCGAACAATGCGGTGCAGGCGCAGCAGCGCTTCATCAACGAGAACAAGATCATCGCCATGACCGGCTCGACCTCCTCGGCGGTCGCGGTGGCGCTCAACAAGTTCGCCGAGCGCGAGAAGATCCTCTATCTGGTGGCGATCTCGGGTTCCAACGACACCACCGGCAAGGATTGCGTGCGTTATTCGTTCCGCCAGTGCTTCTACGGCGAGACGGCGGCGAACGCGATCGGCCCGGTGCTGCTGAAGAGCTACGGCAAGAACAAGAAGGCCGCCTTCATGACCCCGGACTACACCTACGGTCATACGGTCACCAAGTCGATGAACGACTTCCTGACCAAGAACGGCGGCTGGACTCAGGTCACCAACCAGGTCTCCAAGCTCGGCACGCAGGACTTCAGCCAGTTCCTCACCAACATTGCCAACTCCGGCGCCGAGTTCATCATCAACGTGAACTGGGGCCGCGACGCCGTGCTGTCGATCCAGCAGGCCAAACAGTTCGGCCTGACGCCGAAAATGAAGATGGTGGTGCCCTACCAGATCCCGTTCCTCGCCAAGGAAGTGGGACCGGAGCTCACCGAAGGCGTCTTTGCCGCCACCGACTTCTGGTGGACGCTGGAAGACAAGTATCCGCTCGCCAAGATGTTCGTCACGGCCTTCGACAAGAAATACGGCTACAAACCCGAATGGGGCGCCAACAACTCCTATATGCAGTTCGCCATCTGGGCGCGCATGGTGTCGGAAGCCGGCTCCTTCTATCCGCCGGACGTCATCAAGCAGTATGAGAAGGGCGAGAAGTTCGACTCGACCGTTGGCGAAGTGCACTTCCGTCCCGAGGATCACCAACTGGTCCGTCCGGTCATCATCGTCAAAGGCAAGTCGCCGAAGCAGATGAAGAACAAGGAAGACTACTGGGAGGTCACCGAGGTGGTGCCGGGCGCGCCGCTGATGCAAAAGCCGGACGCGTTCGGCTGCAAGCTCGGCGACTATACCTGATCCTGCCGTGCTCCCCGCACGCGGTGCACCGTGAAACGGTGCACCGCAGATGCGGGGTCCCGGTTTCCTTCAGAATTCAACCGGGGTCCCGGGTCTGCAGCGCACCACTTCGTGCTGTGCTGCGCCCGGGACACGCTAATCAGAATCGAGATCTGCAGTGGTCAACTGGCCTAATTTCATTTCGCAATGCTTCAACGGCCTGGTGCTCGGCGCACTGCTGGCGCTGATCTCGTCGGGGCTGACGATCATTTACGGTACGCTCGGCGTGCTCAACCTGGCGCACGGCGCCATGTTCATGCTCGGCGGCTATGCCGGCTGGATGGCCTACACCTACACCGGCTCCTTCATCGTCGCCGTCATCGCCGGCGCGCTCTTCGTCATGCTGGTCGGCGTGATCATCGAGCGCGGCATCATCCGCTATTTTTACAGCCGCCCGGGCGAAGACCAGCTGCTCGTGACCTTCGGCATTGGCATCGTTCTGGTCGAGGCGGTACGCTTCTTTTTCGGCAGTCTGTCCAAGACGGTGCCGCCGCCGCCGGGCTTCGTCGGCATCATCAATCTCGGGTTCATGTTCTATCCGACCTACCGCATCGCGTTGCTCGGCATCGTCGCCGTCGCGCTGCTGGTTCTCTATGTCATTCTCTACCGCACCCGCATCGGCATGATCGTGCGCGCCGGCATCGAGGATTCCGGCATGGTCGATGCACTCGGCATCGACGTCTACAAGGTGTTCATGCTGGTGTTCGGCATCGGCGCCATGGCCGCCGGCTTTGCCGGCATCGTCAACGCGCCGGTAGTGTCGATCGCGCCCGACGTCGGCGAGGCGATCCTGGTGCAGACCTTCGTCGTCGTCGTCATCGGCGGCGTCGGCTCGTTTCTCGGCGCCGTGCTGGGCGGCCTGATCGCCGGCGAGATCATCAGCATCACCTCGATGTTCAACCCCGGCTACTCCTACGTCATGTTGTTCGCGGCGATGACGTTGGTGCTGGTGCTCCGCCCCTACGGCCTGCTCGGCGCGGCCGGCCGCGAATGAACGCGCTCATCTGATGGTCAGAAAACGTCCCTTGCTGGTCGAGACGCTGACGGCGGCCGCTCTGATCGCCACGCCGTTCGTGCTGCCGCATCTCGGGTTTGCGCCCGCCACCATCAATCGCATCCTGGTCTGGGGGCTGTTCGGCATCGGCTTCGACATTCTGTTCGGCTTCACCGGCCTGCTGTCGTTCGGCCAATCGACATTTTTCGGCACCGGCGGCATGTTCGCCGCATATCTGATGACGGTGATGAACTTTCCCCACGTGATGACGGCGGTGTTCATCGGCACGGTCGTGGCGGCGGTCGTCGGCTATCTGATCGGGCTGATCGCACTGCGGCGCACCGGCATCTACTTCGCCATGATCACGGTGGCGATTGCGGAGATGTTCTATTTCATCGAGTTCAACCCGCTGTCCGATTACACCGGCGGCGAAAACGGCCTGCCCGGCGTGCCGACACCGGTCTTCAATCTCGGCTTCACCACCGTCAAATTTGACAGCGACCAGTCGCTCTACATGTTGCTGGCGGTCTGCTATTTCGTCGGCATCGTGATTGCGCTGCGCATCGTGCGCTCCCCAGTCGGCGCGATTCTGAGCGCGATCCGCGATAATCCGCGGCGCGCCGCGGCGCTCGGCCACAGTGTTCACGGTTACAAGCTCACGGCCTTCGTCGTCGCCGCCGCCTATGCCGGCTTTGCCGGCGGCCTGCTCGGCATCATGCAAGGGTTCATGCCGCCGGAGGCCTTCACCTTCGAGACCTCGGGCCAGCTCGTCATGCAGACCGCCATCGGCGGCGCCGGTACGCTGTTCGGACCGCTGGTCGGCGCCGCGGTGTGGCTCTATCTCAGCGACTTTTTCCAGACCACGTTGCACCTCGGCGCGACCTGGAAGCTGGTCCTGGGGCTCGTCTTCGTGCTGCTGGTCTGCTTCCTGCGGCGCGGCATCGTCGGCGGTCTCGGCGATCTCGTCGTGCTGGCCGCCGGACGGCGGGCAACCATGCCCGAGCCGGACGATGTGCCGGCTGTCGGCGCCGCGGCGCTGCCGCAGTCGGCCAACGCCGCCGCGGCGGTCCCCGACGCCTTGCGCCGCCGCGCGCCCGAAGGCTTCACCGGCCCGATCCTCGAGGCCTCCGGCTTGTCCAAGCGCTTCGGCGGCGTCACCGCCAATGACCACATCAACTTCACGGTCAAGCGCGGCGAACTGCGAGGCATCATCGGACCGAACGGCGCGGGCAAGACCACCTTCTTCAAGATGCTGACCTGCGAGCTACCGCCGACCGCGGGTTCGATCACGTTCGACGGCAAGGACATCACCGGCTTCGGCGTGACGCAGGTCTGCCAGCTCGGCCTGACCAAGAGCTACCAGGTCAACCAGCTATTCAACCGGCTGACGGTGCGCGAGAATATCACCATCGCCGTATTGGCGGCGCTGCGCGGCCAGTTTCGGCTCGATCTGTTCCGCCGTCCGGCCAGCATCCCGGGTCTCAACGAGCAGGTCGAGCATACGCTGGAGCTGGTCAATCTCACCGCGCGGACCGATATGCCCGTCTCGGCGCTGGCCTATGGCGAGAAGCGGCGCCTGGAAATCGGGCTGGCGCTCGCCTCGAACCCGAGCCTGCTCCTGCTCGACGAGCCGCTCGCCGGCATGAGCCCGCAGGAGCGGGCGGAGACGGTCAGGCTGCTCAAATCGATCAGCCAGGGCCGCACCATGATCATCATCGATCACGACATGGATGCATTGTTCGAATTGGTGCAGCGGGTAACCGTGCTGCAAGAGGGCCGCGTGCTGGTCGAAGGCACGCCGGAAGAGATCAAGGGCGATGCGGCCGTGCAGGAAGCCTATCTTGGCGGAGTGATGGCGCCATGAGCCTGCTCGAGGTCAGCGGTCTCAACAGCTATTACGGGGATTCGCACATCCTGTTCGACGTGGCCTTGCGCGTGGAGGCGCACGAGGTGGTGGCGCTGCTCGGCCGCAACGGCGCTGGCAAGAGCACGACCTTGAAAAGCCTGATGGGCCTGGTGCAGCCGCGCGCCGGCGCGGTCACATTCGACGGCGTCGATGTCGCTGGCAAGCCGGCGCACGCCATCGCCCAGGCCGGCATGCAGTTGGTGCCGGAAGACCGCCGCATCTTCGGCAGCCTCGACGTCGAGGAGAACCTGGTGCTGGCGAGCCTGTCGGCGCCCAAGGCCTGGCCGATCGATCGCATCTACGAGATCTTTCCGCGCCTGAAGGAGCGGCGGCGCAGCCGCGGCACCGACCTATCCGGCGGCGAACAGCAGATGCTGGCGATCGGCCGCGCGCTCATCCGCGATCCCAAGCTGATCCTGCTCGACGAACCGTTCGAGGGCCTGGCGCCGGTGATCGTGCGCGACCTGATGGCGGCCTGCCGCAAGCTGGTGGAGCAGGGCCAGACCATCGTTTTGGTCGAGCAGAATCTCGCGGCGACGCTGGCGCTCGCGCAGCGCGCCTACATCATCAATAACGGCCATATCGTGCACGAAGGCCCGGCGGCCGAAATCAAGGCCAACCCGGACATGCTGCAGCGGTATTTGGGCGTCTAGGCGCCCGGGCGCCGGGCGATGATATTGACGACCCGAAAGCTCATCACCGCCTCCTCGGCCTGGTTGAACACCTCGACGAACGAAGTCACCGCGCCGCGGTCGGGCTTGGACCGCGACGGCGCCGCCTTGAGCACGGTCACCTGAACCGACAGCCGGTCGCCGGGGCGCACCGGCTTGAGCCAGCGCAATTCGTCGAGGCCGGGCGAGGCGAGGCTCGCATTATGCGTGAGATAGTGCTGGTAATAGAGCCGCATCATCAGGCCGCAGGTGAGCCAGCCGCTGGCGATCAGCCCGCCGAACGGGCCGCTCTTGGCGGCTTCGGGATCGGTGTGGATCGACTGCGGGTCGTAGAGCTTGGCGAAGGCGACGATCTCGTCGGCTTCGACCAGGATGCTGCCGAAGCGGTGCACGTCGCCTTCGACGTAGTCGTCGAAAAAGCGGTCATCGCTGGCGTGGGCAAACGGCATTTAGGCCCTAGAACCCGGTAGCGAAACGCGCCATCACGATGATGATGGCGACCTGCATGGTGCCCTGCACGGCGACGACGCGCACGTAAGTGCGCATCCAGCGCTGCAGCTTGGCGGGATCGGGGTTTGACTTCTGGATCTCGAAATAAAGCTTGAGATTCATCGGCAAGAGATAGCCGAGCCCTTGGACCGTGAGCACGCTGACGATGAAGAGCGCCGCGATCACCCACCAGAACTGCGGATAGGCGAGGTCAAGAAAGCCGAGCCGCACCGCCAGGAACCAGCCGGCGGTCGAGGTGATCGCCGACAGCGTCGGCATCAGGATGAGCGTGCGCGGGATGATGCCGGCGATCATGGCGCGCCGCGTGTCGAGCGAAACCTTGCGCAGCACCGGCCCGATGACGAAGCCCATGAACAGGTCGATGCCGGTCCACAGCGCGCCGGCCATCACGTGCACGAAATTGAGGAACCACAGGCTCTCGCCGAGGATCGCAGCGATCATGACCGCCACGGCGAGCAGCGCGGCGGCGACGTAGGACAGGCGCAGCGGCGAGGCGACGGCGGACACCTGCGAGGCAACAACGGTTTCGGCCATGGCACCACGCTAGCGGACTGAGGCGC